>DYIW01000401.1 GCA_020723465.1 Phycisphaera mikurensis
CACGAGGGTGAGCACGGCCGTGGTGACGACCACGACGCTCGCCAAGGTGAGCAGCAAGGCCACGCCCCGAGTCCGTCTCATGGCAGGCTCCAGGCGCGCTTTGCGGAAAGACCCTCGGGTCCGGTCACGACCACTTCGAGCCGTTCCTTCTCCGCATCGAGCGTGGCCTCCCAGTCCGAGACATCCGTGAGCAGGCGGTGCACGGCGCGCTCCGCCTCCCTCGCTTCGCGGAAGGCGGCCTCGACCAGGTCGAGCGTGCGGGACATCGGGTCGAAGACGAAGGCATGCTCCGCCGGGCCGCCGAGGAGCGCGCGCGTGCGGATCGTGAGCCCGCCGTCCTTCACGACGACGCGGAGGTCCTCGCCGCTCGGGACGTCGCCGGAGAACAGGTCGTCGCCGATCTGGCGCAAGGTGGCCGCGGCCGCGGCGCGCCACCGGACCTCGGGCGCGATCTTTCCGGCAAGCCTGGACGTGGTCGTGGTCCAGGCGGCGATCGCGAGCGAGAGCGACCCGAGGAGGCCAAGCGTCAAGAGCAGCTCGACGAGCGTCAGTCCGCGCGTGCGCGCAAGGCTCATCGCGGCCCCCTTCCGGTGCGCTTCTCCGCCTCCTCGGGGAACCACCTGCAGACCGCGACGCCGTTCACGATGACGACGCGCCACGTGCCTTGGAGCGCGTCCCCGCGCACGAGCACGATCGGCTCGCCGTCCTCCGTGCTGATCGCAGCCGCCTCCACCGCCACTGACCCGTACGCGCGGATCGCGTCCCGCAGGAGCGGCGTCACGGCCGCGGCAAGGAGCGAGAGCAGCACGACTGCCGCGAGCACCTCGAGGAGCGTGAGTCCCTGGTCCGTCCTCACGGCTCGGCTCCCTTCGCGACCAGACCGGTCAGCCCCGCCACGGTCCTTCGTTCTTGGGCGTCGCCGAGACGGACTTCCACCCAGTAGTCGCAGGAGCGCCCCGCGCGATCGAACCGGATCTTGTCGAGCGCCTCCCTCGAAAGCGGATCCGTGAGCCGCACCAGGACGTCGCGCGGGAGCGCCGTGGCTTGAAGGATGTCCCCGGCCCGCGCGCACACGAGCACGAGGCGGGCGGGATCGCTCCCGAGGCTCAAACACACGGCCCCGCCCGAGCGACCGAGCAACCGCGCGCGGGCGTCCATCTCGAGCAGGTCCGCGAGCGCGCGCGAGAGGTGCGCCTGGTCCGTGGCCACACCCAAGCGCGTGGCGCCGAGCGCCATCGCGAGCGAGAGGAGCGACACGACGGCGAGCAGCTCGAGCACGGTGAAGCCGGGGGCGTTTTTGCGTGGGTCCATTTCTCAAGTCCCCCCGAGGTTCACGGACGACACGTCCTTCCCTTCCCCGTCTCCTCCCGGCTGGCCGTCGCTCCCGTAGCTCAGCACCTCGTAGGGGTGGCCTTCTGGCCCGGGCGCGAGGAACACGTAGGGCCGCTTCCACGGATCGAGGAGCTGATCGTGGTTCAGGAAGTAAGCGTCGGTGGGCTTGGCGTGGCCCTCGCCCAGGGCGAGGAGCCCGAGGTCGTTCGGCGGCCAGTTCCCGCGCTCGATGCGGTAGACCTCGAGCTTCTGGATGACGATGCCGATGCCGGTCTTCGCCAGTTCCTGCTTGCCCCTCCCCACACTGCCCGAGAAGTTGACGAGCAGCACAGAGGCGAGCAGGCCCAAGATGACGAGGACGGCCAGGGTCTCGACCAGGGTGAAGGCGTGGCGCACGCTTCGCATCAGAACGCCTCCTGCAAATGGAAAAGGGGGAGGATCGCGGCCATGGCCACGGTGCCGACCAGCGCGGCAAGCACCAGGATCGCGGCGGGTTCAAGGAGCGCGGCGAAGCGATCGATGGCCCGAGCGGCAGAGCGCTCGAGCCGCTTCCCCAGGCGCTCGAGAAGAGCCGATAATTCGCCCGAGGCCTGGCCGACCTCGACCAGGCGCAGGACCTCGGCGTCGAACCACCGCTCGTCCGCTAACGCCTCTGCCACCTCGGCGCCGTGCTCGATGCGCGAGGCCGCATGCACGAGGCAGGCCCGGAGCCCGGGATGGGAGGCCGCGGGCGCGAGCACGCGGAGCGCCTCGACCATGGGCACGCCCGAACGCAGGAGGTCAGCAAGCCCGCTCGTGACCTCCGCGAGCCGTGCCCGGCGGAGCACCCGTGGGTAGAGGCGATCGAGGAGCGCCGCCGCTTTCGAGCCGGGCTTTGCCAGGCGTTGCCGGAGCAGCAGGACGCCTGTTCCGAGGAGGAGCAGAAGCGGGAGCGCGGCGGGCCAGCCCCATTGGATGGCACGGCCTACGGCCATCACCTTGAGCGTGAGGGCAGGCGGAGTGACACCCGCGTCCTCGAGCACGCGGATCAAGTCCGGAAGCGTCCGGGTGCTGAGGAAGACGACCACGGCGAGGCCGAGGATGGTGAGCAGCGCCGGGTAGGTGAGGGCGCCCGCGAGCTTCTGCGCCAGCGACCCGGCGCGCTCGTGGCGGTCCGCGAGCGCTCGCAGGACCGAAGGAAGAGTCCCGCCCCGCTGGCCGGCCTCGACCATGGCGATCTCGACCGCCTCGAACCAGGCGGGCTCTTCCTGCATGCTCTGGCCGAGCGAGGCCCCGTCCCGAAGTCCCTCGCGAAGCGACGCGAGCATCCGGCCCGCGGACGTGCCCCTTCGTGTGCGGAGCGCGGCGTCGAGGCTCTGCAGCATGGGGAGCCCGCTCTCGAGCAGGGTCGCGAGCCCGTCGAACAGCTCCGCGCGCGCGCTTCGGCGCCGTTTCCGGAGGTGGCGCTCGAGCGCGAGGAACAGGGGATGGTCCGTCTTCGGCCCGCGTCCTCTCACCTCCTTCAGGTCGATCACCTGCAAGCCGACCCTGCGGAGCGCGGCCCGCACCTCGGCGCCTGACCCGCCCGCGAGCTCGCCGTCCACCGCCTCGCCAGAGGCGGCCGTGCGGATCGCCCTGTAGCGCCAAAGCGTCATGTCCCCTCCTGGACCACGCGCTCGATCTCCTCGCGCGTGGTGCGTCCCGCGGAAACGAGGTCGAGTCCCTCTTCCAGGAGCGAGCGCATGCCGCTCTTCCTGGCCGCCTGGCGGATCTCCTCGAGGGGCGCGATTGCGGCGATCTTCTCCCGGATCAGGTCGTCCACGACCATGAGCTCGAACAGGGCGGTGCGGCCCTGGAAGCCCGTGTGAAAGCACCCGGGACAGCCCCTTCCCTGGCAGGATCCGTGCGTCAGGCGCACGAGGCGCTGCGCGCACACAGCCGAGAGGGACGCGCTCACGAGGTAGGGTTCGAGGCCGAGGTCCACCAAGCGCGTGACCGCGCTCGGCGCGTCGTTCGTGTGGAGCGTCGAGAGCACGAGGTGCCCGGTCAGGCTCGACTGGAGCGCGATGCGCGCGGTCTCGGCGTCGCGGATCTCGCCCACCATGATGACGTCCGGGTCCTGGCGCAGGATGTGGCGCAGCCCCGAGGCAAAGGACAGGCCCTTCTTCACGTTCACCTGGGACTGGGATACGGCGAGGCCTGCGGTCGACAGCTCGTACTCGATCGGGTCCTCGATGGTCATGAGGTTCTTGGTGGACGCACCCACTTGGCGGAGCGTGGCGTAGAGGGTGGTGGTCTTCCCGGAGCCGGTCGGGCCCGTGAGCAAGATCATGCCGTGCGAGCGCGAAGCAGAGGAGAGGAAGCGGGACGAGACGTGCGCCGGCATGCCGAGGTCCGCGTAGCCGGAGGGGCTCTGGCGGTTGTCGAGCAGGCGCACCACGGCGCGCTCGCCGTAGCTCGTGGGGAGCGTGCTGATGCGGAGGTCCACGGCGCGCGCGCCGATGGTCACGGTGGCGCGGCCGTCCTGGGGCATCCGGCTCTCGGCCACGTCCATGCGGCCCATGACCTTGATGCGGCTGACGAGCGTCGGCGTCAGGCTCCGCGGCAGCTCCCGTACGGTGACGAGCATCCCGTCCAGGCGGTAGCGCACGATGGTGCGGTCATCGAGCGGTTGGACGTGGAGGTCACTCGCGGCGCGGCCCAGGGCCTCGAAGAGCAGGGCGTCGACGAGCTTGATGACCGGCCCCTTGCCTTCTGAACTCAGGAGGTCGCGGTCGGCGCGCGCGATCAGCTCGTCCACGCTCTCCTCGGGTGA
>DYIW01000402.1:0-884 GCA_020723465.1 Phycisphaera mikurensis
TCTCCCTTTTTTTCCGAAAGTGCTGCAAGGGGCACGTGCTGGTTCCGGGTCTAGGCGATACGGACGAGTTCTCCGTGTTCTGGAAAGACGGGATCGTGGAAGTGGAGCACAACGCGGCCCGAGGGCGACCGACGCCGCAACGGCGCCGCGCGATCATCGCGGTTCTGCCGTGCGAGCCATTGGAGGTGTACACGGTCGCGCTGAGCGCGATTCGGGGAATCAGGTTCTGAGGGAAGTCCTGAGGCGCCGATGCGCCAGGCCCGCGTGTGCAGGTGACGTGAGTCGAGTCGTGGCGGCACGCTCTGGACGCGTCATCGGACTCTTGGGACTCCGAGATGGTCGATGGCCCTCTGCGGCGCCGGAGCGGGCAGGACGGTGAGCCGGACGGGATTGGTCTTCCCGGCGGATGTGGTGCTCGCTATCCACGAAGACGCGGGCCCCTTCGGAGTGTCCGGCGTCGGCGAGCAGGACCTGGCCCGTGGCGGCTTCGACGGGATTCGCTGTCGCTCTGGTCACCCGGGAGGAGAGGCGAGCGGGTATCGTTGCGCCGAGCGATGCTGGGCCATCCGGCAAGGCGGTCTGCTTGCGCCAAGACGCAGGCATGAAAGCATGAAAGAAGGGAGAGTCCGAGGTGGCGAGGACGGTGTCCTGGGTGGCGGGCCTGCTGCTCGTCGTGGCTCTCGGCACGGGCTCCTACTTCACCTTTCCCTGGAGGTTGGAGTTCGAGAGGGGTCTGCCCTTCGATGACTACTTCGCCACGCCCGCGATCTCTCTCCTGCGCGTGGGGTCGGCGCTCATCGACGGCGTGCTCGCGGTGACGGTTCTCGGCCGGCTCGCTCGTGGCGCGCGCGGCAGACCTGCGAGCGCGAGGTTCTTTGCTTTGC
>DYIW01000402.1:894-4087 GCA_020723465.1 Phycisphaera mikurensis
GGGGCGGCTCCTGGGCGATCTGGGTCCGGTGCCGCTCGCCCTGGCCGTCCTGGCTCCCTTCGCGGAGATGGGGGCTGCAGCGCGCTTCTTCCACGGCCCGCACATGGACAAGTTCGCGTGGCGCGCGCTGGCCAACTTCGGGCCTGCAGGCGCGGCCGTCGTCCTGGCGCTGGGCTTGGCGTTCTGGGCGGCTTCGAGACGGACGCGTCCCGCAGCCTGAGGGCGTCGCTTCCCGCTCCCGTGCCCGCCGAAGTGTGCCGGCCGACGCGTCTTCCGGCTAGAGTTCTCGCATGGCCGCCGTACCCTGAGGCGCGAACGCGAACATGCGCATCCTTCTGGTCACCGCCGGCTTCCTGCCCGAGTCGATCGGGGGCGTGGAGCTGCACGTGCGCGGCATCGCGCGGGAGCTCCTGCGCGCACACCAGGTGCTGGTCTTCTGCCGCGGCGCCGACCCGCGCCGGCCGGAGTTCGCGCTCGAGCGCTACACGGTCGACGGCATCGACGTGGCGCGCCTCAACTACTTGTTCGGCGACTGCACCAGCTTCGAGCGCATCTACCGGAACCCGGCCATCCGCGCGCGCTTTACCGAGGTCCTCGCCGAGTTCCGGCCGGACGTGGTGCACGTGCACCACCTGACCTGCCTCTCGACCGACCTCATCGACGCGGCGCGCGAGCACGGCGCCGGAGTCGTGATGACGCTGCACGACTTCTGGATGGGCTGCCCGCGCGGCCAGCGCATGACGCCGGACCTGAGCCTCTGCCAGGACATCGAGCCGGAGAGGTGCGCGTCCTGCCTGGCGCGCATGTGGGGCGGGTGGTTTGGCCACGGCCGCGACCTGGAGCAGCTCGCTGCCTACCACGACTGGATACGCGGGCTGCTCAGCCGCGCGGATCGCCTGGTCACGCCGTCGGCCTCCTCGCGCGAGGTCTTCGCCCGCTACGGCATCCCGCGCGAGCGCACCAGCGTGGTGGAGAACGGCCTCGACCACGCGCCCTTCCGCGCCCTCGCGCGCGCGCCCGCCGATGTCTTCCGCTTCGGCTTCATCGGCACGGTGCTGCCGACCAAGGGAGTGCATGTCCTGATCGAGGCCTTCGCGCTGCTCGGCCGCGCGGGCGCGCGCCTGGACGTCCACGGCGAGGTCCTGCCCTGGCACGAGGTCGGCGACTACGCGGCGCGCCTCGAGGCCCTGGCGCGGGGCGCGGGCGGCCGCGTGCGCTTCCACGGCCGCTACGCGCAGGAAGACCTGCCGCGCCTCCTCGGCGCGCTCGACGCCTTGGTGGTGCCGTCCCTCTGGTACGAGGCGTTCTGCTTGACGCTGCGCGAGGGCTTTCTCGCCGGCGTGCCGGTCCTGGTCTCGAACCTCGGCGCCATGGCCGAGGGCGTGGAGGACGGCGTGACGGCGCTCCTCTTCGAGCCGGGGAACGCTGCCGCGCTCGCGGCGCAGATGGCGCGCGTCATGGACGACGCGGACCTGCGCGCGCGCCTGGTGGCCTCGCCGAAGCACGTGCGCACCATCGCCGAGAACGCGGCCGCGCTCGAGGCGATCTACTGCTCGCTCGCGCGCGGGGCCCGCTGATGCGCGTCGTCTTCGTCACGCACCAGTACCCGCCGCGCTTCCAGACCGGCACGGAGCTGTACGCCAGCAGGCTGGCGAAGAGGCTCGTTGATCCCCTGGGCCACGAGGTGCGGGTCTTCACCTTCGAGCCCGCGGGCGGCGGAGCGAGCGCGCCGTTCTCCGAGCAGGACACCGAACACGAAGGGACGCGCGTGCGGCGCGTGTTCCTCGACCGCGACGCGGCCGGCAACGGCGTGCTCGCCTCGTACTACTACGTGCTCCTCGGCAAGTCCTTCGGCCGGCTCCTCGACGAGTTCCGGCCGCAGGTGGCGCACGTCTTCCACGCCGCCTTCCTCGGCGCCTCGCTCATCGAGGAGGCACGCCTGCGCGGCGTGCCGGTGGTCGTGAGCCTGATGGACGACTGGTTCCTGTGCCCGCTTGCGCAGCTCCTGCGCGCGCCGGGGGGAGGAGCATGTTCCGGGCCAGAACCCGCCGTCTGCCTGGGATGCCTCGCCGCCGGGGACGCGGACCTGGAACGGCTCGAGCGCTTCACGCAGCAGGAGGGCTTCGTGCCCCCGCCCGCGGCCACCCCGTCCGACGAACGCGGCCTGGGTTGGAACGGCCGCGGGCCGTACCCCGCGCTCCGGGCGCTCGCGGCGCGGCCGCGCTTCCTGCGGCAGATCCTGGGAAGCGCGAGCCGCATCGTGGCGCCCTCGGAGACGCTGCGCGCCTTGTTCGCGCGCCACGGTTTCGACGCGGACAGAATCCACCTGGTGCGCTACGGCGTCGATCCGCCAGAGCCCGGCGCGCGCGCGTCTCCCGCTTCTCTCGGCACGCTGAGAGTCGGTTTCATCGGCAGCATCAACCGGCCGAAGGGCGCGCACCTCCTGGCCGCGGCCGCCTCGGGCCTGCCGGGCGACCTCGCGGTAGACATCTTCGGCGACGACACGCGCTTCCCCGACTACGCGGGGGAAGTACGGGCGGCGGCTGCTGGCGACGCGCGCGTGCGCCTGCGCGGCGCCGTAGAGCCCGAGCGCGTGGGCGAGACGCTCGCCCGCCTCGACGTCCTGGTCGTGCCCTCGCTCTGGCACGAGAACACGCCCTTCGTGGCGCTCGAGGCTTTCGCCTCGGGCGTGCCCGTGCTCGGCGCGGACGTGCCGGGCATCGCCGAGATCGTCGTCCCGGGCGAAAACGGCCTGCTGTTCCGCGCTGGCGACGCGATGCATCTGCGCGCGCTCCTGGCCGAGCTCTTGCGCGACCGCGAGCGGGTGCGCAGCATGGCGGCGCGCTCGGGCGACGTGAGGACGCTGGTGCAGAACGCCAGGGACTTCGAGGAGATGTACAGGGAGCTTCTCGGCGCCGCGCCCGCGCGCGCGCCCGAGGAGGCGGTCGCGGAGCGTGCCCTGATCCTGGAGCGGCACGTGGACCACCTGGTCGGCCAGCTCTACCACCAGCTCGAGCGTATCCAGCGGCTGCGCGCCGAAGCCGAATCCCTCGGAGCGGAGGTCCGGCGCCTCGAGGGCTTTCCCGCGGCGCTCGACGCCGCTCGCTTGCAGCTCGAGGAGCTGCGGGCCGCGCTCGCCGGCCAGAAGGACGTTGAGCTCGAGCTGCGGCGGCGCGTCGCCGAGCTGCAGGCG
>DYIW01000403.1 GCA_020723465.1 Phycisphaera mikurensis
TTCAGCTGCTCGCCGAGGTGTACTTGCGAATCGACTGCAGCCACACGAGCCGGGCGGCGAACGCGAACAGCACGGCGCCCCCCAGCGAAGACGCGAGGGTCAGAGGCGTGATCGTGCCGAGCAGCGCCTGTGCGGGGAAGGTGGTCATCAGGGCCAGCGGGATCACGAAGGTGAAGACGGCGCGCACCGCGCCGCGGAACACGCTCGAGGGCCAGCGGGCCGCATCGAAGATCGCTCCGAACAGCCACGTAAGATTGTCGACCTTCACCACGTAGAACGCCGCCGAGACGGTCAGGATCCAGAGCGAATACAGCAGCAGCACCGCGGCTCCGAGCAGCACCAGCGCTGCGAGCACGCCGGCCGCCGACGGCGCCCTGCCGAGGTTCAGGAACGCGTAGACGAACACGGCCAGGGCCGTGAGCCCGTTGATGGCGCGCCACGGCAAAAAACGCGTGGTAGACACCAGAAACTGCGAGTCGGCCGGCTTCATCAACACGAAGTCCAGCGTTCCCTTGCGAATGTGCTCGACCACACCCACGAGGCTCGGGTTGATCGCGCCTTCGAGCACGCCCTGCAGCAGGATGAAGAACCCGAGCACCACGAGCGCTTCACCGTGGGACCAGCCCGCGATGCTGCGCCGCTGCCCGTAGGCCACCGTGAGCGGGACCAGCGCCGTGGCGGCCCACAGCACCGAGACGAACCCCTCGATCACGAAGTCCTGTCGATACTGAAGGGCCAGGAGCATCGAGGCCCGCACCTGCACATACAGCAGATTCGCGTAGCGCAGCATCCTATCCCCCGTACGCCTCGAAGCGTCGTACCCCTGTGCGCCAGATGATCGCGGCCGCAGCCCAGGTCACGGCCACGAACGCCCACTGCCTGGCCACCATCCACCATGCACCGGACGCGTCATACGCACGCGTGAGGATCTCCACAGGCAGGCCGAGCTGGTAGCGGAACGGCAGCCAGTCCGCCAGCGTGCGGAGAGGTCCCGGGAACAGCTCGATGGGCACCAGGTAGCCGCTGAGCACGAAGAACACGGCGAACCAGACGTCCATGACCTTCACGCTGCTCTCGATGTGGAAGCTCAAGCTGCCCACGCTCACGTTGACCAGGAAGGTGATGAGCCAGGCGCCCGCCATGGACGCAACCCATGCGAGCCAGGTGAGCGGGTCGGACGGCAGTTGGCCTGGGCCGACGATCGCGAGGGCCACGGCGCCCAGGGGCACGGCCACGATGAGGCGCAGCGGCAGCGCGGCCCAATTCTCCGCAGCATAGGACCACAGCGGGTGGATCGGCTTGAGCAGCCGCATGCTCATGATGCCATGGCGCACCTCGTAGTTCATCTGCCAGGCAGACCAGGACGAGGTCATCTGGCGCACGATGAAGGACGCCAGGAAGTACGCGGTGAACTGCGTCTGCCCGAACCTGCCCACCGGCGCTTCGGAGGCGACAGCGCTCCAGAGCGCGAGCATGATCAGCGGCATCGTGGTGGTGAGCACCCAGACGAAGAACTCGGCGCGGTAGGCGATCGCCTCGGAGAAGCCAACCTTGAGCATCACCGGGTAGGCGCGCAGGGTGTTGCGCAGGCTCACGCGGGAGTCTCCGGCGCGGCGGCGCGGCTCCGCGAGAACAGCTCGCTCATCACTTCCTCCAGCGGCGCGTTCTCGATGGTCAGGTCCTTGACAGGCAGGTTGCCGAGCGCACGCGTGACCACCGCGCTCACCTGATCGTTGCGCACCTGCAGCACCACGCTCCTGCTCTCGGCGCTCACGAGCTTGCCGTACTGCTCCCACGATTGTTCGCTCACGGCCCGCTCGAACTGCAGCACCACCCGCTTCTCCGGCCGTACGTGCCGCACCAGCTCTTCGAGCCCGCCGTCGTACGACAGCTTGCCGCGATCGATGACCACAACGCGAGGGCATAGCGCCGCGACATCATCCATGTAGTGGCTCGTGAGGATGAGCGTGGCGCCGTAGCGTTCGTTGTACTGCCGGATGAAGGCCCGGATCGTGGCCTGCATGGAGACGTCCAGGCCGATGGTGGGTTCGTCCAGGAACAGCACCGACGGCCGGTGGATCAGCGCAGCCGCCAGCTCACACTTCATGCGCTCGCCGAGCGAGAGCTGGCGCGTGGGCTTGCTCACGAGCGTTCCCAGCTCGAGCCACCTCGAAAGCTCTGCGAGCGTTTCGTTGAACTGGGGGCGCGGTATGCCGTAGATGCCGCGGTTGAGCTCGA
This sequence comes from Phycisphaera mikurensis, assembly GCA_020723465.1. GTDB lineage: Bacteria > Planctomycetota > B15-G4 > B15-G4 > JADJEK01 > JACQZJ01. The sequence continues at coordinate 2,239 of DYIW01000403.1, forward strand.
ACGTCTCCGAAGGAGGCAGATCCCAGATGAGCTGCTGCTTCTGGCCCATCACCAGCGTGATCGTCTTGAGGAAGCTGTCCTGGCGCTGCGTGGGTGTGAATGCTCCGACCCTGACTTCGCCTGCGGTCGGGTGCAGCAGGCCCGAGAGCACCTTGAGTGTCGTGGTCTTTCCCGCGCCGTTGGGGCCGAGAAATCCAACGCGCTCACCGGGCTTGACCTCGAACGAGATCCCGTCGACTGCGCGAACCTCCTCGTAGGCTCTACGGAAGATGGACTGGAAGGCAGGCCAAAGCCCGGGCGCGCGTTGGTGGACGCGATAGTGCTTGTGCAGCTCACGGACCGAGATCATGGCTGGACCATAGTAGCCAGGAGAGAGGAGGGCGAAGGCGAATGCGCGGAGGCGGAGCCTTGACGGGCATGGCCGTGAGGACGTAAGTCCGGGGACTGCATCATGCAAGTACATCCACGCGCGAGCCTCATCGTCACACCGCTCGTACTTGCGCTGAGCGCGGCCTGCTCGCGTGGCACAACGACGAGCGCTCCCGATGCTGCAGCGTCCGCCTCCTCCCCGCAGGCCCCTGCCACGTCAGCTTCCCTCGAACCGTGCACGCCGCATGACAAGCTCATCGCAATGCCGTGCCGGAACGGCAACAGAAACGTGGACGTTCTGCCGGCGTTCAGCGGCGCCGGGCTGGAGCTGTCACACTGCCCGCTGGACGATTGCGGCTCCGGGGGCTGCACCTATGACGTCTACGGCACGTACCAGGGATGCCTCCGCAAGCTCGGCAGCGTGCACGGGGCGTCGATCGATGTGGCGGTTGCGGACGCGTCCGCCTCGCCGCCGTCGATCCGGACCTGGGGACGAAGCGGAACGGTGCACGTAGCGACCGAGTACGAAATCCAGGGCGGGAAGCTGCAGCGCCGCGGGCAGATCGTGTGCGACTACGGCGCGGGCAAGCCCCTGCCGCCGGAGTGTCCGAAGCTGTAGCACGGTCCGGCCTCGGCAACGGCTGCACGGAAGCCTGGAGCGCGAAGCCGGCGGCCTGATATGCTGCGCGGGCATGGCGAAGCTTTCGCTGCTGGTCGATCTGGCCACGTTGCTCGCGCGGGAGGTGGATCTCGACGCGATGCTGTCGACGGCGTGCGAGCGTGTGGCCGAGGCGCTGGAGGCCGATCGCGCGACGGTGTGGCTCATCGACGCGGAGCAAGGGGATCTGGTGACACGCGTGGCGCTGCTTCCCGAGGTGCCGCACCTTCGGCAGCCTGCGGGCAAAGGGATCGCCGGATACGTGGCGCGCACCGGGGAGGTGCTCCGGCTGGAGGACGTGCGCGGGGACGAGCGCTGGGACCCGAGCGCGGATCGGCTGACCGGCTACAGCACGCGGTCGGTGCTGGCTGCGCCGATTCGGGAAGACGCGCGCGCGCCGGTGCGAGGCGTGATCCAACTGCTCAACAAGAAGCAGGGCGCGTTCGACGAGGAGGACGCGCGCTACCTGGTAGCGCTCTCGATGCAGCTCGCGAGGGCGCTTTCGCTCACGACGCTGCGTGCGGTGAACGATGCGGGACCGGGCCTGGTGATGCGCGGGCCGTTCAACCATGTGGTGGGGCGCAGCACGGCAATGAAAGCCGTGTACGAGCGCATCGCGCTCGCGGCCCAATCCGACGCGACCGTGCTGTTGCGCGGTGAGACCGGGACCGGAAAAGGGCTGCTGGCGCGCGCCGTACACGTCAACTCGCAGCGGCAATCCGGTCCGTTCGTGACCGTGGACTGCACCACGCTTCCGGCGCAACTGGTCGAGAGCGACCTGTTCGGCCATGAGCGATGCGCGTTCACGGGCGCGGACTGGC
>DYIW01000404.1 GCA_020723465.1 Phycisphaera mikurensis
ACCTTCCTGCGCCGCCGGACGCCATTCCCCGACGCGGAGCCGCTGGCGCTCAGCGAGGGGTTCCTCGCCGCTCCCGAGCGCCAGACCCAGTGGCGGGCGTTCCTGCGGCGTGGGCGCCTCGACGCGCCGCCGGACGCGAACGAGCTGGCCGGGGCGCTGCGCCGGTTTCTTGGGCCGGCGCTCGCGGCCGCGGCGAGGAATGAACCGCTTGCCGCCAACTGGCCGCCCGGAGGGCCGTGGCGATGAGCGCGCTGCGGCGGTTCAAGCCGTACCCGGCGCACAAGGACTCCGGCGTGGAGTGGCTGGGGGAGATTCCGCCGCATTGGGAGGTGAAGCGGCTTTGGCACGTGACACCATCGGATCGCCAGATCATGTATGGGATTGTTCTCCCAGGACCGAACGTCGACGACGGCGTTCCTATCGAAAGGGGCGGGGACGTTTCACCGGACTGCCTTCGCGTCGACCGCCTGAGCCGAACGACGTGAGAGCCCGAAAGATGCTGTAGCCGCCGGGATTCGGCTGCCGCGCGAGTGCACCCCCGGCGCGGCGCGGGTGAGCAGCGGAAGAGCGGGGCCGTTGCGCGGAGGTTGGCCTGGGTGGGCCGAAGGCAGGGGTCGCCGGAGAGGGTGGACGAGCCGTGCGCGCCGTGCTGTGGCCGAGGAGCTTCGCACCCCGGTGCGCAGCGTGCAGTTCGACGGCGTCGCCCTCCCCCTCACTCCCTCGCGTCCAGGTCCTCGAAGAAGTCGCTCGAGGACTCGAGGTTCTTCAGGTAGTCGTGGAAGTCGAGGCGGGTGTCGGCGTCGATGGCGCGCGGGCCGTCCTCGCCGAGGATGCGGTTCACCACCCAGTTGGGCATGTAGACCTCGGCGGTCAGCTCCTTGTCGTTGACCATCTCCTCGAGCGCGATCAGGTTGTGGCGGATGAGGAGGCCGCGCTTGCCGAGGAATGACTGCTTGCGCAGCAGGTCCTCCTCGCCCAGCCTGCCCCGGCCCTGCCGGCGTCTCCGTGTCGCGCGTCCCTGCGTAGCAAACGGCTTCAGCGGCCAGCCCTTGGCGCGCGCTGGCGCCGGCCGTGGCGGGAGGCGGTTCCGTCACGGGCGCGGTCGCGTGCCGCGGCCAGCGGCCGCCACTCCTGGCGGAACGACCGTCCGCCGGAACGGCCGGGGTCGTTCCACCGCGGGCCGTGACCAGGAGCCGAACGGCACGTCCTTCCACGGGCGGCGGCCTGCGGGCCGACGAGGCGCATCTCCAGTGGATGCGGCGCTGCCACGAGCAGCAACTGAACGTCCTGGTCGGTTCGATTTCCAAAAACACCTCGTCCAAGCATCCTTCAGACCGTACAATAGGACGTACGTCAGGAGGTGCAACATGGCGCGAGTGCCGGCGATCATTCCAGTCTCGGACCTGCGGCAGGATGCCGCCGCGGTTCTCAAGCGCGTCCGCAAGTCTGCGGATCCCGTGTTCATCACCCAGCGCGGGCGCGCCTCCGCGGTTCTCCTCGGCATCGATGCATTCCAACGAGCCGAGTACGAGCGGCAGCTTCTCCATGCCTTGGCGCGCGGCGACAAGGAGATCGCGGCGGGCACCAGCCACGACCTCGAAGACGTGCTTGCCGACGCTGATCGACTGCTGGCGTCCGATCCCAAGTGAAGATCCGGTTCACTCCATCGGCGCGCGACCAGTTCCTGTCGGCGCTCGCGGTCATTCAGCGAGACCACCCGCCCGCTGCCCGCAAGTTCCGCAAGGCCGCGGAGACCGCGCTTCGGCGCCTGGTTCGCTTCCCCGCGTCGGGCAGACCAGTGCCGGAGTTCCCGGACCTCCCGCATCGTGAGGTCATCGTTGCGCCATACCGGTTCTTCTATCGTCTCGTCGACAAGACCGTGTGGATCGTCGCGGTCTGGCATGGCGCAGAGCTACCCGATCAGCCCGAGTAGCACGCACCGAGAGCCGGTGCTGACGTTGCCTGCGTCGGGGCGGGGAAGGCATGAGGAGTGGCGCCTGCGCCGAAGGTCCGCGCCGGCACGTCCCTCCTCAATCTCGACGTCGGTGGCCTGCCCCGGCAACGCCGCACAGCGCCAGCCGCTGGACGGCAGCGCCGGCCCGCCCGCCGCTTCGGTCTTTCGCGTCCAGGTCCTCGAAGAAGTCGCTCGAGGACTCGAGGTTCTTCAGGTAGTCGTGGAAGTCGGAGTGGGTGTCGGCGTCGATGGCGTGCGGGCCGTCCCTGCCGAGGACCGAGCGCGTGTGCAGCAGGTCCTCCTCGCCCGGGCGGATCCGACGCAGGCGCTCGACCAGCGGGAAGTCCGCGGCGTGCGGGGTAGCGCCGGCCGTGGCGGAAGGCGGCTCCGTCACGGGCGCGGTCGGGCGCCGCAGCCTGCGGCCGGCACCGCTGGCGGAACGCACGTCAGCCGGAACGGCCGGGATCGTTCCATCGCAGGCCGTGACCAGGGGCCGAACGGCACGTCCTTCCACGGGCGGCGGCCCGCGGCCCCAGGCGGGAGCGATGCGGTTCCGCTTGCGGCCGGAAGCGGCCGCGAGAGGCCGGACCGGACCGAGCGGCGGGCGGAGTCGCCGGCGTTGCTCTTTCCGATCCGTCTCGCTACGCTCGGGTAAAGGAGGGATGACGATGCTGACGGCGGCGCCTCGCGGAAGACGGTTCCGTCCAGCCCTGCTTCAACCGGCTCCAAGGGAAGCGCAAGGGCGAGGGGATGTTGTGTTTCCCGACCGGACCTCGGCGAGCGCGGTGTGCGAGGCGCCGGCCGGCGCGCCCGGCGAGCGGTCGCGACCCACGGGTGCAGCGCCCGCCGCCAGTGCGTCGGGCCGGCCGCGGCCTCTTGGCGAGCGTGCCCGCGAGGCGATGCGCCTCCGGCACCTGAGCGCGCGCACCGAGGAGGCGTACCTCCAGTGGATGCGGCGCTACCACGAGTTCCACGGCGGGGGCGATCCGGCCGGGCTCGGCGTCGAGCACGTCACCGCCTTCCTCAGCGCGCTGGCGACGCGCGAGCGCGTTTCGGCCTCGACCCAGAACCAGGCCCTCGCGGCGCTGCTCTTCTTGTACCGCGAGGTGCTCGGTCTGGACCTGCCGTGGCTCGACGACGTGGTGCGCGCGAAGACCGCGGTGCGGCTGCCAGTGGTTCTCACGCGCGAGGAAGTGCGGGCCGTGCTGGCGAAGATGGACGGCGTGCCCCGCCTGATGGCGACCCTCCTGTACGGGTGCGGCCTCCGGCTGCTCGAGTGCTGCCGGCTCCGCGTCAAGGACGTAGACTTCGCGAGGAACCAGATCACCGTGCGGGCCGGTAAGGGCAACCGAGACCGAGCGACCATGCTGCCGCGCGCCATGAAGCTCGCCCTCGCGAGCCACCTGGAGGGCGCGCGCCTGCAGCATCAGCAGGACCTCGAGAGGGGGGCGGGCTACGTGGAGCTGCCCGACGGGTTGGCGCGGAAGCTCCTGAGCGCCAGCCAGGAATGGCCGTGGCAGTGGGTCTTCCCGGCCACGCGCATCTACGTGGACCGGCTGACCGGCGAGCGCCGGCGCCACCACCTGCACGAGACCGTTCTCCAGCACGCGCTGCGGAGCGCGGTGCTGGCCGCCGGCATCCCCAAACGCGCCACCTGTCACACCTTGCGCCACTCCTTCGCCACGCATCTCCTCGAGGACGGCAGCGACATCCGTACCGTCCAGGAGCTGCTGGGCCACAAGGACCTGACCACGACCATGATCTACACCCACGTCCTCAACCGCGGCCCGGCCGGCGTCGTGAGCCCGGCCGACCGGCTGCTCGGAAGTTGATCTATGCTCGACTCCCGCGCGTCCCGGCCTCGGTTCGCCACCTTTCGGGTGCAAAGGCAGGGCCACCTTTCCCCGGACGGCGTCGCCTTCCGATGTCGCCTCATGTGCGGTGGCGGCCGGGACATACCGCGTATCCCGGCCCTGTCACAGGTAGGCCTTGGACGGCCCCCCCTGCGGCTGCGGGCTTGGGATCACGGATTGTCGAATGCAAGTTCGGCCGTCCAGTAGGAGAGATGCATGCCGAAAGAGTTGACATGGAAGCAGGC
>DYIW01000405.1 GCA_020723465.1 Phycisphaera mikurensis
CCTCCTCGCGCCTTGCCCTGCTCGCTCCTCGACCCGGCGCGGCTACCGGTAGATCCCTGCTCAGGCTCTCAGCCCACGCGCCGCACCGCGTGCGCCTTGACCAGCAGGTACACCTCCACGCCGGGCGCCAGGCCAAGCTCGACGGCCGCGGCCGGAGTAACGAGCGCCACGAGCCGCACTCCCGCGTCCACCTCGACGAAGCAGCCGCCGCGCGCCGCGCGGCAGGCGGTCACCGTGCCAGAGAGCTGCGAGCGCACCGACAGGTGCTCGGGGCGGCGCGTGGCGACGATTATGTCCTCGGCGCGCACGGTCACGCAGAGGAGCTCGCCCGCCCGCGCCTCGACCAGCGGGATGGCCAGCCGCTCGCCGCGCGCCAGCTCGAGCGTGGTCACGCCGCCGGCCGCGTCGCTCGACAGGACCGTCCCCTCGATCAGGTTCTCGATTCCGGCGTCGCCGCCGAGCGAAAGCACCTCCGCCTCGTTCAGCACCTCGCCCGCCGCGCCGCAGCGCACCTGACGGCCGCGGTCGAGAACGACGACGCCGCGCGCGAGCTGCAGCACCTCGGCGCGGCTGTGGCTGACGAGCAGGGCGGGAACCTCGAGCTCCCGGAACACGCGCCGCAGCATGGGCACGATGCGCAGGCGCAAAGCGGCGTCCAGGGCGGCGAGCGGCTCGTCGAGCAGCAGCAGGCGCGGGCCGGAGAGCAGCGCGCGCCCGAGCGCCACGCGCCGCGCCTCGCCGCCCGAGAGGTTCCGCACAAAGCGCTCGAGCAGCGGCTCCAGCTCCAGCACCTGCAGCACCTTGGCGCGCGAGACGGGCGCGCCGTTCGCGCGCCGGCGGCGCGCGCCGAAGGCAAGGTTCTTGGCCACGTTCAAATGCGGAAAGAGGAGCGGCTCCTGGGCGACGTAGCCGACGGCGCGGCGCTCCGGCGGCAAGAAGAGCCGGGTCGCGCTCGAGGCCAGCGTGCGGCCGGCGACCTCGACCTCGGCCGCGTCGGCCCGCAGGAGGCCGGCCACGATGCGCAGCACCGTGCTCTTCCCGGCCCCGCTCGGCCCGAACAGCGCCAGCACCGGCTCGTCCGAGCGGAAGTCGACCTCGAGCTGGAAGGCGCCGAAGGAGTGGCGCGCCGCCACGCGGATCATCGCTCGCCCTCCGCCGCGGGCTCGAGGCGCCGCAGGAGGATCAGGGCCAGCAGGGCGAGCGCCAGCGACAGGGCGGCGAAGCGCAGCGCCAGCGCGTCCTCCCCGGTGAGCAGCGACGAGTAGATGGCGAGCGGCAGGGTCCGGGTCCGCCCCGGGATGTTGCCGGCGACGATGAGGGTGGCGCCGAACTCGCTGATGGCGCGCGCGAACCCGATCACCAGGGCGGCCAGAAGCCCGCGCCGGGCCAGCGGCAGGGTGACCGCGACGAAGACGCGGGGGGGCGAGGCGCCGAGCGTGCGCGCCATGGACTCGAGGCGCCGATCGACCGACTGGAAGCCGGCCTGGCAGAAGCGCAGCATCAGCGGGAAGGCGATGACGCCGGAAGCGAGCGCCGCGGCCTGCCAGGTAAAGAGCGGATCGAGGCCGCAAGCGCGCAGAGCGCGGCCGCAGCAGCTTTGCTCGCTCAAGAGCCACAGCAGCAGGAAGCCGAGCGCCGAGGGCGGCAGCACCAGCGGCAGGAGCAGCACGGTCTCGACCAGGGAACGCAGCGGAAAGCGCCGGCGCGCCAGCAGCCAGCCGCAGCAGAGCGCCAGCGGGAAGACCCAGGCGACCGCGCAGACGGCGACCCGGAGGGTCAAGAGCGCGACCTCGCATTCCTCGCGGCCGGGCATCGCTCCTTCCTCACTCGCCGCCCGGAGGCAGGAAGCCGGCGGCGACCAGCTTGGCGCGGACCGCCGGAGAGCAGATCTCCTCGTAGAGAGCGCGCGCGGGTGATGAAGCCCCCCGGCGCAGGCCGATGACGTAGACGATGGGCCGGTGCAGCGACGGATCGACCTCGCACAGGATCCCGACCCGTTCCGGCGCGACGATGTCCGTGGGGAAGAGGAAACCCGCGTCGCAGGCGAGCGCGCTCACGGCCGACCACACGGCGGGAGCGTTCTGCACCGGCACCAGGCGCGGCCCGAGCGCCTCGAGGATCCCCCTGGCCGCGAGCGCCTCACGCGCGTAGCGGCCGACCGGGGCGAGGTCCGGATCGCCCACGGCGATGCGCCGGAGCGGCGCCGCCGGCAGGTCCTCCAGCGCCAGGCGCCTCTCGCGTAGCTCCGGCCGGGCCGAGATCAGAACGAGCCGGTTCCGCAGGAACGGGGCCAGCGAGCCCTCTTCGAGCAGCCCCTGCCGGCTCAGGCGCTCGCCGTCTTGCGGGTCGGCAAGGATCACGATCTCCGCGGGCACGCCCTGCTCCATTTGGCGCGCGAGAGCGCCGGAAGCGCCGTAGGCCACGCGCACGCCGCGGTGCTCCGCCAGGAGCGGGCCGAGATACGGCTCCAGGCTCGCCGCCGCCAGGAGAATCACCTCGCCGCCCGGCCGGGCGCAGGCGCAGGGCACGAGCGCCAGGAGCAGCGCGGCCAGGCGCCTCATGCGTCCCGATCCGGCTTCCCGGGCTCGGCGATCCGCTCGCAGAAGGCCACCAGCAGGAAGGTGGCGAGCGGGCCCACAAACACGGAAGCCAGCCACCAGCGGAAACCGCTGCGGTTCTTGCTCTGCGCCAAACCGGCGTTGATCAGGCTGAGCGCGAACCAGCCGACCGCGTACTCGGGCCGGGTCGCGATGCACAAGGCGTACGGCATGCCAGCTCCTTGGCGCCGGAGCGCGGCGCGCACAGATGGAAACGCGGGGAGGATAGCCGATGCGCCGCGCGGCTTGCCGATTCTCACCAGCAGAATGCGAGAATCCGCCAAAACGCACTTGCCACGTCGGTACGGCGGAGTTACTTTCCCGCTCATGCATCCACTGGTTCAGACGTCCCTATCACACACACTGGAGGGCTGAGATGGCGGCCAAGAAAAAGGCGAAGAAGGGCAAGCGTGACATGCTCGTGGTCGGGAGCAAGGTCAAGGAGCTGGTCCGCGGCAAGGAGCTGATGGCTTCGGGCGACCTGCTCGAGGCGATCAGCGAGAGGGTCCACGAGATCGTCGATCGTGCGGCGTCGCGCACTCTGGCGAACGGCCGCAAGACGATGCGCCCGCAGGATCTCTAGTCCTCGCGCTCGAAACACCACGCCGGCGGGGGCCCGCGCGCTCATGCACGGGCCCCCGTCGCGTCTTCCTGGCACGACCGCGCCGCGCCAGCAGCGGCGTCGAAAAACGCGTCAAACCGCCAGGAAGGGGCTGATTCCGCGCCTGCGGCCCTGATCGTTCACTTCGTGCCCGGAGAGGAACAGGCGGGAGCGGGCGCGCGTCAGGGCCACGTAGAACAGCCGGCGCTCCTCCTCCAGGCGCCCTTCGCGCTGCGCCAGGAAGCTGGGGAACTCGCCTTCGCACAGACCGGCGACGAAGACGGTGTCGAACTCCAGCCCCTTGGCCTGATGCACCGTCACCACCGGAATGCGCGGATCGTCCTCGTGCAGGTGGTCGACGTTGCGCGCGAGGGCCGCGTACTGGGTCAACTCCTGCAGGGCGGTCCAGGAGTGCTGCGCCGAGGAGTCGCGCCGGCGGAAGAGATCGACCAGCTCCGCGAGGTGCGCCAGGCGCACGGGCTCGGAACGATAGAAGGCGCGCAGGCCGGATTCCTCGAGCACGCGCTCGAAAAAGGGCGCCGGACGCGTCGCGCGCGCGGCGGAGCGCCACTCCTCGAGGGAACGCGCGACCGGCAGGAACCGCCGGCCGTGTTTGGCGACCAGCGCCGCGCGCTTCACGCTCTGCTGGCGCAGCGCCGGCTCGAGGGCAAGCAGGAGCGCGGCCGCCGCCTCGACGTCGTCCTCTGCGCGGTGGCGCGGGCGCGCCTGAAGGCCCAGGACCTGGCAGAGCGTGGCGAGGTCATACCGGTCGGCGCTGACCAGGCGCCGCGCGAGGTCCA
>DYIW01000406.1 GCA_020723465.1 Phycisphaera mikurensis
GTACCACCGCTGCGCCGGCGACTTCGCCGCCGCCCGGGACGCGTTCGCCCAGGCCATCGCCGTCGATGCCGCGGTGAACAGCAGGCCCGACCCGTCGCTCGTGCACAAGCACTCGATGGCGCTCTACGCGCTGGGCGAGCACGCGGCCGCGCTGGCGGAGATCGAGCCGCTGCGCGCGGAAGAGCCGACCTTCTACCCGCTGCTGCTGGAGCGCGCCCTGCTGCTCGCCGAGCTCGGCCGCCTGGAGGAAGCGCGCGCCGCCTGCCAGGAGGCGATCGACGCGCAGAGCAGGAACACCACGGCGTTGTTCTTGTCCTGCTCCGTGATGGAGCTGCTGGGCGGCGCGGAGGCGGTGCAGACGGCCCTGCGCGGCCTCGCGCAAGGAGACCCGGGCGACGTAGTCTCGGAGAACGCGGACCGCGGCGCCGCCGCCCCACCGCTGGACTTCTTCCTTGGCCGCAGGGACGCCGCCGCCATGCTCGAGAGCGCGCGCGACCTCCCGGGCCTGCGCTGCGAGTTCGTCTTCCTCGCCGCCCTGCGCAGCCTGGCGCGCGGCGAACGCGCGGCCGGTCTGGCGCTCCTGCGCGACTGCGTCGCCTCCGGCATCTTCCGCTTCGCCGAGCACCGCTTCGCCCAGGCCATGCTGGCCCGGGCGGCGGCGGACGAGCGCTGGCCGGCCTGGCGCTGAGCGGCACGGGAGCCGGCGCCTTGCCCCTTCTTCGTGGACTTGCGCGCGCCCCGTCCGTTGAATAGTGGCTTCCCCACGAGGAGCCAACCATGCGTCGAGAATCCGCTCGCGGCTCGCGCCGCGCCTTCCTGAAGACCTCGGCCGCCGCCGCCACGCTCATCGCCACCCGCGGCCTGGCGCATGCACAGGGCAGCGACCGCATCCGCGTCGGCCTGATCGGCTGCGGCAGCCGCGGCACGGGCGCGGCCGCGAACTGTGCCGAGGCCGCGCAGGGGATCGAGATCCACGCCCTGGGAGACGTGTTCGCCGAGCGCGTGCAGGCCGCGCGCCAGAACCTGGAGTTCCTGGGCGAAGCCCTGCAGGCGCCGGACGAGCGTTGCTTCACCGGCTTCGACGCCTTCCAGAAGGTCCTGGCCTGCGACGTCGACCTGGTGATACTCACCACGCCGCCCCACTTCCGGCCGCAGCACCTCCGAGCGGCGATCGAAGCCGGCAAGCACGTGTTCATGGAGAAGCCCGTGGCGGTCGATCCGGCCGGCGTGCGCTCGGTGATCGCCTCCTCGCAGATGGCGGCGGAGAAGGGCCTGGCCATCGTGGCCGGCACGCAGCGCCGCCACGAGGCCTCCTATCTCGAGGCCATGAAGCGCATCCACGACGGCGCCATCGGCGAGATCGTGGGCGGCGACTGCCACTGGAACCAAGGTGGGCTGTGGGTGGTGCAGCGCCAGCCGGAGTGGTCCGACATGGAGTGGCAGCTCCGCAACTGGCTGTACTTCACTTGGGCTTCGGGCGACCACATCGTGGAGCAGCACGTCCACAACATCGACGTCATGAACTGGGCGCTTCGCGCCACGCCGCTCCGGGCCGTGGGCATGGGCGGCCGCCAGGTGCGCACCGGTCCCGAGTACGGCCACATCTTCGATCACTTCGCCATCGAGTTCGAGTATCCGGGCGGGGTGTGGATCACCTCCACCTGCCGCCAGATCGACAATTGCGCCGGCAACGTCTCGGAGAACCTCGTGGGCACGCGCGGCCGCTCCGACCCCTCAGGGTCGATCTCCGGCGAGAGCCCGTGGCGCTACGAGGGGCAGTCTCCCAATCCCTACACCCAGGAACACGTGGACCTGATCGCCTCGATCCGCGCCGGCACGCCCCTGAACGAGGGCAAGACCATCGCCGACAGCACGCTCACCGCCATCATGGGCCGCATGTCGGCCTACACCGGCAAGGAAGTCACCTGGGAGCAGGCGCTCGCGTCGCGCCTCGACCTCACGCCGCCCCACTACGAGCTGAAGGAGCTGCCCGTCACCGAAGTGGCCATGCCGGGACGTACGGAACTGATCTAGCCTGGCGCAGCGCGCTCTCAGCCCTTCGGCGGCGCGTTCGGCAGGCCGCGGCGGCGCGCCTCTTCCACGAGATCTTCCGCCGCCCGCTCGTCGAGCCGCTCCGCCTCCTCCACCAGCATGTACGGGATCCCGTCCACGATGGGGAACTTCAGGCGCGAGGTCGGGCAGAAGAAGAAGCCCTCGGCCTCGAAGTAGATGAGCGGGGCCTTCGACTCCGGGCAGGCGAGGATGTCGAGAAGCTCCGGGTCGATCGCCATGTGCATGCTCCAGCGGGCCTGCTGCCGCGCTCCACTCTCGCCGGCCGCGCCGCCCCTGTCAATTGCTACGGCAAGAAGCCGAGGAGAGGGAAGGAGCCGCCGCCGTCATCGAGGATCGGCGCGGCGGGCGCGCTGAGCCACCGCTCGAGGAGCGTGGCGTAGACCCTGCGGAAGTCGGTGGTGACGCTTAGAGCGCCGTCCTCGGCCGCAGCGGCGAGGTGCGGCCGCGCGCCGTAGAGGCCTCCGGCCACGGCCGCGCCCAGCACGAGCACGGGGTTGGCCGCGCCGTGCTCGGTGCCGCCGCTGGCGTTCACGGGCAGGCTCCGCCCGAACTCGGAGGTGACGAGGAGGAGCACGCGCTCGAGCAGGCCGCGCGCCTCGAGCGCGGCGAAGAACACGCCGAGCGCTGCGTCCAGCTCGTGCAGAAGCAGCGCGTGGCGCCGCGCCTGGTGCGAGTGCGTGTCGAAGCCGGCCATGCTGGCGTGCACGGCGCGAAGCTCGGGCGAGCCGGCCAGGAGGGCCGCGGCCCTCGCCAGGCACTCCGCCGGCCGCGCGCCAGGGTCGAGGCCGAGGTTCGCGGCGCGCGGCGTTTTCCCCGCGAGCACGAGGGGCACGCGTGATCCTTGCATGGCGACGGCCTGCGGGCCGCGGCCGTCTTGTTCGAGGCCGTCCAGGAAGCGGCCGATCCAGCCGGTCGGGGCGCCGCCTGCCGGTCGCGCGGCGTGCCAGGCCGCGGCCGAGAGCACGTGCGATCGTTCGTGCCCCGGAAAGCCCACGCCCTCGACGATGGCCACCAGGCCCCGTTCGTAGAGCCGCTTCAAGCGCTGCAGCTCCGGGTGCAGTCCGGTGCGGTCGTCGAGCGCGAGCACCGCGCAAGCCGGGATCGCGAGCGCTCCCCGCGCCCGATGGTATGCGTCCTCCGCGTACGGCACGACCGTGTTCAGGCCGTCGTTGCCGCCGCAGAGCTCGAGCAGCACCAGGGCGCGCTCGCCGCCCGCGGGCACGGCCGCCGCGCGCGCGCGCCGAAGCGCGGCCGGCAGAAACGCGGCGCAGGCGGCGCAGGCGGCCGCGCCCTTCAGGAAGTTCCTGCGAGTGATCCTTACTCTCTTCATGCGACGTTTCTCCGCTGGTTTCGTTTTTCGGTCGGCCTTTGGCGGATTGTATCCGGAGCCAATTTCAGCGGAAAGGGCCCGGCCAAGGTTACGAGAGGCCATTCCTATGGCTTTCCATTATTCGCCAGCTTTCGACACCCGCCCCTCCATACCTTAAAACAGCCGGAAGAGGGAATGATACGGTCCGCCGGAGTCCGTATTTCTTCTCCTCCAGGACTCATGGGCACCCAAGAAGTCCTCTCTCGTCAAGGAAGTCATTTCATGGTTACGCTTGGGCAGAAGCTATTTATGCTGTTCGCCGCGGGCGCGGTGATCGTGCTGGCCGCCGCGCTCTGGTTTTTTCTTCACGTCCTCCTCGAGCGCGCCGAAAGCCCGGGGACCTTCTCTGGAACGACCGCCGCGGACGGCGGCGGCGCTGAACCGGAATCGCCCGGCGCCTTGGCGCAACTGTAGAAAAACCAAGTCTTTCTTGACGAGGATGACCTTCTCATAGAAGTCAACATAATACCCCAGCGAAGGTGGCGAAAGGCACGGAGAGGTCATCGGAACCCTTGATGGTTACGTAACGGACCCAAGGGCGTCTGCTTATTC
>DYIW01000407.1 GCA_020723465.1 Phycisphaera mikurensis
TCGCTGAGGAGCCAGCCGTGGCGCGGGCAGGCGGGCTCGCGCGTGAGGACGCGCTCCGCGCCGTCCTCGTCGCGCAGCACCGCCACGCCGTGGCCGCGCGCGAAGGCCTGGGCGATGGCCTCGGCCAGGCGGCCCGCGGCCGCCGGACGTGCGGTCACGCGGTCGATCACCAGCTCGATGGAGCCGGCCGCGGCGGGCAGCGGCCCGTCCAGGCGCTGCTCCACGCCGTCCAGGTCGACGCGCACGAAGCCCTGCTTCAGCAGGTCCGGCGCGAGGTCGGCCAGGCTGGAGGGAGGAGCGAGCGCCGCCTGCTCCTGGAAGTCGGCGCGCACGAGCGGCGCGAGCACGCGCAGGCGCTTTCCCGGCAGGCGCTCGAGGGCCGCGCGCGCGGCCGCGCCCGGCGTGGCGGCGCGGAGCTCCTGGCCGCAGTCCGGGCAGTGCGGCGTGCCGGCGCGCGCGAACAGCAGGCGCAGGTAGTCGTGGATCTCGGTCGAGGTTGCGACCGTGGAGCGCGGGTTCCGCGAGGCGGCGCGGCGGTCGATGGCGATGGCCGGGGCCAGCCCGTCGAGGCGCTCCACCGGCGCGCGGTCCAGGCGCTTGAGGAAGCGGCGCGCGTAGGTGGACATGGACTCGACGAAGCGGCGCTGCGCCTCGGCGAACACCGTGTCGAAGGCGAGCGAGGTCTTGCCCGAGCCGGACACCCCCGTGACCACGGTGAGGGCGTTGTGCGGGATGTCGGCGTTCAGGCCCCGCAGGTTGTTCTTCCGCGCGCCGCGCACGCGGATGGCGCGGCCGTCTTCGCTGGCCGCCTCGCGCACCACCGGGCTCGGATTCGGCCGCGCCGGCCGCAGGTACTCCTTGAGCAGGCGGCCGGTCCAGGAGCGGCGCGAGCGCATGGCCTGCGCCGGCGTGCCGGCGAACACCACCTCGCCGCCGCCGCCGCCGCCCTCCGGGCCGAGGTCGATGATCCAGTCGGCCACCTTCACCACGTCCAGGTTGTGCTCGATCACCACCACGGTGTTGCCGCAGTCCACCAGGGCCTGCAGGGCGGAGAGCAGGCGCTCGATGTCGGCGAAGTGCAGGCCGGTGGTCGGCTCGTCCAGCAGGTAGAGGGTGCGCCCGGTGCCAGGGCGCGCCAGCTCGCGCGCCAGCTTCAGGCGCTGCGCCTCGCCTCCCGAGAGCGTGGTCGCGGTCTGGCCCAGGCGCACGTAGCCCAGCCCGACGTCCTCGAGCGTCCCCAGGACGCGGCTCAGCTTGGGGTGCGCGGCGAAGAAGCGCGCCGCCTCCTCCACCGTCAGGTCGAGTACGTCGCTGATGCTCTTGTCCTTGAAGCGGATCTCCAGCGTCTCGGCGTTGAAGCGCCGCCCGTTGCACTCCGGGCACGGCACCTCGATGTCGGCCAGGAACTGCATCTCCACGAGCTGCGCGCCCGCGCCTGCGCACTCGGGGCAGCGCCCGCCGTCCACGTTGAAGGAGAAGCGGCCGCGCGCGTAGCCGCGCGCGCGCGCCTCCGGCAGCAGCGCGAACAGCTCGCGCACGTGGGTGAAGGCGCCGCTGTAGGTCGCGGGGTTGGAGCGCGGCGTGCGCCCGATCGGGGACTGGTCGATCTCCACGACCTTGTCCACGTGCTCGAGACCCTCGATGGCGTCGTGCTCCCCCACCGGGTCGCGCGCGCCGTGGAGCGCGCGCGCCAGCGCGCGCTTCAGCACCAGGTCGATGAGCGTGGACTTGCCCGAGCCGGACACGCCCGTGACCGCGACGCAGCAGCCGAGCGGGATGGTGACGTCGATGTTCTTGAGGTTGTGCTGGCGCGCGCCGCGGATGACCAGCGCCGAGCCGTGACCCTTGCGCCGCCGCGCCGGCATCTCGATCCGGCGCTCGCCGCGCAGGTAGGCGGCGGTGAGCGAGGTCTCGTGGGCGAAGACCTGCGCGGGCAGGCCGCTGGCCACGATCTCGCCGCCGCGCGCGCCCGCGCCCGGGCCCACGTCCACCAGAAAGTCCGCGGCCAGCATGGTGTCACGGTCGTGCTCGACCACCAGCACGGTGTTGCCGCGGTCGCGCAGGCGCTTCAAGGTGTC
Source organism: Phycisphaera mikurensis (assembly GCA_020723465.1). GTDB lineage: Bacteria > Planctomycetota > B15-G4 > B15-G4 > JADJEK01 > JACQZJ01. The sequence goes on from DYIW01000407.1 coordinate 2,079, forward strand.
CAGCAGGCGGTGGTTGTCGCGCTGATGCAGGCCGATGGACGGCTCGTCCAGCACGTAGAGCACGCCCTGGAGCTGGGCGCCCACCTGCGCCGCCAGGCGCACGCGCTGCGCCTCGCCGCCGGAGAGGGTGCTGGCCGCGCGCTCGAGCGGCAGGTAGCCCAGGCCGACGTCCACCAGGAAGCCGAGGCGCGCGCGGATCTCGCGCACCACCTCGCGGCCGATCGGCTCCTCGGCGGCGCCGAGCTCGAGGCGCGCGAACCACTCGGCGAGCTCCTCGACCGTGAGCCCGGCGAGCGCGCAGATGCCCTGCTCGCGGAAAGTGACCGCGCGCGCGGCCGGGCCCAGGCGCGTGCCGCCGCACTCGGGACAGGGCGTCTGCGCCATGAAGCGCTCGAGATGCGCCGCGCGCGTGACGTGGTAGTAGGCGGCCATGGCCGGGATGAGGCCGCGCAGCGGGCGCAGGTCCTCGCCGCGCACCACGCGGCCGGTCTCCTGGTCCGTGTGCTCCCACTTGAGATGCAGCCGGCGGCTGCCGGAGCCATGCAGCAGCACGTTCTGCTGCTCCTCGGTCAGCGTCTTCCAGGGCTGATCGAGCGAGAAGCCGTAGGCGCGGGCGACCTCCTTGAGCGACTGCGGCCCGAGGCGCAGGTACGCCAGGTAGCCGGTGCGCGTCATGGTGCAGATCGCGCCCTCGCTGATCGACAGCTCCGGGTTCGGCACGATCAGGCCGGGGTCGAAATGCCGGACGGTGCCCAGGCCGGAGCAGCGCGCGCAGGCGCCGTAGGGCGAGTTGAAGGAGAAGAGGCGCGGCTCCAGCTCCGGGAAGTCCAGCTCGCAGTCCGGGCAGGCGAGGCGCGAGGAGAAGGTGACGTGCTCCTCGCCGACCAGGGCCGCGGCGCAGCCGCCGGCCATCTTGAGGGCGGTGTCCAGGGCCTCGGCGATGCGCGGCAGGCGCTCGCGCGCCGCGGTCAATCGGTCGATGACCAGCTCGATGGTGTGCTTGCGGTAGCGGTCGAGCGCGATGGGCTCGTCCAGCCTCTGGATGCGGCCGTCGATGCGCGCCCGCACGAAGCCCTTGAGGCGCAGGCCTTCCAGCTCCTTGCGGTACTCGCCCTTACGGCCGCGCACGATCGGCGCCAGCACCTGCACGCTCTTCCCCTCGCCCAGGGCGAGCAGGCGATCCGCGATCTGGTCGCGCGTCTGCGCCGCCAGCGCGCGGCCGCACTTCTGGCAGTGCGGCGTGCCCAGGCGCGCGTAGAGCAGGCGCAGGTGGTCGTGGATCTCGGTGATGGTGCCGACCGTGGAGCGCGGGTTGCGGTTGGCCGTGCGCTGGTCGATGGACACCGTGGGCGAGAGCCCGTCCACGCGGTCCACGCGCGGCTTCTCCAGGTTCCCCAGGAACTGGCGCGCGTAGGCGGACAGCGACTCGACGAAGCGGCGCTGGCCCTCCTGGAAGATGGTGTCGAAGGCGAGCGACGACTTGCCGGACCCGGACACGCCGGTGATCGTGGTGAGCGTTCCCCGCGGGACCCGGAGGTCGAGTCCCTTCAAGTTGTGTTCGCGGGCGCCCTGGACGACAATCTCGTTGAGGGTCATCTTAGCGCGGGCTGCGCCCGCAACCGAAGAGTGCCACTGACCGCCAGGATCCTCGCACGGTACGAGGATCGCGTCGGGCGGTGGCGGGTACGCCAGTCCCTCGGCGGCGCGGCAAAGAGGAGGCCGGCAGCGGGCCGAAGGACCCTACGAACTACCGACGTCAGACTCCCGACTGCGGCGGTGCGCGCCAGACAGCGGCAGGGAGGGGAGCAGCGTGAGTCGGATGGACGCATTCCGCCGAGTTTGGTTGCGGCGCCGCCGCGATGTGCCTCACCCTCGCGCATCCACCGCGCGCCCAGAGCGCGCGGCCGCGGCCC
>DYIW01000408.1 GCA_020723465.1 Phycisphaera mikurensis
GCCGTTCATCCTCGTCCTCTGGCCGAGTCCTCGGCCTTGGTTGCCTCTGCCTGCCGAACGATGCGGTTCAGCGGCGGCGCGCAGCGCCGTCCGCTGCAACCGGTTGTTGGGCGGCTTCGGCCCGATATTCGCGCTGCGCGATCGTCCGGCCGATACCTGCGAAGGCAAGTAGCGTCACTGCGGTGTACCACGCGCCCACGCTGAAGGTGTCGGACCAGTTCATCGCGATAATGACCCCACCACCGATCAGGAGACCCGCGAGCACCCAGAACATCCGCATGCCGTACAGAAACGCGAATGGCAGATAGTGCGCCCCAAGAAGAATCATCAATCCGGGGTAGAACCACGTCAGACGGTACATGGCCACCGGAATGAGGAGGAGCATCGAGAACGGCAGAGCGAACGCCACCTGCATGCCCAGCTCTCGCAGTGAGTTGGCCGCGCTCAACGACGCCCTCGCGCCTGCCATTCGGAGGAGCAACTCGGTGATAGCGAAGATGAAGAAGCCGCCCACGACAAGGGTCATAATCGCCGCGCGCGGGCTGCTCCACGCCGCTAGGCCGGCCGACAGGAGCCAGATCAATCCCGAAACGAGTTGGCCGTAGAATCCACCCACGTATCGAGTTCGAATCTCTCGCTGCGCATCGACAATTCTCACGATGAGATACCCCCGATCTTCAGAGCTTAGTCCGCCCTACCCGAATTCGACAATCCGTGATTGTGAGCCCGTAGCCGCAGCGCGGGCCGCTTAAGGACGGCCGGCGGAAGGGCCCGGGCACGGGGTAAGTCCCGGCCGCGACCGCACCTGGGGTAGCTTCGGATGGCGACGCGGCCCGGGGGAGGACGGCCCTGCCTTTCAACCCGAAGGGTGGCGAGCAGGGGCGGCGACGCACGCGAGTCGAGCATGGATCAACCTCCCAGCAGCCGGTCGGCCGGGCCGCGGTTGAGGACGTGGGTGTAGATCATGGTCATGGTCACGTCCCGGTGGCCCAACAGCTCCTGGACGGTGCGGATGTCGCTCTCGTCCTCGAGTAGATGCTGTCCAAACGAGTGGCGCAAGGTGTGGCAGGTCGCGCGCTTGGGGATGCCGGCGGCCAGCACCGCGCTCCGCAGCGCGTGCTGGAGGACGGTTTCGTGGAAGCGGTGCCGGCTGGCGCTCGGGAGCTTCTTCCCCAGCCCACCGGGCAGCTCCGCGCAGCCCGCCCCCCTCTCGAGGGCGGGCTTCACCGCGCGCGGCAGCACGGTTGCTCGGTCTCGGTTGCCCTTGCCGGCCCGCACCGTGATCTGGTTCCTCGCGAAGTCCATGTCCTTGACCCGCAGCCGGCACCACTCGAGCAGCCGGAGGCCGGACCCGTACAGGAGGATCGCCATCAGGCGCGGCGCGCCGTCCATCTTCGCCAGCACGGCCCGCACTTCCTCGCGCGCCAGCACCGCCGCGAGGGCCTGGTTCTGGGTCGAGGCCGACTCGCGCTCGCGCGTCGCCAGCGAGCCGAGGAAGGCCGTGACGTGCTCGGCGCCGAGCCCCGCCGCATCGCACCCGCCGAGGAACTCGTGGTAGGGCCGCATCCACTGGAGGTACGCCTCCTCGGTGCGCGGGCTGAAGTGGCGCAGGCGCATGGCGGCGTGCGCTGAACCCGTGGGTCGCGACCGCTCGCCGGGCGCGCCGGCCGGCGCCTCGCACACAGCGCTCGCCCAGGTCCGGTCGGGAGACAGGACACTCCCTCGCCCTTCCGCTTCCGATGGAGCCGGTCGAAGCGGGGCTGGACGGAGCGGTCTTCCTCGTGGCGCCGTCGTCAGCATCGCAATCCCTGGTTGGCACACGAGTGTAGCGAAAGGGGCTGTCAAGGGCGTGTGACTCGCCGGCCGCGCCCGAGGATTCGACCGGACCGCCGCGCCTCGGGCCGCGCGCGACCCGCGCCGCTCAGGCAAACGATCCGACTTCTTGAACTGCGGAACTTCGGCTAGTGGGCCGACTCGCCGGGCGAACCGATCGCGATCGCCGCGTTCACCAGCTCGAGGAACTCGCGACGGTAGCCGCCGGGATCCTCCCCGGTCGCCCCCGCCGCCATCTCGAGCACGGCCGGCATCGTCATCCCCTCGACGTGGCGGCTCTGGCGCAGCAACGCGGCGAATGCCGCCACCGAGGCCGCAAAGCGGAAGTCGGCAGAGGCCTCTCCGAACGACCGCCGCTCGTTCGGGACCGGCATGGTGATGAGCCGGCTCTCGGTGCCGTCCGGATCCTTGTGCCGCACCTTGACGAACATCAGCTCCGCGCAGAACGCACTGCCCGAGAGCGGCGCGGGCTGGCTGTAGCGCAGGTCGTCGGTCGGCGGCACGTCGAACGCCACGCCCTTCGGCACCACTTCGTAGAGGGCGGTGACGCTGCCGCCAGCGCCGATCTCGCCGGCGTCCTTCGTGTCGTCGTTGAAGTCCTGGTGGGCCAGCAAACGGTTCTCGTAGCCGATCAGCCGCCAGGCCTCGACCTCCCGGGGATTGAACTCCACCTGGATCTTGACGTCCTTCGCGATCGGCATGAGCGTCCCCCCCATCTGCTCCACCAGGACCCGCCGCGCCTCCGCCAGGGAATCGATGTAGGCGTACTGGCCGTTCCCGTGGTCCGCGAGCTTCTCCATGGTCGAGTCCTTGAGGTTGCCGGTGCCGTAGCCGAGGACGGTCAGGAACACGCCGGACTCGCGCTTCTCCTCGATCAGGTCGACCAGCGAGCCCTGGTCGGTGACGCCGACATTGAAGTCGCCGTCCGTGGCCAGGATCACGCGGTTCAGCCCGCCCGCGATGAAGCTCTCCTGCGCCAGACGATAGGCCAGCTCGATGCCGGCGCCGCCGTTGGTCGACCCGCCGGCCTGGAGGCCGTCCAGGGCCGCCAGGATGATCCAGCGGTCCGCGCCCGACGTCGGCGGCAGCACCAGTCCCGAGGCGCCGGCGTAGACGACGACGGAGACGCGGTCCTTCTCGTCGAGCTGCTCGACCAGGAGCCGCATCGAGCGCACGAGCAGCGGCAGCTTGTCCGGCATGTCCATCGAGCCGGACACGTCGACCAGGAACACCAGGTTCGCCGGCTTCCGCTGCGACATGTCGATCTCGCGGCCCTTCAACGCCACGCGCACCAGCAGGTGCTCGGGCCGCCACGGGCAGGCCGCCGACTCGGTCGACACCGAGAACGGCTGGTCCCCCTCCGGGGCTTGGTCGTCATAGCGGAAGTAGTTGACGAACTCCTCGATCCGCACCGAGGACGGCGGCGGCAGCCGGCCCTCCCTCAGGAAGCGCCGCATGTTGGAGTAGGAGGCCGTGTCCACGTCGGTGGAGAAGGTGGAAAGCGGCTCCCGCTCCGCGAGGCGGAACTCGTTCTCGGGAACCGCGTCGTAGGCCTCGGTGGACGGGACGGGAGACTCGGCCGAGGGATCTGCGGCGATGTAGCCGACTTGGTCCAATTCCCGCTCATCGTAGTGAGCCGTCAGAGACTCGGCGCTTTCCACTCGCCCAGCTACGTACCAGGAGCCTCGCCAGAACTGGGTGATCCAGATTCCACCCGCAACGACGGCCACGACCGCCGCCGCGGCCGCGACCCGCCAGGCGATCCCGAACCTCTTCACGCCGCGCCGCGCCATGATCCGCCGCCGTTGCGCCTCGGTCAGCCCCGGCGCCTTCTCGGCCGCGAAACCGGCCGCCAGCGCCTCACCCGCGCTCTTCAGCTCCGCGACGAAGCGCCGCGCCTCCGGGTCGCGCTCCAGCAGCGCCTCGACCGCCGCCCGCTCTTCCGGCGCCAGCTCGCCCAGCGCGTAGGCCGTCAGGCGCGGATCGTCCCGATCGAATCGAATGGGATGGCTCATCTCGACACCGCCTCTCCGGCGGCCCCGCCCCGGAGCCGCCCGCGCAGGGTCTTCAATCCAATATGCAGGAGCCAGCCGACGTTGCCGATCGACTCCCCCGTGACCCGGCTGGTCTCCCCGTACGAGAGTC
>DYIW01000029.1:0-6572 GCA_020723465.1 Phycisphaera mikurensis
AGAACCGCTCCGACTACGGCAACGTGCACATCTTCTACGGCACGGGCAGCCCGGAGCAGCTCCTGTTCAATTACCAGTACGACGAGTGGCGGCGCATCGACGACATCCAGATGGAGGTGATCGTGGAGCGGCCGGATCCGTCCTGGAAGGGCCCGGTCGGCCTGATCACCAAGCTCCTCGACCACGTGGTGATCAACCCGCGCGAGACCTACGCCATCGTCTGCGGCCCGCCCATCATGTTCAAGTTCGTCTGCGCGCGCCTCAGCGACCTCGGCGTTCCCATGCAGCGCATGTTCGTGTCGCTCGAGCGCCGCATGCACTGCGGCATGGGCAAGTGCTGTCGCTGCAACGTCGGCTCGACGTTCACCTGCATCGACGGCCCGGTGTTCGACTACTGGTCCGTGATGAACCTCAAGGAAGCCATTTGAGGGGCGCACCATGAAGTACCTCGGCATCGAGCCGAAACGCCTGCGCTTCGCCGTGTTCGAGTTCACCGGCTGCGAGGGCTGCGAGCTGCAGCTCGCCAACAAGGAAGAAACCTTGCTTGCGTTCCTCATGGCCATCGACGTGATCGACTTCCGCGAGGTCTCGTCCGCCAGAAACGGCGAGTACGACGTCGCCCTAGTGGACGGCGCGATCTCGCGCGCGGACGAGGTGGAGCGCCTGCGGGAGATCCGCCGGCGCGCCAAGGTCCTGGTCGCGCTGGGGAGCTGCGCCTGCTTCGGCGGCGTCAACCGCATGAAGAACGCCTGCGACCTGGAAGAGGCCAACCGCGAGGTGTACGGCGACCATCCCAAGGAGACGCTGCCGACGCGGGCCATCCACGAGGTGGTGCCGGTCGACCTCAAGATCCCGGGCTGCCCGGTGTCCAAGGCCGAGGTGGAGCGGATCGTGCAGCACCTCCTGTTCGAGGTCCCGTACCAGTTCCCGGTCTACCCGGTCTGCCTCGAGTGCAAACAGCGCTTCACCGTCTGCCTGTTCGACAGGGGCCAGCTCTGCCTCGGGCCGATCACGCGCGGCGGCTGCGACGCGCCCTGCCCGGCCGGCGGGTTGGGCTGCTGGGGCTGTCGCGGCCAGGCGGCGGAGGCCAACATCGACGAGTTCCAGAGCATCGCCAGGGAGCGTGGCCACAGCGAGCGCGAGATCGCCGAGCGCATGGGCTTCTTCGGCGGATTCGAGGAGCACTCATGAAGATCGACCTCAACGTCGACGTGCACCACCTGACCCGCGTCGAGGGACACGGCAACATCCACGTGCGCGTGCGCGACGGCAGGGTCGTGGACGCCCGCTGGGACGTCGTCGAGACACCGCGCTTCTTCGAGGTGATGCTCAAGGGCAAGCACTACACCACGGCCGGGATCCTGAGCGCGCGCATCTGCGGCATCTGCTCGATCGGGCACTGTCTGGCCAGCGTGCGCGCCACCGAGAGCGCCTTCGGCGTGGAGATCCCCGCGGCGGCGAGGAAGCTGCGCCTGCTGGCCAAGCACGGCGAAACGCTGCAGAGCCACTTCCTGCACCTCTTCTTCCTGGCCGCGCCCGACTTCCTCGGCGCGCCGAGCGTGCTGCCCCTGGTGGAGAAGGCGCCTGAGGCCGTGCGCCTGGCGCTGCGGCTCAAGGGCGCGGGCAACCGCCTGTGCGACGCGGTGGCCGGACGGACCACGCATCCGGTCTCGCTGCAGGTGGGCGGCGTCGCGGTGCTGCCGCCGCGCGCGCGCCTGCTGGCCCTGCGCGACGAGCTGGAACGTACGCTCCCCGACCTGGCGGCCGCGGCCGACCTCATCGCCGGCTTCGAGGTGCCAGGCTTCGAGCGCGAGACCGAGTACGTGTCGCTCTTGGGCGAGGAGGAGTACCCGTTCATCGGCGGCCAGCTCGTCTCGAGCGACGGTGTGGAGCGCGCCGAGCACCAGTACCGCGAGATGACCAACGAGTACGTGGTGGAGAGCGGCACCTCGAAGTGGTGCCGCCTGTCGCGCCCGTCCTTCGCCGTCGGCCCGCTCGCGCGCTTCAACAACAACCACGAGCTGCTGCACCCGGAGGCGAAGAAGCTGGCTGCGCGCCTCGGCCTCGAGGCGCCGTGCCACAACCCCTTCATGGCGCACGTGGCGCGTCTGGTCGAGTGCGTGCACGTGACGCACGACACGATCCGGCTGCTCGAGGAGCTCGTTGACCTGGGAGAGGCACAGACCATGGTCAAGGTCACGCCGCGCGCGGGCGAGGGCGTGGGCGCGGTCGAGGTGCCGCGCGGCATCCTCTACCACCACTACATGTACGACGACGATGGACGCATCATGCGCGCCAACTGCGTGATCCCCACGACGCAGAACAACGCGAACATCCACCACGACCTGCCGGTTCTGGCCGAGCGCTTCGCGGTCGAGGGCATGACCGACGAGAAGCTGGAGCTGCTCTGCTCCATGCTGGTGCGCTCGTACGACCCCTGCATCTCCTGCTCGGTTCACTAAGGTGTGATGGCCTGTTGGTCACATGCATCGCCGCCGCATGCGTGGAATCCTCGCGTGCACCGCGATGCTTGCGGCCTCGCTATCGACCTTGGCCCCCACAGCTTCCCGCTGATCGCTTCCCGCTCATCGCTTCCTGCTGACCGCTGACCGCTGACCGCTTCTCGCTGACCGCATCGCGGCGACCGCGCGCCGGGCGAAGCGCACATGCCGTTTATCCACAAGCGGTTGCGTCGCTTCTCGCGCGCACGGCCCGGGTTTCCCGGACCGGCGCCGCAGGCGGTGCTATCCCCTTCCGTTTCCATGAGGAACGGTCCGAGCTGTCAGAAAGGCGCGGAGAGGACGCGGGAGGCACTGCCTTCCGTCACGCCGCCTGCCAAGAATCGAGCGAAACATGGACAGGGTCGCCTCCCGGCGACGCGGTGACGCCGTGACCTGGCATCCAGAGGACGCGGGCGCGGCGGCGATGTCCTGGACCCCCCTCGCGGAGCCCGGCGCGGTAGCGCCGCGCCGCGAGACGCCCGCCGGGCCGATCGAGCCCTGCGAGACGCCGGAGCGCTACACGGTGCGGCATCTGCACAGCGAGGGAGGGCTCGGCCGCATCTGGATCGTGCGCGACGAGGAACTGAACCGCGACGTGGTGCTGAAGGAGCTGAGCCCCGAACACGCGCAGAACGCCGCGGCGCGCGCCCGCTTCCTGCGCGAGGCCCAGGTCGCCGGCCAGCTCGAGCACCCCAACATCGTCTCCGTCTACGAGCTGGGCTGCCGCCCTGACCTCGCCCAGCCCTACTACACCATGCGCTACGTGCGCGGGAAGACGCTGAGCGCGCGCATCGCCGAGCACCACCGCAAGAGAAGGAAAGGTACCGAGAGCCCGCTGGAGATGCGGCGCCTGCTCAACGCCTTCCTCTGTGTATGCAACGCCATCGCCTACGCCCACTCGCGCGGCGTGGTGCACCGCGACCTGAAGCCGGCGAACGTCGTGCTCGGCGAGTTCGGCGAGGTGATCTTGCTCGACTGGGGGCTGGCGAAGGTCGCGGGCACGCGCGAGGCCAGGAAGGCGGGGAAGGTGGACCTGTCGGAGACCGCGGACCTCAAGGTCACGTTCGCGGGCTCGGTGCTGGGGACGCCGGCCTACATGTCCCCGGAGCAGGCGGCCGGAGAGGTCGAAGCCATCGGGCCGGCGACCGACGTCTACGGCCTCGGGGCCATCCTCTTCGAGATCCTCACCGGCCGGCCGCCGCACGCCGGCGTGGACGCCACGGAGATCGTCGGCCACGTGCTGCACGGTCCGGCGCCGCGCGCGAGCGCGCTCCTGCCGGCGGTGTCGCGCACGCTCGACGCCATCTGCTCGCGCGCCATGCACCGCAGCGCGGCGCGCCGCTACGCCCGCGTGTCCGACCTGGTGGACGACGTGCAGCGCTACCTCGCGGACCAGCCGGTCTCGGTGCACCAGCCGCGCGCCGGCGAGCGCCTGCTGCGCTGGGTCCGCCAGCATCCGACCTCCACGGCGGTGGCCGCGCTGGTCCTCCTCTTCACCCTGCTGTTCGGCGCCAACCTGCTGCGCCTGACCCTGCTCGAGCGTCTCGACCGGCTGGCCGGTGCGCTCGACCGCGAGATCGCCTCCGGCAGCGAGGTCCTGAGCGCGGTGCGAAGCCTCTTCCTCTCCTCGCCCTCGGTCAGCGCCGCGGAGTTCCAGGCGTTCGTCTCGCCCTTGCTCCAGGAGCACGCCGAGCTGGAGGCGCTGCAATGGGTCCCGGCCGTGGCGGCCGCGGAGCGAGCGGTGTTCGAAGAAGAGCGCCGCGCGGCCGGCGCGCCGGACTTCGAGCTGCGCGAGCGCGCGCCGGGCGGCGAGCTGGTGCCGGCCGCGGAACGCGGGACGTACTACCCGGTGGTCTTTGTCGCGCCCCTCGCGGGGAACGAGGAAGCGCTCGGCTTCGACCTCGGCTCGTCCGCCGCGCACAGCCAGGCCCTGATCCAGGCGCACGAAAGCGACCGCGCGGTGGCAAGCGGTCCGCTGGGGCTGGCGGGGGCCGATCCACCGGATCCGGGCTTCCTCCTGGCCTGCCCGGTGTACGGCGAGGCCGGCACCGGCGAGCGCGGCGAGGTGGCCGGCTACGTCCTCGGCGTCTGTCGCGTTCAGCAGGTCATGGCCAGCGCCTGGAGCGTGGTCGCGACCGACCACCTGGACGTGCGCGTGACAGACGTCACCGATCCGGCGCGGCCCAGCCTCCTGTGGAGCAACGTCGCCGGCGAGCAGCCCGGGCCGCTCGCGGCCGGCGCGGGCGGCGCGAGCGCCCTGCGACTCGAGGTGGCGCGGAGGATCGATGTCTGCGGCCGGACATGGGAGGTCGCGGTGCGCGCGCGGCCGTCCTTCCTGATACATTATCCGTGGTCGCGCTGAGCGCGCGCCAGGCCGCCGGCGCCCGGGACGCGCTATGATGCGGAGGCGCGCGGCCGCTGGCGAGGCCGCGCCGCCCGACCGCAGGACAAGAACACCGGGAGCCAGGAGCACGAGAGCGCCGAGGAAACAGCAGGAAGCGGCGCGCGCACGGTTCTGCGCGCCGGCCGCGCTTCTCGTTGCGCTGCTCGGCCTGCTCTCCGCGTGCTCGCGCGCGCCAGGAGACGGGCCGGCGGGCCCCCGGCCCAACGTCGTCGTCATCCTGACGGACGACCTCGGCTTCGCCGACATTGGCCCGTATGGCGCGAGCGACGTCTCGACCCCGACCCTCGATTGCCTGGCGCAGGAGGGCGTGCGGCTCACCGACTTCTATGCGGCCGCGCCCGTGTGCACGCCGAGCCGCGCCGCGCTGCTCGCCGGCTGCTACCCGCAGCGTCTGGGCATGGAGTGGGCCATCCCCGCCGTGGACCGCGCGCCGGGCCTGCACCCGCCCGCGGCCGCGCTACCGCGCCTCCTGCAGGAGCGCGGCTACGCCACCGGCCTCGCCGGCAAGTGGCACCTCGGCTACCGCAAGGACTTCTCGCCGCGCGCGCACGGCTTCGACGAGTTCTTCGGGCTGCTCGGCCCCTGCCACGACTACTACACGCACCGTGACCAGGAGGGGCGGCTCGACCTGTACGAGGGCGAGACCGAGGTGCAATGCGAGGGCTACACCACGGACTTGCTCAGCGAGCGGGCCGTGCGCTTCATCGCCGAGCACGCCGAACAGCCCTTCTTCCTGCTCGTGGCCTACAACGCCCCGCACTGGCCGTTTCAACGGCCCGACCTGGCGCCGGACGATCCCGGCCGCCTGCTCCCGCCGGACGGTTGGCCATTCGGCACGAGGGAAGACTACATCGCCATGGTCGAGCGGCTCGACCGGGGCGTCGGCCTGCTGCTCGCGGAACTCGATGCGCGCGGCCTCGCGCGGAACACGCTCGTCGTCTTCACCGGCGACAACGGCGGCGAGGTGCCGGCGCGCAACACGCCCTTGACCGGCGGCAAGGCCTCGCTGCAGGAAGGCGGGATCCGCGTGCCCTGCATCGTGCGCTGGCCAGCGCGCCTGCCCGCCGGGCAGGTCTGCCAGTCGCCCGCCATCACCATGGACCTCACGGCCACCATCCTCGCGGCCGCGGGCGCCAGGCCCCCGCACGGCGCGCCCTGTGACGGCATCGACCTCCTTCCCGTGCTGAACGGCCTGCCGCCGGCCGAGGAACGCGTCTTCTGCTGGCGCATCGACCGCTCGGACGTCAAGCAGCGCGCCGTGCGGCGCGGCAAGTGGAAGTACCTGCGCCACGGCGGCAGGGACCACCTCTACAACCTCGAGCGGGACATCGGCGAGCAGATCGACTTCGCCCACCGCAGCCTGGGCATCCTGCGCTCCCTTCAGGAGGCCCTCGACGCCTGGGAGGCGGACCTCGCCCGCGAGCGGCCGCGGATGGTCGTGAAGTAGGCGCGGCGCGGCGCGAACACGGCGATCAGTTCCGCGATGGTGCGGAGAGTCACGGCCGATGGCGAGGAGCCCAGCTCGAGCCTCCCCGGCTGCAGGGCGAGGACTTGGTCGTCGAGCGGCGCCTGGGAGCGCAGATAGTCGAGGAGCAGCTTCAGGCCCGGGTCGTGGGTCGACCCGCCGGGAGAGAGGGCCTGAGCGCGCAGCAGGCCGAGCGTACCTG
>DYIW01000029.1:6582-24570 GCA_020723465.1 Phycisphaera mikurensis
ATCAGCGACGATGAGGCCCTCCGGCTGCGCGCGCAGGATGGGACCGGTGTAGTTCTCCGGCGCCGTCCCGCCGTCGATCGCGGGCAGGCCGAGGGCGCGCAGGCGGCGCGCGAGCAGCGGACCGAAGGCGTCGTCGCCGCGCAGATCGTTGCCGGTTCCCAGCAGGAGCCAGCGGCGCGACAGGACATGCTGCAGGTCCGGCAGGATGGCGTCGAGGGTGCTCACAGCGGCCCCCATTCATCCAGCAGGGTGACGGAGCGCCGGCAGGCGGGACAAAGCAGGCGCTGGATGTCGGACCGGTTGAGAGGCCGTTCGTCCCGGGGCGGCGCCGCGCGCAGTCCCAGCTCCTGATGGGAGAACAGCGTGAGGGTGACGTTCGACCAGGCCAGCGGGCCGAGGCGCCGCTGGATCCAGCGCAGGTGGTCGCGTGGAGCGATGCCGCGGCCGCACAGCTCGCACGCGATGATCTCCTTCTCGACGCTCTCCACCATCTCCGCGCGCGAGAACCCGGACAGCTCGTACTTGCTGGACAGGCGGATCCCCTGCCCCGTGGTGCAGCAGCGCTCGCACTCGCCGCAGAAGATGCACACGTCCCAGTGCAAGACCAGCCGGCGCACGCGCCGGCCGTCACTGTGAACCGCCTCGCTCACCTCGATCGCTCGCGCCGGGCAGACCTCCGCACAGGCGCCGCAGCCGACGCAATGCTCCGGGTCATACTCGGGCTTGCCGCGCAGGTTGTCGGGAATAGGCGTGGGCCGCGCCGGAAACGGATGCGTGTACGGCCCCTTCACCAGGCTGGTGAGGGCCTCCTTCAGCTCCCGCAGCTTGGGCCACTTCATGGCGCCGCCTCCTCCCGCCCGCGGGCGTCGCCGTCCTCCGCGTACTGGTCCACCACCGACTTCGACCAGAGCCGGAAGCCGGCGCGGTGCGAGGCCCGGGCGATGGCGTGCGCGGCGGTGGGCGAGGTCATGGCGACGAACCACAGGCAGAGCAGCGCCTTCACGCCCGTGGCGTCGCAGCCGAAGCGCACCAGGACGCCGAGAAGCAGCAGGAACGTCCCGAGCGTCACGCACTTGGTTCCGGCCTGTAGCCGGTTGTACACGTCGGGGAGCCGCACCAGCCCGATGCTGCCGACCAGGTCGAAGAGCAGCCCAAGGCTCATGAGAATGAGCGCGCACGCTCCCGCGAAGCCGATCGAGTCACTCATCGAAGTGCTTCCCCTCCAGATGCTTCGCCAGCGCCAGGCTGCCGATGAAGGCCAGGAGCGACCAGGCCAGCCCCACGATCATGTAGGTGTCCTTGCCGGTGGCCACGGTCAGCACGGCGCAGAAGCCGACCATCAGGATCCCGAGGATGTCCACCGCCACGGTACGGTCGGCCGGCGTGGGTCCGGCCATGGTGCGGTAGAGGCAGAGGAACGCCGCCGCCAGCAGCCCGGCCATGAGGACGTCGCAGTAGCCGCTCATTCGAAGATCCTCGCGATGTAGCGCTCGAAGCGCGCCAACATGCGCCGCGGCTCCGCCTCGTCGCGCGGATCAGGAACCAGGATGAAGTGGATGTAGAGGACGTCTCCCACCACGTCGACGGAGAGCGTGCCGGGCGTCAGGGTGATGGAGTTGGCCAGCAGCACCCTGCCCGCTGCGCTCTTCAGCGTCGTCCGAACACGCAGGATGCCCGGCCGTATGGGCAGCTTCGGGTGCAGCACGCGATAGGCGACGTCGAAGTTGGCCTGGACCACGTAGGCGAAGAGCACCGGCAGGTAGGCAAGCGCGAAGAACAGCCGCACGGGCAAGAGCAGCAGCGGCGCATCCTGCAGCTCGATGTCGCGCAGCGCGGCGGCCACGAGCACCGACGCCGCCAGGCCGATGCCCAGGCACAGCGGCGCCAGCGACCAGGTGATCGCCAGCCAGACGAGGAAGGTGAACAGGAAGCAGGACAGCGCTCTCCACATGCTCCATCACCTCCCCAGGACCATATGCAGATAATCCGCGGCCGAGGAGGACGAATCCGCGGCGACCTTCACCGCCGCGGCGGCGGAGCCGATGAAGGAGTCCACTCCCCACGGCCACAGGAGACCGGTGACGAGGCAGAGGGCCACGAGCACCAGGATGGGCGCGACCATCGCCGCTGGAACCTCGCGCGCGGCCGCAAGGTGCCCCGGCAGCGGCCCGAACAGCGCCTTCCTCTGCACCTTCACGAAGGAGATCAGGGCCATCACCGCCACCGCGGCGGCGATCACCGCCACGCCGGGATGGCCGGCGCGGATCAGGGCCAGAATGATCAGCAGCTTGGACCAAAAGCCGTTGAAGGGAGGCACCCCGGAGATGGACAGGGCCGCGCCGATGGTGGCGACGCTCGTTGCTGGCGCGCGCTGGACCAGCCCGCCCATGCCGCTCAGGCGGCGCGTGCCGGCGATCCGCTCGAGCGCTCCCGAGCAGAGGAACAGGGCCGACTTGAAGAGCGCGTGGTTGAAGGCGTGGAACAGGCCGGCCGCCACGCCCAGCCAGGTGTTCGCCCCCAGGGCGACGAAGACGAAGCCCATCTGACTGATGGAGTGATAGGCAAGCAGCCGCTTCAGGTCGTCCTGGCCTAGAGCCAGCAGCACGCCGAGGACCATCGACAGGCTGCCCAGCACGAGCAGCACGACCGGGATGCGCCCGTCCTCCGGAATCACGGTGCCGAAGATGCGCACGATGGCGTAGACGCCGAGCGTCTTGATCAGGAGACCCGACAGCATGGCGGAGATCGGCGCGGGCGCGCTGGGGTGAGCGTCCGGCAGCCAGGCGTGGAACGGCATCAGCGCCGCCTTCAGGCCAAACCCGGTCAGGAAGAGCGCCGCGGCGAAGCCCAGCAGAGGACGGGAGACGGCCCCGGCCGCGATCCGCGCATGGACATCCGCCATGTTCAGTACGCCGCTGGCGGCATAGACCACGCCGACGGCGAGGAGGATCGCCGTGCTGGCGACGCTGCCCAGGACCAGGTACTTGAAGGCGGCCTCCAGCTCCTCGGCCTCGGTGCCGAACGCTACCAGGGCATAGGAGGCGATGCCGGCGACCTCCACGAAAACGAACAGGTTGAACAGGTCGCCCGCGAGCACGGCGCCGTTCATCCCGGCGATCAGCAGGTTGAAGAGCACGTGAAAGAGCGGCCGGCCGCTGAAGGAAGCCAGGTATTGGACGCCGTACACGGCCACCGCCGCGGACACCAGCGCGACCATGACCAGGAATAGCCGGGAGAGACCGTCCAGGACCAGCACGATCCCTGCCACGAAGCGCACGCCGGCCTCGACCCTCACGCCCCAGCCTCCGACCGCGAGGGCGTGGCTCTCGCCGGGAAGCCCGGCCAGAACGGCAAGCGCCAGCAGGGCGGCCGTGGCGGCCAGCGTGATCCAGGTCGCGAGGTTGGGAAGGACCCCTTTCGCCAGCAGGCAGAGGAAGGCGGCCAGGAGCGGCACGATCACGAAGAGTGGAACGAGGTCCATCACGGTTCAGCCCTTCAGCCGGTTCAGCTTCGAGCAGTCGAGCGTGCCGTGGCGTTCGTGAATTCGCAGCGACAGCGCCACCATCAGCATCACCAGTCCCAGCCCGATGACGATTGACGTCAGCACGAGCGCCTGGGGCAATGGATCCACGCTGGCGCGCACGAACTCCCCTGCGTCCTCTCCAGGCAGGAGGATGGGCGGCAGGCCGTCGCTCCGGTATCCCACCAGGATCAGGAACAGGTTGACGGCGTGCTCCACGATCAGCAGGCCGAGGATCTTCTTCACCAGGCTGCGCTTCACCAGCAGACCGTAGAGCCCGATGAACAGCAGCAGGAGAGCGAGCAAGTACATCATCACGACCGCTCTCCTTCCTCGGGCGCGGGGCCGCTGCGGAAGACAGCGAGGGCGAGGAAGCCGGCGAACGCGCCGCCGGTCACCTTGAACAGGATCGCCACGTTCTGCAACACGATGAAGGTCGCGCTCTCCAGGCGGAATGGCCGGCCCAGATCCAGCCAGCGCTGGAAGAAGTGACCGCCGCACCAGCCGAGCAGCGCGATCAGCAAGAACGCCAGCGCGCCGGCGGCGTCGACGCGGGAGGAGAGCCGCCCGAAGATCGACGCTGGCGGACTGCGCGCGCCGAAGGCCAGCGTGGCCAGGACGAAGCCGCACGCCAGCACGACTCCGCCAGCGAAGCCGCCTCCCGGCGTCAGGTGGCCGAAGAGCGCCACGGCCAGGCCGAAGATCAGGATCAGCCCCAAGAGCCAACGGGTCACGGCGCGCACCACCAGCGACATGCCGGCGTCCGTGGCGCGCGCATCGACCGGCCGCTCGGCGCCGCGCACGATCGCCAGGGCGCCGACGATGGCCGTCAGGATCACCGTGGCCTCGCCCAGCGTGTCATAGGCGCGGAAGTCCAGCAGGATCGCCATGACCACGTTGGTCGCGCCGGTCAGCGCCGGTCCCTGCTCCAGATACCAGCGCGACACGGTCATCGCCGGCTGGCCGAACGCCGGCAAATGGACGAGGGCACCGGCGCTGAGGAAGAAGAGCACGACGGCGACAATGAGCCCGCTGGCGACGGCGAACCGGTCCGTGCGCCGGCTGGCGGGCTCGTCGGAGATGCGGGCGGTGGCGCGGATCAGCACAGTGACCACGATCACCTCCACCACCACCTGGGTGATGGCGATGTCCGGAGCCCCGAGCAGCAGGAACAGGATCGACAGCCCCAGCCCGACCACGCCGATGGCGATGACGGAGGACAGCAGATCCCGCACTTCCAGGGCCACGATCGCCCCGGCGATGAGGAAGACCAGCAATCCGTAGATCGTGACGTCCATGGTCAGGTCCAGAAGAAGACGCCGAGCAGGACAGTGAGCCCGAGGAAGCACCAGAACAGGTAGTCGGTGAGCCAGCCGGTATGCAGGCGGCGCAGCAGGGGGAGCCGCTCCAGGACCTGGTACAGGTCGAACGTCCCCTTCTCGCCCTGCGCCAGGACCCGGCCCAGCCCGGGCAGCTCGCCGACGGTCCGGTAGAACTCCGTGCCGGGGAAGCGATTCACCTCCGGGTCGATGGGTTCGCCGCCGATGAAGACGGAGCGCACCGTGCGGACCTTCATGCGGCCGAAGTAGGCGAGCAACAATCCAACCAGCACGCCGAGCGCGAGCAGCGCCGTCGCGGAAAGGGGCTGGAACACCGCGAATGAGGCCGCGGGCGCGGCGCGTTCTGCGGGCGCCGCGGCCCAGGCGGCGAGCCGGCCCTCGAGCACGACAGAGCCGGCCCCGGTCGCCGGCGGCTCCAGGCCCACCGCCGGACCGATGGCCTGATCGAGCGGCACCGTGGCGAAGACGCCGAACACGACGCACAGCGCCGCCAGCACGAGCAGGGGGACGCGCAGCGCCAGGCCGCGCTCATTGACGGCCGCCAGCGCGCGCGGCCGCGCGCCCCAGAAGACGGAGTGCAGCACCTTGACGAAGGAGGCGAGCGTCAGCACCGATCCAAAGAGAGCCACGATCAGGAACATCGGCTGCCCGGCGACCACGCAGCCCTGATAGACCATCCACTTGGAGACGAAGCCGTTGAGCGGCGGCACCCCGGATATGGACAGCGCCGCCACCAGCATGCAGCCGAAGGTGACCGGCAGGTTGCGGTGCAGACCGCCGAGCCGGTCCAGCTCCATGGTGCCAGCCTCCCGCTCCACCACGCCGGCGCACAGGAACAGGCATGCCTTGTAGATGGCGTTGTTGAGCATGTGGAAGATGCCGCCCATCACTCCCACCAAGCTCCCCGTGCCGATGCCGAGCAGCATGTAGCCGACCTGGCTCACTGCGTGGAAGGCGAGGAGCCGGCGCAGGTCGTGCTGCTGCATCGCCATGAACACCGCCGCGAGGATCGTGACCGAGCCAATCAGCATGGTCACGAAGCGCAGCGCGTGGGACGGGGAGAGCCACTCCAGGCTGACGCGCGCCATGAGGTAGATGCCGAGCACCTTGTCCAGCGCGCCCGGGAGAAACGCCATCACCGGCGGCTGGGTCTCGCGCGCCAGGGTGGGGATCCACGAGTGCAGCGGAATGGCCCCGGCCTTGGCGGCGGCAGCGGCGAGGAACAGCAGGAAGACCAGCATCCCCAGGCCGTCGCCCGTGCCGATCGGGTGCGCCGCCAGGGTCGAGGCTGCGAGCGGCCGCTCCAAGCCGGCGTCGGCGTGCAGCACGCCGCAGAGCACCACCGCCAGCAGCAACGCCATGTCGCCGCAGCCGACGATGACGAATGCCTTCGCCGCGGCCGGCGCGCCGCTCGCTCTCCCGGTCGCCGCCAGCAGGAAGAGCGTCAGGCTGACCAGCTCCCAGAACAGAACCAGCAGCAGGAGGTTGTCGGCCAGCACGGCGCCCGCGGCGCCGGCGGTGGCGAGGAGCAGGCAGGGGTAGTAGGGGCCGCGCTCGCGCTCCGCAGCACGGAACCAACCGACCGAGTAGAGAACCACGAGGAAGCCCATGAGCCCGACGAAGGCGACGGCCCAGGAGGAGAACCCGTCGGCGCGCAGCGCGAAGTCCAGGTTCAGGGGGCCGAGGCGGAGCCACTCGCGGAAGAACGCCGCGCGCACGTCGAGCAGCGCCGCCGCGGCGACGAGCGCGCCGAGGGTCCCGAGAAGGCCGAGCGCCTGCTGCAGCCGCCGCAGGCGCCCGGGCAGCGCCAGGGCGAGCAGCCCCGTCACGCCTGGGATCAACACGGGCAGGAGCAGCGGTTCCATGACTACCTAGCCGATCTCCAGATCGAGGTCCGGTTTGCGTCCCAGCTCGCGCGCAATCCGCAAGGTCTTCTCCCGCCCCAGGCGCACCAGGTCGGAGAAGGTGATCTCGCTCCCGCCGCCGGCGTCCCGCACCACGGCCATGCGCTCGGTGCAGGAGTAGCAAGGGTCGCAGGCGGCCAGCGTCAGCGTCACGTCGCTGATCGTCTGGCCGATGCAGGAGGCGCGAAACGACGGGATGTTCACATAGGACGGCGCCCGCACCTTGACGCGCTCGGGCATGTTGGTGCCGTTGCTCCGCACGTAGTGCACGTCCTCGCCGCGCGGCGCCTCGTAGCGCCCGATCCCCTCCCCTCTGGGGACGTGCAGCGGGCCGGCGTTGATCGGCCCCGGCGGCAGCTTCTCCATGGCCTGCCGCACCAGGCCAATGGACTCCTTGAGTTCCAGCAGGCGCACCACCGCCTTGGCGAACACGTCCCCCTCGCTACGCGTGATCACTTTCCAGTCCAGCTCCGGGTAGGCGGCGTACGGCTCGTCAGCGCGCACGTCCGTTGCGAGGCCGGATGCCCGTGCGGTCGGCCCCACCACGCCGTAGGCGAGCGCCTGCTCGGCGGTGAGCACGCCCACGCCCGAGAGGCGCGCGGCCAGGACCGGGTCGTCGAGCACGGCGCCGGTGAGCATCTCCACCTGGCCGTCCAATGCATCGAGGGTCCTTCGCACCTCGGGGAAGGCCTGCTCGGGCAGGTCGCGGCGCACGCCGCCGACCTGCGGCAGCGCCGAGTTCTGCCGGTGGCCGGTGAGCTGCTCGTACATGTCGAGCACGGGCTCGCGGTACTTCCAGGCCCACATGAACACGGTCTCGTAGCCGATGAAATGGCCGGCGAGACCGACCCACAACAGGTGGCTGTGAATGCGCTCCAGCTCGCCGACGATGGTGCGGATGTAGCGGGCGCGGGGCGGCACCGCGAGGCCGAGTATGTCCTCCACCGCGTGGCAGAAGTTGATGGAGTGGGTGGCGGAGCAGATGCCGCAGATCCTCTCCAGGAGGAGCGGGACCATGTCGTAGGTGCGCTGCTCCGCCAGCCGCTCCAGCCCCTTGTGGATGTAGCCGAGCTGCACGTCGATGTCGATCACGCGCTCCCCCTCGACGGTGAGGAGGAAGCTGGCCGGCTCCTCTTGGAGCGGGTGATAGGGCCCGATCCGGATCACGTGCGCCATGACGGCCTCCGGCGCTCAGCGGGCGGGCGGTTCACCGGTCGTCTCCTTGATTGTGCGCGGATCGAAGTCCCGCCGCAGGGGCAGGACCTGGTCGCCGAGGGTGCGGGCCTTGAGCAGCCGGCGCGGGTCCGGGTGGCCGTCGAATGCCACACCGAGGAGTTCGCTGATCTCCCGCTCGATCCAGTCCGCCGCGGGCGTGAGGGCCGCCAGGGACGGCAGCCGCGGCCCCGGCTTGGCCGCCAGCGCCTTGATGGTGATCACCAGGGGCGAGCCATTGACGGCGAAATGATGCAGGACGTCCACGCCGTCGCGCAGGTCGATTCCCGTGGAGGTCGCCAGTCGCAGGCCCGGGATCTGTTCGAGCAGCCAGCGCGCCACGTCCAGGAGGAGGCGCGGGTCGACCCTGGCATACAGGCGGCGTGGCGAATGGGGGGCGCACTCGATCCCCTCAGGGAAGCGACGGCCGAGCCGCTTGCCTATCTCCGTGGCGTCGTTCATGCGAGCGCCTCCAGCAGCTTGACCACGCCGGCGATGATCGTCTCCGGCTTCGGCGGACAGCCGGGCACGTACACCAGCCGCGCGTTTCGGTCGACCTCGAGGATCACCTGGTCGGCGGGCCCGGCGACGCTGTAGGCGTCCCGATAGATCCCCATTGAGCACGCGCAGGTGCCGACCAGCAGCACGACCTTCGGGGCGGGCATCTGCAAGTAGGCCTCCTGGACGGCGCGCCGGCAGCCGCGCGAGATCGGCCCGGAGAGGAGCAGAACGTCGGCGTGGCGCGGACTGCCCACCAGGCGTACGCCGAAGCGCTCGACGTCGAAGCGGGGCGTCATGCAGTCGGCGATCTCGATGTCGCAGTTGTTGCAGCCCGAGGTCCCCACGTGGAAGACCCACGGGCTCTTCTTCAGCGCTCGCAGCAGTAGGGTAGAGATCGCCATGGCTCACGCCCCACTGCCGGCGAGCAGCAGCGCGATCAGCGCCAGCAGCGTGGCCGGTCCCCAGAAGAACCGCATGGCCTGGTCGATGCGCACCCGCGGGCTCGTGCTCCGGATCAGGACATGGATGACGACGATCAACAGGACTTTGAGGAGGAACACCGCGCCGCCGCCGGCGCTCTGCTCCATTCCTCCCCAGAAGACGGTGACGAGCAGCACGGGCAAAGCTGCGGTGAGGAGCGCCCGCGTGAGCCTGAGCAGCCCGAGGAGAGCGCCGCTGAACTCGATGTGCGCGCCTTCCCCGATCTCGCACTCTGCCTCCGCCATGTCGAAGGGCACGAGGCCCAGCTTCGCGTGGCAGCAGAGGAGCGCCACGATGAAGGCCAGGAGGCCCGATGGGCGCGCGATGATGGCGCCGACTTCCTTCTGGAACTCCACCAGGCCGGACAGCGACAGGGTGGAGGCGCTCACCACCTCCTCCCCCAGCGTCCGGCGCTGGAACACCGCCACGACGATCGCGATGACGAAGGGCAGCTCATAGGCGAGAATCAGCTTCATCTCGCGGCTCGCCCCGACCGCGCCGAGCGGGTTGCCGGAGCAGGCCGCGCCCAGCATCACCGCCAGCGCCGGAATGGCGAGCACGTAGAGCACGACGATCAGGTCCCCCACCGGCGCGACGTCGATCTGCAGAGCGGCGCTCCAGATGAGCGTGGCGGCGAGGGCGGCCGCGCTAAGCGCGACGAAGGGGAGGGCGAGGAAGCCGCGCCGCCAGGCCTGCTCCGGCACGATGACCTCCTTGCCGAGGAGCTTCGCCACGTCCCAGACCGGCTGAGCCGGCGGCGGGCCGACGCGCCACTGCAGCATGGCCGCGAGCCTGCGGTCGCCCCACTGCAGCAGGAAGCCGACCGCGGCGGTGAACAGCAGGCCGGGAAAGACGAGGAACAGGAACATGTGTTCGATGACATGGCCCATGGCTCGCCTCTCAGGAGAACCTCGCCCGCATGTCCTCGAGGGCCTTCAGGTTCTCGCGCGACCTGCTGTCCCCCGGATTGATCTCGATCGCCCGGCGGAACTCCTGGATGGCCTGGTCCAGGTTCCCTTTGCGGAAATGGGCGACGCCGATGTGGTAGTGGGCGACCGCCGATTCCTCGTTGCGCGCCAGGACCTTGCCGAAGGCCCAGAGCGTCTCGTCGTGGAGCCCGCGCTGCGCGGCCGCCAGGCCATAGTGGTAGTAGGCGATGGTGAACCCAGGGCAGATCTGGATCAGCTCGCGGAACACGTTCATCGCCTGTTCCAGGTGGCCGCGGTGGAACAGCGCCAGTCCCTTCCAGTAGCGCGCCATCACCCAGCCCGGGTCGAGCTCGATGGCCCGGTCGAAGCAGGCGATGGCCTTCGCCACCATGGCCGCCCGGTAGTAGGAGAGCCCCAACCCATAGTGCCCGCCGGCGAGCGTGGGAAGCGCGCGCACGCAGCGCTCGAAGACTTCGATCGCCTGATCGAGGTCGCCCATCATGTTCAGCAGGTTGCCGACGTGCTGGAGAATCTCCGGCCGTTCCTCGATGTCGAGGGAGCGCCGGTAGGCCGCCACCGCCTCGCGCAGTCGACCGGCCCGCTCCAGGCGGCCCGCTTCCTCGAGGATCGTGCGCGCTCCGTGTTCTTGATCGTCGCCTCGGTCCGGCATGGTCAGGCCCTCCGCAGGATGGCGCGTGATTGAATACGGCCGCCCACGTACTCCGGTTCGCCGGCGGCCGTCTTGAGCTCCACGAAGGAAAGCGCCCGCGCGGTGCAGGTCGCCACACAGCGGGGCACGTCTCCGGCCAGCACGCGCTCGACGCACAGATCGCATTTCGGGGAGACGTGGCGCACGAACTCGTCGGGGATCACTCCGAACGGACAGGCGAGCGAGCAGGAGCGGCAGCCAATGCACAGCAGGTCAGAGCGCCGCACCACGCCGGATTCGTCCTGATAGAGGGCGCCGCGGGGACAGGCGGCGGCGCAGGCCGGATGCTCGCAGTGCCGGCAGTGGATGGGCAGGATGGCCACGCCGGCGATGCGGCCCGGCACCAGGTTGGTCTGGCCGTGATGACCGACGTGGCAGGCCGCCCCGCAGGCCCGGCAGCCGATGCACCGGTCGAGATCGAGGACGATGCGGCGCTTCACGGCGTCAGCCATCGCTTCCTCCTGCCACCTCGACATTGACCCTCACCGGGGAAAGGTCCAGGTCGCGCAGCACTGGATCGATGCGCCAGCGCAGGAGGCCGCGCACCTCGGGATGGGAGGACGAGGCCTGGACCACGCCCTCGGTCACCCTCGGTTCGACATGCAGCAGCATGCGCGCGGAGCCGTCGCGGCTGCGCACGGTCACGCGCGCCCCTTCCGCGACTCCCAGATCGCGGGCATGGGCGGGAGACACCCAGAGCTGCAGGTGGGGAAACTCGTGCCGCGGCCAGGAGAAACGGCGCGTCAGCCAGCCGTCCGCCGCGTGCGGTGCCAGCAGCCGGGGTAGGAGGAGGTGGCTTCCGGCCTCGGGAACGACCGGCGCGCGTCGCAGCCGGCGGAGCCAGGCGCGCAGCTCCTCGAACCAGAGGTCGGCCGGCACCCTCGGCGCCGGCCAGGAGATCCCGGCGGCCGCCGGCCCCGGGCCGGTGCCGAGGCGGGCGAGCAGCGCGTCGAGAATCCAGGCCTCCGAGCGCGCCGCTCCCGGAGGAGGGAGCGCGGGCACAAGCTCCACGTCCTCGCCGAAGGCGTTCTGCACTGATCCGTCCTTCTCCGCCCAGGCGGCAGCGGGCAGGACGACATCGGCGGCGAGGGTCGTTTCCCCGGGCAGGGGCGCGGTCACGGCCAGCAGGCGGAGGTTCAGCGCGGCGACCCGGGGAAGGGCGGAGGCCAGTGCCGCGAAGGGATCGGAGCCGAGAACCAGCAGTCCCTTCAGCTCGCCGGTCGCCGCCGCCTCGAACATCTCCGCTGTCGTGAGTCCGCCCGGAGCGGGGAAGCCCTCGGCGGCGAGCGCCTCGTGAACGCCTCGAGCGTTGGGACCCGACGGCATGAGCAGCAGGTGGCTGCCGGTCGCCTCGGCGAGCAGCGCCGCCAGGCCCGAGACCAGGACGTCGCGCTCGCGCCCGGCGAACGCGGGCGAGACAATGACCCCGCTGCGCTTCTCGCCCAGCAGGGCGGACGCGACCGGCTCGACGGCGGCGACCTCAAGGGCAGCCAGATCGGCGAGGTCCTGGGTGGACGCGCGACCGAGGCTGTCGAGTAGGACCGCGCGCCAGCGGCTCCCTGCCTCCGGCGACCGCTCCAGTGCCAGCAGGAGCAAGAGCGCCAGCGCCGCCGCCTCCCGGCCCGGCCGGCAGCGGAGCCACGGCCGGCCGAACCAGGCCGTCCTGGTGCGCGTGGCGTCGAGGACGGAGAGGAGGTTCTGGCGGCGTTCGTAGCGCGCGTCGAGCACGCACTTCGCCATGCACGGCGCCACGGTGAAGAGGTCGCCGACGAGGAGCAGGGCCGTCATCTCGGCGATCTCGCGCGGCGACCGCACCGCGGCAGGAAGGGCGCCGGCGGCCTCCGGTCCAGAGAGCAGGGCGCGGTCCTCGGCCAGGCAGGCGTCGAGGTTCCCGGTGCAGAGCGTCCGGGCCAGCCGCGCGGCCAGGCGCGCCTCCTCCACGGTGAGGTGCGGCCCCACGACGATGCCGATCGACTCCGGTCCGTGGTCGCGCACGAGCGCGAGCAGCCGCTCCCGCAGCAGGTCCAGCGCAGCGTCCCAGGCGACGGGCCGGCATTCATCGGCGCGGCGAACGGCCGGCGCCTCGAGGCGCTGCGGGTGGATCAGCAGCTCCAGGACCATGTTCCCCTTGGCGCAGAGGGAGCCGCCGTTCACCGCGCCCGCGGCGTCATAGTCGAGGGCCGGCGCCCCGTCCGCGCCGAAGAAGGCCGCATCGCCTCCCGGTCGCAGCAGCAGGGAGCAGCCCATTGCGCAGAACGGACAGGTTGTTCGTCGCGGTCCGTTCATGGTGGCTCAGCCCAACGCGTAGGGGATGTCCTTGATGTCGGCGTAGCACATGTCCGGACCGTCCTTGCACAGGAAGAAGGGACCGACGTTGCACCGCCCGCAGATGCCCATGCCGCAGGACATGTTGCGGTTCATGGAAAGGAAGATCCGCTCGGGCGGCAGGCCGATGTCGAGCAGCTTGTAGGTGACGAACTTCAACATCACCTCCGGGCCGCAGGAGACGGCGCAGGCGTTGGGGATGTCGATGTCCAGGTCATCGAGCAGCGTCGTGACCAGACCGACCCGCCCGTTCCAGCCCGCCGCCGGCCGGTCGATGGTCTCCAGGAAGTCGACGCGCTCGAGCGCCGCCCACTCGGCGTACTGGCGGCGGAAGCACAGCTCCGCGGGATTGCGGGCGCCGTAGCGGATGACGACGCGGCGCACCCAGTGCATGGCGGAGAAGAGGTGGTAGAGCAGGGCGCGCAGCGGCGCCAGTCCCACCCCTCCTCCCACGACCAAGACCTCGCGGTCGCGGAAGTGGTCAATGGGGTAGCCCTTGCCGAAGGGGCCGCGCAGGCCGACCTCGGCTCCCGGCTCGAGGGCGTGCAGCGCGTTCGTCACGAAGCCGGTGCGCAGGACCGTGGTTTCCAGGCGCTCCGCGACGGCGGGTGAGGACGAGGGAGTGAACGGCGCCTCCCCGATTCCCGGGATGCCGAGCTGCACGAACTGCCCGGCCCGGAAGGGAACGGGCCGCTCCGGCCGCAGCACGAAGGTGCGGATGGTCGGGGTCTCGACCTGCACGTCCTCGACGCGAGCGCGCATGGGCTGTAGGTCGTTCATCTCATTCCACCTCCGCCACCTCGCTCGGGATCCAGCGGGTCTCGAGCTGGAGGAGCACGGAGCGCTTGTCGATCCGGCCCGGGCAGACATCGATGCAGCGCCCGCAGCCGGTGCACGCGGTGACTCCCCAGTTCCGCGGGAAGGACACAAACTTGTGGTAGTAGTGGTTCTTGAAGCGCTCCGTGAGCTGCAGCCGCGGAGTGCCGCCGCCCGCCATGCGCGCGTGGCCGGCGCTGATGCACGAGTCCCAGAGCGAGAAGCGCAAGGGAGCGCCCGAGGGTGCCGCGTCCTGCAGCTGGAAGCAGTGGCACGTGGGACAGGCTAGGTTGCACGCGCCGCACTCGACGCACGTGGCCGCCACCTCGCCCCAGATGCGCGTCTTCAGGTTCTTCTCGATCGCGCGCTCGAAGGGCTCCCGCGTGGCGAACCGCTCGTTCTGCCGCCGCACCCGCTCCTCGACTTGCTGGCGCGCGCGGTCCCTCTCCTCGACCTGTTCGCTCGACGCCGGCGCGAATCGGCCGGTATGCTGCCCGACGAGCGCTCTTCCCCTCGCCGAGCCCACCTCGACGACGTAGCCCCCGCTCACCGGAGCGAGGTTCAGGTCGAAGCCGGCTGTTGGGTGCGGCAGGCCCCCGAGCAGGGTGCAGAAGCAGGACTCGGCGGGCTCGGTGCAATCGCCGGAGATGATGAGGTTGCGCTCGCGCGACGCGCAGTAGACCGGTTCCCGGAAGACGTGGTCGCGGAGCACGCGGTCGAGAATCGCCAGCCCCTGCAGGTCGCAGGCCCTGGCTCCGTAGACCGCGATCGGGGCCGGGTCGAGGCCGGCGCCAGAGGTCTCCGGCGTGCTTCGCGCCACGACCGCCGCCGGCCGGAACCACAAGCCCTTCAGCGGCGGGATCGTCCTCGCGCCGTTCCAGGGCGGATCCACGGCAGCTTCGCCCGGCTCGACCCGGATCAGGTCGAAGCCGTGCTCCGTGCGGGTCGGCGACAAGAGTGCACTCTCCCCGGCGAGCCCGCGGAGGAGGTCGCGGAGACCTCCCGGCTCCATGAACAGAACGTCGCCACACTGCTCGCCAGCAACGCCCACACGCACCTCCCCCCTGTCGCCCAAGCGTGCCTGGATCGTCGAGTACAGCCGGGGCGACGCAAAAAGCGTGCGCAGAGCGGCCGCTTCTGCAGCCGCGCGCCCGGTACCTGAAACAGGCGGATGGTCCCGTCCGTTTCTGCCGCATGGGGAGCACAGCCGAGCGACTACGTCACGAGATGACCAACGCGCCCGCCCGGCCCTTGAGCCTTGCTGCTTGCGTGATCCCCGTGGCCGTCGACCCTATCCGTTACACGCAGGGCCGAACTGGGACAGCTTGAGACAGAGGCAGCCACAGCCTGGCACGCCAGGACAAGCACCCAGTACCCCTGCCATGTCGTGTCGTGTCGCCGGAACACTCGGTCAACGGCCAGCGTGCGCCGCCTCGCCAGGACCCGTCGAGGGAACCTGGAGGGAGATCGCCGCATCCGCGAGCCGGCGGTCGTTACGAGGGAACGTGGAGCGAGCGCCCCTGCCGCCCGAAGAGGCCGCACCATCCGGCGCCGCTTCTGCTATCTTGCCGCCCCGATGCCTGCGGACTGGAAGCTGGTGCTCGAGGACGGCACGGTCTGGCCCGGCCGCTCCTTCGGCGCGGGCCGGCCGGTGACCGGCGAGGTCGTGTTCAACACCGGCATGACCGGGTACGTGGAGGCGCTCTCCGACCCCTCGTACCGCGGGCAGATCCTGGTGCTGACCTACCCGCTCATCGGCAACTACGGCGTGCCGCGCGCCCTCCTCGACACCGGCCTGCCCCACCCCTTCGAGTCCGCGGCGGTGCAGGTGCTCGGCCTCGTGGTGACGCGCAGCGAGCCGCGCTACGCGCATCACGCCGCCAGCCGCTCGCTCGCGGCCTGGCTCGCGGAAGCCGCGGTGCCGGCCATCGAGGGCGTGGACACGCGCGGCCTCACGCGGCGCCTGCGCGCGTTGGGCACCATGCGCGGCAGCCTCTGCCCGGCGGACGCGCCGGCCGCGCTTCCCGAGGACACGCTCGACATGGGGCGCCTCGTGCCCGCGGTCTCGCGCCCCGGTGTGCACCGCTTCCCCGCCCGGCCGGACGGCAAGAACCTGATCCTGGTGGACTGCGGCGCCAAGCACAACATCCTGCGCAGCCTGCTCAGCCGGGGCGTCAACGTGGTGCGCGTGCCCTGGGATCACGACTTCCTGGCCGGCGACCTTTGCGGCGACGGACTGTTCCTGTCGAACGGACCGGGCGACCCCGCGCGCGTCCCCGAGCTGGTGGAGCGCATCCGCCTCTACCTGGAGAGCGGCAGGCCCGTTTTCGGCATCTGCCTCGGGCACCAGCTCCTGGCGCTCGCGGCCGGCGGCCGGACGTTCCGCCTGCCCTACGGCCACCGCTCCCAGAACCAGCCGGTGGTGGACCGCCTCACCGGCCGCGGCTACATCACCAGCCAGAACCACGGCTACGGCGTGGACGCCGCGCGCCTGCCCGCGGGCTTCTACGAGTGGTTCGTGAACGCCAACGACGGCACGAACGAGGGCATCCGCCACGCGCGCCGGCCGTGGATGAGCGTCCAGTTCCATCCCGAGGCCTACCCCGGACCGGTCGAGACCGGCGTGCTCTTCGACGAGTTCGTCCAGGTGCTAAATGAGACCTGACGCGCTGCAGGCGGCGCACGCCCCCCTGCCGCGCCGGGCGCTCCTGCTCGGCTCCGGCGCGCTGAAGATCGGCGAGGCGGGCGAGTTCGACTACTCGGGCTCCCAGGCCATCAAGGCGCTCAAGGAAGAGGGCGTGCCGGTGGTGCTGGTGAACCCGAACATCGCCACCATCCAGACCTCGGACTACCTGGCGGACGAGGTCTACTTCCTGCCGGTCACGCCCGAGAACGTGGCGCAGGTAATCGAGCGCGAACGGCCCGACGCCGTGCTGCTCTCCTTCGGCGGCCAGACCGCTCTCAACTGCGGCCTGGCCCTCGCCGACGCCGGCGTGTTCGCCCGGCACGGCGTGCGCGTGCTCGGCCCGCCCATCGCGGCCGTGCGCGACACCGAGGATCGCGCGCTGTTCAATGCCCGCCTGGCGGAGATCGGCGTGCCCACGGCGCGCTCCGCGGCCTGCAGCTCGCCCGCCGAAGTGCTCGCCGCCGCCGAGCAGATCGGCTTCCCGGTGATGCTGCGCGGCGCCTTCGCGCTCGGCGGCAAGGGCTCGAACCTCTGCGCCGGCTGGGAGGAGCTGCGCCAGGCTCTCCGCACCATCTTCGCCCAGGTGCCGCAGGTGCTGGTCGAGGAGAGCCTCGCCGGCTGGAAGGAGATCGAGTACGAGGTGGTCGCGGACGCTGAGGGGAACTGCGTCACGGTGTGCAACATGGAGAACCTCGATCCCATGGGCGTGCACACCGGCGAGTCCATCGTGGTGGCGCCCTGCCAGACGCTCGACAACCACGAGTGCCACCTGCTGCGCCAGGTGGCGCTCCGCACCATCCGCCACCTCGGCATCGTCGGCGAGTGCAACATCCAGTACGCCCTCGACCCCTGCAGCGACACCTTCCGCGTCATCGAGGTGAACGCCCGGCTGTCGCGCTCCTCGGCCCTCGCCTCCAAGGCCACCGGCTACCCGCTGGCCTATGTCGCCGCCAAGCTGGCGCTCGGCCGCTCGCTGCTCGAGCTGCCAAACGCCGTGACGCGCAGCACGCGCGCCTTCTTCGAGCCGGCCCTCGACTACTGCGTGGTCAAGGTGCCGCGCTGGGACCTGGAGAAGTTCTCCGAGGTCACGACCATCATCGGCTCGTCCATGAAGTCCGTGGGCGAGGTCATGGCCATTGGCCGCGACTTCGCCGAGGCCCTGCAGAAGGCGCTGCGCATGGTGCAGGTGGGCGTCTGCGGCCTCGAGGGCGAAACCACGGTCTTCCGGAGCGTCGAGGAGGCGATCCGCAACCCGAACCCCTACCGCATCTTCGCCATCGCCAACGCCCTGCGCCAGGGCGTGCCCGTGGAACGTATCCACGAGTGGTCGCGCATCGACCCCTGGTTCTTGAACCAGTGCCAGCGCGTCATCGAGCTGGAGCGGGAGATTGCGGCGTCGGCGTGGCCTCTGGCCGCGGACTTCCTGCGCACGCTCAAGCAGGCGGGCTTCGCGGACGCACAGATCGGCCGCCTGGCCGGCCGCTCCGAACTGTACCGGCACGCTCTCGACTGCGAAGAGCGCTGCTACAACGACGCACAGCGAGAGCGGATCCGTTCCATGATGCC
>DYIW01000029.1:24580-30414 GCA_020723465.1 Phycisphaera mikurensis
GCCGCGAGCTGTGCGTGACGCCCGTGCGCCGCCAGATCGACACGCTCGCCGCCGAGTACCCGGCCGAGACCAACTACCTCTACCTGAGCTACGACGGCAGCGAGGACGAGGCGCGCATGGGCGGCGCGCCGCGCGTGCTCGTGCTCGGCTCCGGCGTGTACCGCATCGGCAGCTCGGTCGAGTTCGACTGGTGCTCTGTCAACGCCGTGCGCGCCTGCCGCGCCCTCGGCTACGAGACGGTCGTGCTCAACCACAACCCGGAGACGGTGAGCACGGACTTCGACGTGTGCGACCGCCTGGTCTTCGACGAGATCTCCCTCGAGACCGTGCTCGACCTGGTGGACATCGAGCGGCCCGAGGGCGTGATCGTGTCGGTCGGCGGCCAGACGTCGAACAACCTGGCGGTCAAGCTCGCCCGCGCCGGGGTGCGCATCCTCGGCACGAGCGCCGCCTCCATCGACCGCGCCGAGGATCGCCACAAGTTCTCCTCGCTGTGCGACGAGGTGGGGCTCGATCAGCCGCGCTGGATGGAATACACCGGCGAGCAGGACCTGGCCGAGGTGGCCGCGCGCCTCGGCTTCCCGGTGCTGGTGCGGCCGAGCTACGTGCTCTCGGGCGCGGCCATGCGCGTGGTCTGGGACCAGAAGCACCTGGAGAGCTTCCTGCGCCGCGCCGCCCTGGTCTCGCCCGATCACCCGGTGGTCATCAGCCGCTTCGAGACCGGCTCCAAGGAAATCGAGGTGGACGCGGTCGCCGATCACGGCGAGCTGGTGATCTGGGCCATCTGCGAGCACATCGAGAACGCCGGCGTGCACTCGGGCGACGCCACGCTGGTCATCCCGCCGCAGAAGCTCTACCTCGAGACCGTGCGGCGCGTGAAGCAGGCCGCGCGCCTGCTGGCGCGCTCCCTCGACATCACCGGGCCGTTCAACATCCAGTTCCTGGCCAAGAACAACCGCATCAAGGTCATCGAGTGCAACCTGCGCGCCTCGCGCTCGGCGCCGTTCGTCTCCAAGGCGACGAACGTCAACTTCATCGACGTGGCCACGCGCGTCATGCTCGGCCAGCGGCCGCGCGGCCTCGAGAACCACACCCTCGACCTGGACTACGTGGTCGTCAAGGCGCCGCAGTTCTCCTTCTCGCGCCTGACCGGCGCCGATCCCACGCTCGGCGTGGAGATGGCCTCGACCGGCGAGGTGGCCTGCTTCGGCGAGGACCTGTACGAGGCCCTGCTGAAATCCCTGGCCGCGACCGGCTTCCGCCGCCCGCGGCGCGGCGTGCTGCTCTCGATCGGCGGCGACGAGGCCAAGGGGGACTTCCTCGGCGCGGCCGGGCTGCTCAAGCGCATGGGCCTCGCGCTCCACGCCACTTCCGGCACGGCGGCCTTCCTCGAGCGGCACGGCCTGCCGGTGCGGCGCGTGCACAAGGAGTCCGAGGGCCGCTCGCCCTCCGTGGTCGAGACCCTCTTCACCGGCGCGGTCGACCTGGTCATCAACATCCCGGAGCGCTACAGCGACCAGGAATCGCGCGACGGCTACCTCATCCGCCGCACCGCCGTGGACCTCGGCATCCCGCTCTTCACCAACTCGCAGCTCGCGCGCCTGGCGGTGAAGGCCCTGGCGGCGAAGCGGGACGACGAGCTGCTCGTCCGGCCGTGGAGCGCCTACCAGCAGGAGGCCGTGCGCCGCGCCGCGCGCGCGCCGGAGCGGCCGGCGCCTGGCGCCCGCCCCGCCCCTCCGCGCGCGCTCGAGCGCGAGGCCTGAGCGGTCGCGGGCGGCGCGTTCTCATGCGTCGCCAGGGGCCTTCGGCCTCGGTTCACGGGTATACGGGATGCCGTTCTCTTCCAGCCACTCGGCAGCGAAGTCCTGTAGCGCCCCGTCGCGATAGGCGTACCACTCGTCCAGCAGACCATGGTGGTGCGCCCGCGCCTTGAAGAACCTGAAGGCCCCTTTGCCGGCGATGGCTCGCAGCAGGTCATCACGAACACGCGGATCGGACACCTGCCGGCAGAAGCGCTCGAGGATGCGGTACTCGTCGATCTCGAACCTGCCGGGAAGCGCCAGGAAATCCCCGGACGAGAGCACCTCGCGGATCACCGGCAGGAGCTCGGCTTGCCAGCCGGGCACAGGGAACACCGATTCGCCCCGGGCGGCTTGAGCGTCGTCGTCCGTGACGGTGATGAGCTCGCCGGTGCGCCGGTTGATGTAAGCGACCCAGTCAGGGTTGAGGAGGTCCATCTCCTCGGAGACGGCGCGGAGCGAGACTGGAAGACGTGGCGTGCGATCAGATTCCATACCTGTCTGCCTCGTGCGCCCGACGCTCGCGCTCACGGGACCGGGCGAGCAGCGCGTTGTTCGGCCATGTACGGCGCGACGATCACGCGGCGTAACGGATGATCTCGAGCTCGGTCCGCCCCTCCACCCCCGCCAAGATCTCGTCGACGCGCCGAAGGACCTCGTCCTCGATCAGATATTCGGGGCACTTGGCGCACTGGACGACCGGAAGGCCCTTGAGGATCACGATCGTCGTGTCGCTGACCTTGAAGGGCAGGTCCGTCGTCGTGGTCCTGAGGTCTGCACCACACACGGCGCATTTCATGGCTTCGGTCTCCTGGTTTTCAAGTCGTCCTGCCACTCGCCAGAGTCCGGGCGGTAAGCAGTGACGATGCGGACATTATCGCCCTCCAGGTCCACTGCGACAAGCACGTGCAGCGCGTCGGTGCCGATCCGGCCGAGGACCAGATAGCTCGGGAGGTACTTGTCGCTCGGATACGCCTCCACCAGTTCGAACGTTTCGATGGCCCCGAGAATGGACTCTCGGGGTATGAAACGGCCCGCGAGGCGCATGTTGACGTGGTACGTCCAGAGGACACGCCCACGAGTGATGCAGTCCTGAATGAACCGGATCGGATCGCTGGGTACGAGCCGCTCACGTGTCACTCCGTCGCCTCCCTGACATGCCAGTTTCCATCCGCCTACCGCTCCTTCCGGAACACCAGCACGAAGTCGCGGTTGTTGATCTCGTCGCTGTAGCCGACGATCGAGAAGCCGAGCGAGAAGAGAAACCTCGCGGCAATGGTCGGCGTGATGTAGCCGAACTGCTCGGCGCCGCGGCGGCCGTCGCGGAAGCGCTCGACCTCCATGAGGAAGCGCTGGAAGCCGCCCTCGCTGAGAATGCTGGCGAGCGTCAGCGAACCGATGCCGCCGGGCTTCAACACGCGCTGGATCTCGCGCAGGTAGCCGTAGACGTCAAGCGGCGCGAGATGCACGAAGACGTCGAACGAGAAGACCACGTCCACGGTCTCGTCCTCCACGTCGCTGAGGTCGAGGCCGTTGCCCTTGAGGCACCAGGCGTTCTTGAGCCCCGCCTCCTCGATGCGCCGCCGGGTCAGCTCCACCATCTCGCGCGAGGCGTCGATGGCGACCAGCTCCTTGACCAGGGGTGCGGCCTTGACGGTGTACTTGCCGCCGCCCGGGCCGATCTCGACCACGCGCATGCGCGGCCCCAGCCACGGCTGCAAGAACTCCTCGAACAGGCGCTCCGCCTCGCGCGCGCTGCCCCACTCGTCGCCGACGTGGCGCGCGCCGCTCGGCTTGTCCATGCGGGGCCAGTGGCGGGCGTAGTCGTCCCAGAGGCGCTCGTAGGAGGTTGGCTGCTCGGGGCCCTTGGCTGCCATCAGACAGGTCTCCGCCGCTCGGGGGGCGCGGCGGCCGGCTCGTCCAGGCAGCCGTTCGCCCGCATCCACTCGTCCGAGTAGATCTTCGACAAGTAGCGGATGCCGGAATCGGGGAGGATCACCACCGGGCAGCGCACTTCCGGGTTGCGCTCGAGAAAGCGCAGAGCCCCGAGCACCGCGCCGCCGGAAGAGCCGCCGACGAACAGCCCCTCCTCGCGCGTCAGGCGCCGCGCCATGCGGAAGCACTCGCCGTCGCTCACCTGGACGACGTCGTCGAACACGGAGAAGTCCATGGAGCGGGCGAGCATGTCCTCGCCGATCCCCTCCACCTTCCACGCCACGGGCTCGACCAGCTCGCGCCGGTGGAAGTAGTCGTGGTACACCGACCCCTCGGGATCGACGCCGACGATCTGGATGGCCGGGTTCTTCTCCTTGAGGAAGCGGCCGCAGCCGGACATGGTGCCGCCCGTGCCCACGCCGCCGATCAGGCAGTCGATCTCGCCCTCGGTCTGCTCCCAGATCTCGGGCGCGGTGGTCAGGTAGTGCGCCCGGATGTTCTCCGGGTTGTGGTACTGGTTGACGTAGAAGGCGCCGGGCGTGTCCTGCACGATGCGCTTCGCCACCTCGTAGTAGGACTCGGGGGAGTCCGCCGGCACCGCGGTCGGCGTCACCACCACGCGCGCGCCGAACGCCTCGACCGCCTTGATCTTCTCCTGCGACATCTTGTCCGGCACGGTGAGCACGGCGCGGTAGCCCCTGGCGGCCGCGGCCATGGCCACGGCCGCGCCCGTGTTCCCGGAGGTGTTCTCGACGATCGTGCCGCCCGGCGCGAGCAGGCCCGCATCCTCGGCCTGCTTCAGGATGTGGCTGGTCATGCGGTCCTTGACCGAACCGGCCGGGTTCATGAACTCGACCTTGGCCCAGAGAGGGCAGGCGAGGCCGGCGGCGAGGCGGCGCAGCCGCACCAGCGGGGTCATGCCCACGGCGTCCAGGATGCTGTCGAAGCGGCGCAGCTTCGGGTCAGGCTGCATGAGTCCTCGCCTTCCGTTCCTCGCTTGCGGTGCGCGCACGAGCGGCCGCGCGGCCGGCGTGCTCCTGCGCGCAGGCGATCCTAGCCTTTCGCTCCGCCGCCGCTCGCGCCTTCCAGCGTGGCCAGCCAGCCGGCGACCCGGCCGCTGGGAGCGATCAGCAGCTGGAAGCGCAGGTTGCGACCGTCCTGAGTCAGGACCTGGTCGCGCGACGGCAGCTCCGCCGGCCCCGGAGCAGCGCGCGCCGCTCCCGCTCCCCGGTCCAGGCGCTGCGTGCAGCGTTCCACCAGCCGCTCCTCCGCTTCCGTGAGAGTGCTCGCGACCAGGCGGCCG
Source organism: Phycisphaera mikurensis (assembly GCA_020723465.1). Lineage (GTDB taxonomy): Bacteria > Planctomycetota > B15-G4 > B15-G4 > JADJEK01 > JACQZJ01. Next base: position 29,618 of record DYIW01000029.1, read on the forward strand.
TCCGGCGCAACCAGGGCCACTTGCTCAGGCAGAAGCGCCAGCAGGCCGAGCAGAGCCTGGCGCTGCTGCCCGAGGCGGCCGCGCATCTCGTTCTCGAGGCGCTGGCTGCCGTCCAGGGCGGCGTTCAACTGGCGCGCCACCAGCCCCAGCTCGTCCTCGCGCGTCGCGCTGGCGCGCCGCAGGCGGTCGCCCGCGGCGCCGGCTTCCGCCACGTCGTGCAGCTCGGCCAGACGATCCAGCAGGGAGCGGCGCATGCCGCGCGCCAGCGGGCCGAGAGAGAGCAGGGCGACCGTGACCAGGACGGCGAAGAGCACGGCCAGGACGCGCGCCTCGCGCTGCGCCCGGCGGTCGGCGTCGAGCATGGCCTTTTGGTTGGCCTGGAACAGCGCCTGGACCGCCTGCCGCGCCGCCTCGAACCGCGGCAAGGCGGCCTCGTCGTGGGCCTGGAGCGCGCGCGCCGGCGGGTTCGCGAGCAAGCCGTCGCACGCCGCGCGGAAGGCCTCGTCCTGCTCCGCCACCGCCCGCACCAGGGCCTCTTCCCCAATCAAGGTGACGTTCTCCGCCGCGCGCTGCAGGGCGGCGGCGAACGACCGCTCCGCCTCCTCGAGCGGCGCGCGCCGCTCCTCGTCGCCGAGCAGCACGGCGACGACCTCGCGGTCCTGCCGCTCCAGCGCCTGCAGCATGTCCGTGCACGCCGCGATGCTGGCGAAGTTCTCACTCAGCACCCGGCCCAGGGTGCGGCCGAGCTGGTGGAAGCCGAGGGCCGCGCCCCCGGCCCCGACCACGAGCAGGACGAC
>DYIW01000409.1 GCA_020723465.1 Phycisphaera mikurensis
GCAAGGGGTTCCTCCCCGCGCGCGCCGGCCAGGCGGCTAGAATCCGTGCCCGTCGTTCCTTTGCTCGGAGGCGCCGATGGCGGACCTGGACAGCGCGCTCGATGCCGCGGCCGCGACCGTGGCCGCGGCGGACGCCCTCCTCATCGGCGCCGGCGCCGGCTTCGGCGTGGACTCCGGGCTGCCCGACTTCCGTGGCGACCAGGGCTTCTGGAAGGCCTATCCGCCGCTCGGACGGCTCGGCATCCACTTCGAGGAGATGGCCAACCCGCTGTGGTTCGAACGCGACCCGGCGCTCGCCTGGGGCTTCTACGGCCACCGCCTGAACCTCTATCGCCGCACGCGCCCGCACGAGGGCTTCCACATCCTGTGGCGTTGGGGCAAGGCCAAGCCGGGCGGCTTCCGCGTGTTCACCTCGAACGTGGACGGGCACTTCCAGGCCGCGGGCTTTCGCGGGAACGTGGTCGAGTGCCACGGCTCCATCCATCACCTGCAGTGCTGCGGCTGCTGCACTCCGGCGATCTGGAACGCGGGCGACCTCGAACTGGACGTCGACGAGGAGACCTTCCGCGCGGCGCCGCCGCTGCCCTCTTGCCCGCAATGCGGGGGCCTGGCGCGGCCGAACGTGCTCATGTTCGGGGACTGGGGGTGGATTCCCGCGCGGACGCACGAGCAGGAGGACGACTTCCGCGCCTGGCTCGCGGCGCTCGGCAGGCGCCGGCTGGCGGTGGTCGAGTGCGGGGCGGGCAGCGCCGTGCCGACCGTGCGCTGGCAATGCGAGCAGGCGGCGAGCCTGCCGGGCGCGCGGCTCGTGCGCATCAACCCGCGCGAGCCCCACGGCCCGGCGGGCACGATCTCGCTCGCGCTGGGGGCCAGGGACGCGCTCTCGGCCATGGACGCGAGGATGTCAGGAAGCCACGGCTCTCGGGTCTCATCCTGATTCTCGCCTGCGGGCTGGGCGCCACGTGTCGCCTGGATCGGTGGAGCAGGTTCCTGTAGAAACGTCCGCATGAGATGGTTTCTGCCTCGAGAGGACGACTTCTTCGACATTTTCGAGCGTGCCGCGAACAACGCCGACGTGGCGGCCGCGGCGCTGCTCGAGCTCGTCGTGAAGTTCGACGACCTGCCGGAGCGCGCCAAGCGCATCAAGGACCTCGAGCACGCGGGCGACAAGATCACCCACGAAGCGATCGACCGGCTCAACCGCACCTTCATCACGCCAGTTGACCGCGAGGACATCCACGAGCTGGTCTGCCGCATCGACGACATCGTGGACCTGATCGACACGGCCACCAACCGGATGGTCCTCTACAAGATCGGGGAACCCACCCACGCCGTGATCGACCTCGTGCGCTGCCTCAAACACTCGACGGCCGTCATCCGGGAGACGATGCCGCTGCTGCGCAACATGAAGAATGCCCGGGCGATCGCGGAGAGGTGCATCGCGATCCAGACCCAGGAGAACGAGGCCGACCGCGTGATGCAGCACGCGATTGCCGCGCTGTTCGAATCGCGCCCGGACCCGATCGAGGTCATCAAGTGGAAGGACATCTACGAGGAGATCGAGTCGGCGACGGACCGCTGCGAGGACGTGGCGAACGTGCTCGACTCGATCATCCTCAAGAACGCGTGAGGCGGTGAGCGCGTGACCGCGGACTGGGTTGTCGTCGCGATCGTCGGACTCGCGCTCGCGTTCGACTTCATCAACGGCTTCCACGACGCCGCGAACTCGATCGCTACGGTCGTGTCCACGCGCGTGCTGCGGCCGCACCACGCGGTCCTGTGGGCCGCGTTCTTCAACTTCATCGCGTTCGTGGTGTTCGACACTCACGTGGCCGCGACGATCGGCAAGGGCGTGGTGAACCCGGGCGCCGTCACGCTGCCCGTGATCACGGCCGGCCTGGTGGGCGCCGTCGTCTGGGACCTCGTCACCTGGTACTACGGTCTTCCGACCAGCTCCTCGCACGCGCTCGTCGCGGGCTTCGCCGGCGCGGCCATGATGCACATGCGGTCGCTGGGCGGCGACGCCGCGAACTGGGGCGAGCTGGCCAGGATCGGCGCTTTCATCCTGGTGGCGCCGTTGTTGGGCATGGCGATCGGTTGGGTCTTCATGGTCGCAACGTACTGGGCCTTCCAGCACGCCACGCCGGGCGGAGTCAGAGGCCTCTTCCGCAAGCTGCAGCTCCTCTCGGCGGCTGCCTACAGCCTCGGCCACGGCGGCAACGACGCGCAGAAGACGATGGGGATCATCTTCGCGGTGCTGACCGCGACCGCGGCGCCGGGCGAGGCCCCGGCGAGCGTGCCGTTGTGGGTCGTGCTCGCGTGTCACACCGCCATGGGCCTTGGCACCATGGCGGGGGGCTGGCGGATCGTGAAGACCATGGGCCAGCGCGTCTGCCACCTGCAGCCGGTTCACGGCTTCTCGGCGGAGACCGCCGGCGCGATCTGCCTTTTCGGCGCGACGAACCTCGGCATCCCGGTCTCGACCACGCACACGATCACCGGCGCGATCCTCGGGGTGGGCTCGACCCGCGGCGCCAAGGCGGTGCACTGGAACGTGGCCGGGCGCGTGGTCTGGGCGTGGGTGCTCACCATCCCGCTCTCGGCCGCGATCGCCGCGGTCGTGCTCTGGGTGTTCGAGGCCGCGGGCTGGACGGCCGCGAGGGGAGCGATGTGACGTGAGCCGGCGCGGGCGTTTGGAGGGTTTCATGAAGCTGCAGCTCCCGGGTCTCTTGCTGTTCCTTGCCTGCGGGCTGGGCGCGCCGGCGGCGCGCGCCGAGGACGCGCTGGACGAGGCGCTCGCCCTCGCCGGCATGCGGCGCGCGGACCTCGGCTGGCTGCCGAAGGCGTGGTGGCCGCGCTATCCAGTGGCGTCGTACCAGCTCCGCGCCTTCGACGCGCTCTTCGCCGAGCCGCTCGACTGCGTGGTCTACGCGCGCGCGCTTGCCCAGGCGGCGCGCACGCAGCTCGACCCGGCCAGGCTGGACGAGCGCGACGGCCGCGGCACGGGCGGACTGCTGCAGGCGGTTGAGCAGCTCGGCGTGGACCCGAAGTTCGGCGGCTTCCGCGGCTACAGCGTCAACCTGCGCGCGCCGGAGATGCCGCTCGATCAGGCGCTGCTCGAGGTCACGAAGCTGTGCGGCCGGCCGATCGAGGCCCACACCTTCGGCATGGATCTGCCCTATCCCAAGCCGGCGGCGGAGCTGGCCGAGCGCGTGCGCGTCCTGCCCGAGGGCGTGTCGCCCATTCTCGGGCGGCTGGTGCTGAACGTGGCGGCGGCGGCGCGCTGGGCGGACCTGGCCTTCCGCGACGTCGACGGCGACGACCGGGCGGTGGTGGCGCGGCGCCTGAACGTGGGCGAGGAGATGATCGACGCCTTCGACTACTGCCCCGAGATCGACGACGTGGCACGGACCGTCGACGAAGCCAGCTTGTGGTACGCCGGGCAGATCTGCGTGCAGGCGCTGGACGACGCGCGCGCGGCGCTCCTGCGCCTCGATCTGGCGGCCGCGCCCAGCTTCGCCTGCGACTGGGAGACGCCGCTCGGCTGGGTGCGCATCCGCGGCTGCGGCGACGACAGCCTCTGCGGCGAGGACGACCTGCTGATCGTGGACCTCGGCGGCAACGACCGCTACAGCGGCGGCGTGGCCGCCTCCAGCGCCGCGCGTCCCATCGGCCTGCTCCTCGACCTCAGCGGCGACGACGAGTACGCGTCCGACGCGCCGGCGCAGGGCGCGGGCCTGACCGGCATCGGCGTGCTCCTCGACGCGGCGGGGAACGACCGCTACCAGGCCGCGCGCTATGCGCAGGGCGCGGGGCAGTTCGGCCTGGGGCTTCTCGCCGACCTCGGCGGGGATGACTGCTATACCAATGACTACAGCGGGCAAGGCTGCGGCTACTTCGGCATCGGGCTGCTGTTTGACGCGGCCGGGGAGGATCGCTACCGGCTGCTCGCGGATGGCCAGGGGCTGGGAGG
>DYIW01000410.1:0-1812 GCA_020723465.1 Phycisphaera mikurensis
TCGTAGAAGCGGGCGCCCATGCGAGTCTGGAAGAACGCGGGGCCGTTCATCAGGCAACCTGCTCCTGCAGACCCTCGAGCGCGGCGGCGTGCTTGCGGACCGTGCTCAGCACCTTCGCCATGCTGTCGTCGCTCAGGCCGGCCGCCATGATCCCCTTGGCCCGGGACTCGTAGCGCTCCCAGGCGCGCTCGAGGGCAGCGACCGGGTCCTTCTCGCGCCCCGGTTGCTTGATGATGTTCCAAAAGAGGTAGCCATTCTGGGCGCGGCCGCCGAGGCCCATGTCCTTCGAGGCGGCCATGGCGGCGGCGGAGAGGGAGCGGTAGAGCGTACCCTGGTAGCGGATCCCGTCCGCCTCGACCGTACACTCGCAGCGGACGGTGCCCTGACGGTCCTTCTTCTGCAGCACCGTGCCCGGCTCGGGCAGGCGCGGGTCGCGGACGCGCGGCGCCTTGGCCGCCTTGGCGCCGGTCTTCGGCTCGGGGCTCGCGCCTGCATCGGGCTCGGCGGCCTGCTTCTTCGGCGGCGCCTTCTTGGGCGCCGGCTTGCCGTTGCCCGCGGCCGCCTTCTTCGGCGGTGCCTTCGGCTCCGACTTCGCCGTCGCCTTGGTACTGGTCTTGGTGCTCTTGCTCGTCGTCTTCTTGGCCATGGTTGTTCTCCTCTCGGTCATCTCATGCCCCGCGGCAGCCGCCGGGCACCATGCCGGGCGCGGTCGCAGAAGCCGTGAACGTCGCTGGCTCGTGGATCGCTGGTGGCGAAGGACAGGGTCCCGTCGGGAAGGATCGGCGCGACCTCGAGACGGTCGTCCGGCCCGACGCCGCCAGCGGCGCGCACTGCATCGTCGCTCGTGAGGCTCTCGTACTCTTCGTTGCGCAGGGCGTGCTTCAGCACCGCGACCACCACTACCTCGTGGCCGCGCAAGTAGGGGTGCTCGTCGCTGTCGCAGGTGGTGCGCCGGCCGATCACGCGGGCCGGGTCGGTGTGCGGCTCGACATCCGGGCGAAGGACGATAGCGATGCCTTTGGTCTTGGCGGTCATCAGCGGCTCCCTCCGTTGACGGCGTTGACGGGCGGGAGCGGCTCGCGCAGGTGGCGGACCACCGCGTTCCTGATCCGCGGCCCCGCTGCGACGATCTCGTCCCAGACGGCGCGCTGGCGCGCGTCGAAGGTCGCGGAGTCGATCTGGTCCGCGAAGTAGGCGTCGACGTTCTGCTCGATCTCGGCGATGAAGGCCTTCGCGCTCTTTTTCATCTCGTGCTTCTCCTTTCGCCCTCAGCACATGAGGGCGTTCTCGCGGCGACTCATCAAGCGAATCCGCAACAAAATCGACCATCTGAGATTGTGGCGAGCTGTCGCCGCGTTGCCGCGTCGCGGCCTCCTTGCGCTCGGGCAGCGGGACGGCGAACATGGTCCAATGCCATCTGGAACTTCCACACCGCGCCCCCGGAAACCTCTCATCCCGAAGAAGCGCGAGCGTGACGCGCTGAGAAGAAAAGTCGGCGCCTTCCTCCGCGCGCGTCGCCTCGAGCTCGGGCTCACGCAGGCTCAGATCACTCAGGCCATGGGCTATGTCTCGTTGAACTCAGTCTCCAACCTCGAGACCGGGCGCGAGGGCCTTCCCGCGAAGCGTATCTACGCCTGGGCAGACATCCTGCAGCTCCCGCGAGATACGTTCTTCCGCTTCGTCACCGGCGAGGCCGAGACGATGGAGACCGGAAAGGCGTCCGGCGCGGCAGCGGCCGAGATGACCCGCGCCGAGGGTGAGCTGCTCGCGGCGTACCGTGGACTCCCAGCGAAGTACCAGCGGCGCCTGCGC
>DYIW01000410.1:1822-3941 GCA_020723465.1 Phycisphaera mikurensis
GACGCTGGCCCGCGCTGAGGCGCGCAAGAAGAGCTGACCCTTCACCACTGGTACCGGAGCCCCGCGAGCGCGCCGTGGTCGCTGCGCCAGCGATCGGCCGCGTCGCGCTGCATCCCCGCCCAGCCTTCCGCGAAGGCGGACAGACCCTGGGTGATGTGGTGCTGGTAGTCGAGGCCGCCGCCGACGCGGTCCCGCTCCGCAAAACCGAAGATCGCCAACCGACCGGAGCCCGGCTTCAGCGCGGCGGCCCGGTCGAGCCCTTCGGTTATGCCGCGAAAGGGAGCGCGGCCCCCGGGTTCGTGGCCGCGCCGCTGCTCGCCCGCGCCACCTTGAGGTCGTGCACCGCGGCCTCCACGCGGGTCGAGAGGAGTCTCTCGACCGCGCCGCCGTCGAGGCCGAGGACCTTGGCGAGCTCGCCGAGGCCCTTCATGCCGAGGTGCGACTTCACCGAGTTGAGCGCCGCCTGCTTCACCCCGGCGCGCTCCTCGGGGGTGAGCTTGCCGTCGGCGCTCGCCGACTTGATCGCCTCGACGGTCACCTGCTGCACCTCGCGCACCGCCGCCAGCACGGCGTCATCGAGGCGGACCAGCACGCCCCGCAGGTACTCGTTCTTCACCTTGGCCTGGATGTACTGCGCGATCTTGGCCGCGACCCAGGTCAGGGCCGCGAGCAGGATTGGCGACAGCACCTGCAGCACCTTCAGTCCGAGCTCTCCGTAGTCCATGACTCACCCTCTCTGCGCCGCGGTGGGCGCGCTGGCCGCGGCAGCCGCATCGCGACCGCCGAAGACGTGGTTCAAGATCTGGAGCAGGACCGCGTCGGCCCAGACGGGCCCCGGGTCCTCCTTGCGCTTGGGATCGAAGTCGCGGTGGCCATGGAGGCAGTCCTGCCGCGCCCAGCCGAAGCGGGCGACGAGGGCGGCGAGGATCACCGTCGCCGTGGCCTGCTGCTCCGAGGAGAAGGCGTCGAAGATGCCCTGGTTCTGCACCACGACGGCCCGTCCAGCATCGATCGCGCAGCGCGGATCGGGCCGGCGCTCGTAGGCTGGCGCGCCTGGGTTCGTCCAGAAGGGCCAGCAGTAGAAGCGCTCGCCGATCTTCCGCAGCCGGCCCGCGTTCTCGAGCTCGCAGCCGATGGTGACGCGGTTGATGTTGTCGAAGCGCTGCCCGCTGATAACGCCGGGGCGGCCGACGTGCCACGTCCCGACGAGGAGTGGCGCGCTCTGGTAGATGACGCCGTACCGGCCGATGAGCACGTGCCAGGACGCCGGCCGGTCGATGCCTCGGCGGTACGTCTGCACTCGGCGGCAGAGCCTCTCCGCGAACCCGGGCCCGCCGCGGCCGCTGGTCCAGTGCCAGACGATGCCGAGCGGCGCGGGCACGACCAGTCGGTAGGTCCGCACCGTCGGGAGCCTCACGACCCTCGGCTCACCGCCCTCGGGGACGAGCCAGCCCTCGTTGTCGACCTTCATGGCGTTTCCTTCTTCAGGTGACCCGGTGGTCCGATGTCGATCGGAGTCTCGGGGTGGTCGTCCGGATCCTCGGGGTTGAGGTCGGGCGGGTCCGCTGTCTCCGCAGCGTAGATGGACGCGCAGTGCTCCTCGGCTCGTCCCTTCTTGACCAGCACCTTGAAGACGCGGTTGACCAGCGCCTTGTGCTTCGCCGAGTGGTTCTGGGGATCGGGGTGGCTGTCCCAAGTGCGGATGAGGCACTCCACCGCGCCGCAGGTCGGGCATGGCGGCAGCCGGCAGCAGTTCGGGTCCGTGCGCCCCGACTCGGCCGAGTACATGCCCGCGCTCAGCGCCGAGTAGTCGATGGCGTTCTCTGCGCCGCACGCCGCGCAGATCTGATCGCAGCCGGTGCTGCGCGCCTTGGTGATGGGCATCTCCAGCTCCTTCCTCAGTACGCGTAGTAATGGCCGTACACGTAGGCCGTCGATCCCTGGGTGATCGAGTTCGAGCTCCCGTAGCAGTCGAAGCCATACGGCTGCGCGGCGTAGGCGCTCGGCGCGGTGTCCCAGTTGTAGCCACCGTCGCGGGTCATGGTGATGCTCGAGGGCGTGGCGCTGAAGGTGGCCTTGAAGTTCACGCCGGCGCCGGGATAGATGGTCGTCGTCCCGT
>DYIW01000411.1 GCA_020723465.1 Phycisphaera mikurensis
CGATGGGTGCCTCGGCGCGTGCGTCGCGGACACGCAGCGGTACACGGTCTGGTACCCGTCGCCGAGGTGAGCTACTGCCCGCACCCCGCCCATCCGGTCGGCTGCTTCTGCCGCAAGCCGATGCCCGGCCTCGGCGTGGCGCTCTGCGAGCGGCACCGCCTCGACCGCCGCGCGCTCTGCGTGGTCGGCGACATGGCGAGCGACGGCGCGTTCGCCGCCGCGCTCGGCGCGCGCTACTTCGACGCGGCGAGCTTCTTCGCGCTGCACGGCCCGAGGGCGGGCCCGGGCTGAGGTCTACTCGACGACCGGGAGGTGGAGCTCGCTCACCCGCTGCTCGGCGGGCAGATCGGCGGCGCGCGTGAAGACGAACTGGTACATGGGCGGATCCGGCGAGTGGCCGATCTTCTTCGCCTCGGCGTGGAGCACCTTGGCGAGCTCGGGCGTGGTCTTGTCGAGGTCGCCGATCCCGTAGGCCGCGACCGCGCGCTGGTCGGCGAGCTCGCCGAGGAAGAAGGCGCCCTTCCACTCGGAGGCCGGCATCGCCCAGGCGCGCCGGTCGACGGGGAGACAGACGTCGGTCTGGTACTGCGCGGGCTGCGCGACCTGCGGCGGCCCCTTGCGGTGAATGAGCACGGGGGCGCCGGTCACCGCGAGGTCCTTCTTCTGCACGTGCTCCGCGACGCTGGCGAGCGAGGCGTCGACGCCCGAGAGCGCGCCCTTCAGCTTGGTGCAGACGAGCACGATCGAGGCCATGATCTTCGGCTCGATCGTGCCGTGCTTCACCTGCGCGGGGGGCGCGAAGAGCGCGTCGTCCACCTTCTCGCAGATCACGCTGCGCAGCTTCTCCGTGGCGAAGGGCTGGCCGAGGAAGGTGTAGCGGCGCTCCGTCGCGACCGTGGCTCCGCAGGTCTTCTCGAACCCGCCGAAGGTCCCGACGAAGGCGCCGGTCTTGCCGCCGAGCGTGGTCGTGAGCTCGAGCCCGACGACCTGGTAGTCGCCGTCGAGGAGCAGGGTCCCGATCGGCTCACCGCCGCTCATCACGCTGACCTTGAGCGGGTCCTTCCCCGGCTCGGCCCGGAGCGAGCGGTCCTTGCGGTCCACGAGCGGCCAGAGCCAGCTCGCCTCGAGCAGCTGGCTCAGGCGGGAGGTGTGGGTGCGCAGGGGCGCGAGGCAGGGGAGGACCGCCTGGCCGACGCGCTGCCAGCAGCTCGCCTCCGCGGCGACCTGCACGACCGGGTCGCGGGTCGGGCCCTGGTACTCGATCCGCATGCGCCCGGGCTGGTGGTAGACCTTGCCCGCCTTGATCGCGGTGCCGAGCAGCGTCCCCTCGTAGATCGCCGAGAACGAGCTCGCCGCCTTGAGCGGCGCGAGCCCGCCCCGACGGTAGATCGCGGACTGGAGGAACCCGGAGGCGCCCACGTCGGGCGCGGCCGACCTCTTCTGGCAGGCACCGAGAGCGATGACCACGAGCACCGTCGCCCAGCGTCGCATCGAGCTCATGACGTTCCCCTCTTCGCTTGATGGCCACGAGTATCACGCCGAGCGCCGGCGCGCGGTCAAGCCCGACGCGACGCTCCGGCGCGGCTCAGCGGCTGCGCAGGATCTGGCCGAAGAGCGCGTTACCGCTCACGACCCCGAGCTCGGGGTCGTAGTTGACGGTGATCTCCTTGCCGAAGAACTGCTGGGCGCGCGCCCGCACGAGCGGGCTGCGCGAGGTGCCCCCGGTGAGGACCACGTGGTCGATCTGGGCGGGGGTGAGCTCGGCGAGCTCGAGGCAGAGCTCGACGGCCGCGAAGGAGCGCTCCACCAGCTTGCCGCAGAGCTCCCCGAGCAGCTCGCGATCGAGGAGCAGGTAGAGATCGATCGGCCCCCGCAGCGAGAGCAGGATCGCTCGCACCTGGAGCTCCACCGACTTCTCGACGCTGAGCTTGCGCTTGGCGTTCTGCGCCGCGAAGAGCAGGCGCTGCCACTCCACCTTCCGCTCGCGCAGGTCGACGCCGTGGCGATCGCGGAACTGCTCGGCCGCGTGGCAGGCGATCGCGTGATCGAAGTCGTCGCCGCCGAGCCAGGGGTCGCCCGCCTCGCCGATCACCTCGCAGGTGCCGTGGCCGGTCATCTTGAGCAGCGTGAAGTCGAAGGTGCCGCCGCCGAAGTCGTAGACCGCCACCGTGGCCCCTCGCTCCACGTTCATCCCGAACGCGAGCGCCGCGGAGACCGGCTCGTCGATGAAGCCCACCACCTCCAGCCCCGCGAGCTCGGCGCTCCGGCGCAGCGCCTGCCGCTCGTCGGTGTAGCTGACGGGCGCCGAGAGGACGACCCGGCGCACGGGGCACATGCTCGCCGCCTCGCCGATGCTCGCGACGCGCTGGAAGATCTCGGCGCCGACCTGCTCGACGCTCAGCTGCTCGCCGTAGACCTCGAGCAGCACCTGGCCCGCCGGTCCCTCGAGGAAGCGGACCGGGCTCGAGGCCAGATAGGTGGCGAGCCCGGGATCGCGGAAGCGGCGACCGATCAGCCGCTTCGGCGAGATGATCGTGGTGCTCGGCTGGTGCGCGATCTGCTCGCGCGCGGGCCAGCCGACGAGCGGCGGTCCCTCGTCCGGGTAGCAGACCACCGAGGGCAGGCTGGTCTGGTTCCCCTCGGCGAGCACGCGCACGCGGCCGCGCTCCACGACCGCGATGCTCGTGAAGGTGGTGCCGAAGTCGATGCCGAAGATCGGCTCGCGGCTGAGGTCGCGCGTCTTGCTCGCGTCCGGGGGGGTGGGCTCGTCCGGGGCGAAGGTCAGCTCCGCGTCGCCATCGGCCTGCTCGCCCGGCGCGATCGCGGGGGTCTCGAGCAGCTTGTAGGCCGTGGTCGTGTGCTCGCTGCCCGCGCCGTCGGCGAGCACCGCCGACCAGCTGAGGTACTGGTCCTCGGCGATCGGCGCCGCGTACTGGCCGGCGCTGTTCGACGCCGCCATCCCCTCGAGGAGGTTGAGGTCGATCGCGGCGCTCTCGTCGAACCGGATCCCGATCCCGGGCGCCATCCCCTCCGCGCGCGCACGCTCGGGCGAGATCGCGTGCACCACCTCGCCCTCGACGGTGAGCGTCATCTCCTCGGGGAGGGAGAGCACCACCTGCAGGCGCGTGCCGACGGGGATCGGCTGCTCGCAGCGCACGAAGAGACCGCCCCGGCTGATGTTGCCGGTGGCGAGCTGGAGCGCGTCGGCCCAGTCGGGCGCGCGCAGGCGCACGGCCCACGGAGTCGAGAAGCGCGGATGTCGGCGGGTGGTCTTCGCGGAGCTCATGGCCGAGCGGGTTCTGGCTAGGGTACCGCAGACGCGACCGACGGTCATCCCCAAGCGCGGCCCCGCGCCGCGGAGGTGCTTGACACGCGCGCACCGTGCGCCGGAGATGAAGGCATGGGGCTCGGCCGCCTGCTCAGGGGACTCTTCGCCTCGAAGCCGCTCGAGGTCGACTACCGCGGCGTGCCGGACGAGCGCCTGCTCGGCCTCTGGCAGGAGCAGGCGGAGCTCACGCCGGAGGCGAAGGAGGCGCTGCGGACGGAGGCCGCGCGGAGGGGCCTCGTCCTGCCCGAGCCGAGGCGACGCCCGCCGGTCGATCCGCCGACGACCTGGGAGCGGCTCGAGCAGGCGAGCTCGCGACGGGAGGAGCAGCTCGCCCGGCGCGCGGGCCTCGAGCCAATCGTGTCCGGCCCGATCGTCGTCCTCCCCCCCGGCGGCCTCGCGCTGCGCACGCAGGGGAAGCGCGCTCTGCTCTGCCTGCTGCCGCTCCGCGAGCCGGACGTGCGCTGGACGCGAGCGCTCCAGCCCGGCCCCGACCTCGAGCTCGAGGCGATCGTCGCCTGCAACCAGGGGCAGACCGGATACCTCCCGACGGCCTGGCTGGCCCGCGCGCTCGGGGTGAGGCCGGAGGCGGTCTTCGCGCTCGACGGCCTCTAC
>DYIW01000030.1 GCA_020723465.1 Phycisphaera mikurensis
TCTCGTCAGCATGGTCGCGTGACGCTTCGCCCGCGGGACCCTCGCTACGCTGTCGTGCATCCACCGCGCGCAAAGAAGCGCGCGGCCGCGGCCCGTGGCCGCGGGATCTACTACTCCTGAGAATCGTCGCGCCGCGCGACGATTCTCAGGAGTAGTAGATCAGGGTCGCACCCGACCCCGGCGCCGGCCGCGGTCTTCGAGCAGAGCGGGACCCGAGCGCGATGGCTCGCGCCCGGGCCCGGGCGATGAACTACGACGGCGTCCCGAGGGACTTCACGATCTCGCCCACGAACGACTTGGCGTCACCGAACAGCATCAGGGTCTGCGGCATGAAGTAGAGCTCGTTCTCGATGCCGGCAAATCCCGGGTTCATGCTGCGCTTGATCACCATGACCGTGCGCGCCTTGTCCGTGTCGATGATGGGCATCCCATAGATGGGGCTGTTCTTGTCGTGGCGGGCCGCGGGATTGGTGACGTCGTTGGCGCCGATCACCAGCGCGACGTCGGTCTGCGGCATCTCCGGATTGGCGTCTTCCATCTCCATGAGCTTGTCGTACGGGATGTCGGCTTCAGCCAGGAGCACGTTCATGTGGCCGGGCATGCGTCCGGCCACGGGATGGATGGCGAAGCGCATGTTGATGCCGCGCTTGCCGAGCTGGTCGAACAGCTCCCGCACCTTGTGCTGGGCCTGTGCGACCGCCATGCCGTACCCGGGAATGACCATGACCGACGTGGCGGAGGCCAGGAGCTCGGCAGCCTCCTCGGGGCTGGCGCTGCGCACATTGCGCTGCTCCACCTTGCCGCTCGCGACCTGAAGCTGGCCGAAGCCGCCGAACAGCACGTTGGTGAACGAGCGGTTCATGGCTTTGCACATGATGATCGACAGGATCAAGCCCGACGAGCCGTCCAGCGCGCCGGCGATGATGAGCAGCTTGTTGTCGAGCACGAAGCCCATCGCCGCCGCGGCCAACCCGGCGTAGGAGTTGAGCAGCGAGATGACGGTGGGCATGTCGGCGCCGCCGATCGGGATGATCAGCAGGACGCCGAAGGTCAGCGCCAGGCCCGACATGGTCAGGAACAGGACCTTGTGGCCGGGGTCGAAGACCAGGAAGACGGCGATCGCCACCGCCGCGGTCAGGATGGAGAGATTGACGATGTTCTGGAACTTGAACACGATCGGCCGCTGGGGCAGCACTTCCTGCAGCTTGCCGAACGCCATGAGGCTGGCGGTGAAGGTGAGGAAGCCCAGCAGCACCTCGAGCCCCAGGGCGACCATGGTGAACTTGCTGAGATGGGGCGACTCGAGGAAGAAGTGCGCCGCTCCCACCAGCGCCGCCGCCAGGGCGCCGAAGGCGTGGGACAGCGCCGTTCGCTGCGGAACCGCGGTCATGGGCATGAGGGCCATCGGCACGCCGATGACGGTGCCTATGACGAAGGCCACCAGGATCCACTGATAGGCGCCGAAGCCGCGCTGCAGCAGGTCCGGCTTGAGGAGCGTGCCCACGACGGCGAGCAGCATGCCGAGGATGCCCGTGATCACCCCGCGCCGCGCCGTGGGAACCGCGCTCAGCCACTTGAGGGCGAGGATGAAGCAGACCGCCGCCACCCCGTAGAGAAGCTGGATGGTGTATTCGTGCATGGCTACTTGGTCCCGCGCTTCTTGAACATGACGAGCATGCGATAGGTGATCATGTACCCGCCGACGATGTTGATCATCGAGGCGGTGACGGCGACCGTGCCCAGCACGGTGCTGAGCGTGGTCTTCTGTTCAGCCGCGATCACGATGGATCCGACCACGGCGATGGCGGAGATGGCGTTGGTCAGCGACATGAGAGGAGTGTGCAGCAAGGGCGATACGCGCTTGATGACCTCCAGGCCCACGAACGTTGCGAGCAGAAAGATGAAGAGCAGGGACATAAGCTCGTCGCCGGAGGCCGCGGGGGCGGCCGTGGCGGTGTGCAGGAGTGGCATTCGGAATCGGCTCCTTCACGCCGTCTGGTACTTGCGATGCGACAGGTCCGCGCCGTCCGCGCACGGCGGAGCGCTGGGACGCGCGGATTCCAGGCGCCCGCGCCGCGATCGGCCGGACGCCTGAAACGAAACGGCCTTGGCGGCCGTATTCGGTAGGCAGTCTAGCGGGAGACGCGGGCTTTTCCTCGGACCTTCCGGCCTGCCCCTGCGCGCTCTTCCGGCCGGGCTCCAGAACCAGGTTCGCGCTGTGGGTGCGTAACCCATTCTCTGGCAAGGTCCTGGGCCCTCGGCGACTCCGGATCGGGCGCCGAGCCGGTCTCCCGCGCGGTTCAGGCCAGCGCGGCCGGCGTGCCGTACCGCTCCACCCCGAGGGAGCGGAAGAAGGACTCGAGCACGTGCAGGGTGATACCCCACACGAGGAAGCGCCCGCAGCGCACGGCCGGGCGCGTGTACTCCTTGGCGCCGCGCCGGAAGGTGGCGGACGTCCTGTTCCCGGCGTCCGTGAGCACGGACAGGGGCGTCCAGATGGTCTCCTCCACCTCGTGGTTCGGCGCGAGCGGCGGCCGCTCGTCCAGCGCGAACACGAAGGGCGACACCAGGAGCGGCCAGGCGCGCGGCGCGCGGCGCACGTCGAAGTCGTCGAGGCGCGCGAGCGGCGTCTCGAGGCGCACGCCGACCTCCTCGAACGCCTCGCGCACGGCCGTCGCCGTGATGCTCTGGTCGGCGGCCTCGCGCCGCCCGCCTGGCAAGGCCACGTCCCCGGACCAGTGGTCGCCCTCGCGCTCGGAGCGGCGGATGAGCAGGATTTCGGTGCTCGCGCCCGCGGGCTGGTGGAGCAGCAGCGCGACCGCGGCGTGCGCGCCGACTTCTTCCGGAGGAGCGGCGAGCGCCGGGGAGAACCCGGCGAGGCGCGTGCGTATGGCCGGCAGGTCGAACATCGAAATCTCTGTGCGCGGCGCCGCGGCGCGGGCAGTGCCGCCAACAGATCATCGGCTTTCCGCGTCCGGATCCTGCGCCGCCGCCCGAACGAGCCTACAGGGTTTCTCGGGCAGGAGGTGCGGCCGCGCCGTCTTGCGGCCGCTGCTACAATCGCCGCATGCGACCCAGGACCATCCTCCTCGTCTGCATCGGGCTCGCGGCGGCCACCGGCCTGGTCTTCCTGCTTGCCGGCCTCCGGCCGAGCGGTTCCGGCGAACCGGTGGGCGCCGGGTCGAGCGGCCCGCTGCCGCGCCACGTCCTGCTCATCTCGATCGACACGCTGCGTCGCGACCGCCTCGGCGCGTACGGCTACGCGCGCGCGGTCTCGCCCGCGATCGACGCCCTGGCCGGCAGGGGGGTGGTCTTCGAGCAGGCCATCGCCCAGGCGCCCTGGACCGCGCCCTCGCACGCGTCCATGATGACGTCCCTCTATCCGTCGGTGCTGCGGATCGGCAAATACCGGAACCCGGGCGCCATCAGCCCGGCCGCCGAGACGCTCGCCGAGGCCATGAAGCGCAACGGCTTCCGCACCTACGCCGTCACCGAGAACGCCTTCCTCTCGCCCGAGTTCGGCTTCGATCAGGGCTTCGACGTGTTCCACACGCGCCCGGACTCGAGGTTCGCGGTCGCGTCGCTCACGGCCTGGCTGGGCGCGCTCCAGCCGCGCGACCGCTTCTTCGCCTTCTTCCACACCTACGACGTGCACGAATACGAGCCGCCCGCGGCGTATAGCGAGCGCTTCGTGCGCCCCTACGACGGGATCCTGAAGGACCCGGAGGGGCTGGTGCGAAAGGCGCTCGAGGCGCACCCGCGCTTCGGCGAGGCGGCCGCGCGCTTCGGCGAGGAAGAGTGGCGGGAGCTCCTGGCGCTGCGCGAGAGGCCGGACGCGCGGGTGGAGGCGCCGCTCGCCGCGGCCGGCGACTTCGTGCGCGAGATGAACCTCACGGTCAAGAAGATCCTGCAGAACCACCAGGACTACCGTGGCCTGGTGGCGACCTTCGGCGCCGAGGACTGGCGTTACGTGCAGGACCTCTACGACGCCACCATCGCCTTCGTGGACGACCAGCTCGCCGCGCTCTTCTCGTTCCTCGAGCAAAGGGGGCTCCTGGACGACACGCTCGTCCTGCTCACCTCGGACCACGGCGAGGAGTTCGGCGAGCACGGCCTGGGCGGCCACGGCTACACCCTCTACGACGAGAACCTGCGCGTGCCGCTCATCCTGGTCCATCCGTCCCTCGCGGCGCGGCGCGTCGAGGCGCAGGTGCGCATCCTCGACCTGGTGCCCACGATCTTCGACCTGCTCGCGCTCGAGCCCTCGCCCGTCTGGCAGGGCGCGAGCCTGGTGCCGATCATGGGCGGCGCGCCGGCGCGCCTCATTGCCATCTCCGAGAACGCGCACAACCCCCTGAGGTCCGTGCGCACGCCCGCGCACAAGTACATCGCCTCCATGGGCGCGCCCTATCAGCGCCTCTTCGACCTCGCGGCCGATCCGGCCGAGAAGGAGAACCTGGCCGCGGGCGCGCTTCAGGAGGTGCAGGCCGAGATGCGCCTCTTCCTGCTGCAGTGCGTCCAGAGAAGCGCGGCCGACGCCACCTACGCCGCCGCGGCGTCCGCCGAGATCAGCGCCGAGACGCTCGAGGAGCTGCGCCGGCTCGGCTACGTGGCGGCCGGCGGCGCGGAGGACGAAGCGGACGCGGAGGCGGCCGACTGGATCAAGCTGCTGCAGGCGGACCTCTCGCCCGAGGGCGAGCGCCGGGCGTCGCGGCTTTTCGGCTCGGAACCGGAGGGGAAGGGAGGGGAGGGGAAGGGAGGGGAGGGGAAGTGAGCGGAGCGATCGCGGCCGTCCCCTCCACCGGGGAACCGCCGCTCCGCTCGTGCAGCGCTCCGTCTCGACGGCCCAGGTCAAGGCGGGCCGCTCCGGTTCAACCCACATGCGGTAGGCGGTCGCGGGCGGGAGAGGAGCCCGCTCCCGCCCCGGAATGAGTGCAGCGCGCGGGGACACGCGGTGCCGCGGGTGAGCCGCGGGCGCCGCGCCCGGCGGATCCAGCCGCGGCAGGCGGGGCGGCGCGAAGCGTCCGCTCCCGCCCCGGAGTGAATGCACGGCGCGGGGACGCGCCGTGCTCGTGCGCTCAGCCGCCCGCGGCGCCCTCGCGCAGCAGGCCGGCCATGCCCTCGAACAGGGCGGCCAGGGTCTCGGCCGCCTCGGGCGTGGCCTCGATGCGCATGCCGCCCGTCTCGGTGCGCTGCACCTTGATCTGGCCGAAGAGGCGCCGGATCTCGGTCGAGGCGGGCACGCCGCGCGCCGCGGCGGCCGGCTCGGATTCGTCCGCGGCCTCGTCCGCCGCGTCCACCTCGTCCGCCACGGCCTTGTCCGGCAGGGGATCGCCGTCCTCGGCCTCGGGGGGCGCGGGCGGCGGCGCCTCGAGCGGCTCGAAGATGCGCTGCAGCCCCGCAAGAAAGCTCCCGGACCGGTCGAAGCGCACCTCGTTGCTCGCACCGTCGAACAACCCGGAGAAGAGCGCGCGCTTGTCGCCGATGAGGCGCGCGATGCGCGCCTCGATGCAGTCCTCGCTCACCAGGTTGTAGACGTCGATCGGGTGCTTCTGGCCCATGCGGTAGATGCGGCCCACGCGCTGCTCCAAGACCGCCGGGTTCCACGGCAGCTCGACGTTCACGCAGCAGGTGGCGGCGCGCTGCAGGTTGAGTCCCACGCCGCCGGCGTCCGTGGCGAAGAGCACGCGCGTGCGCGGGTCGTCGTGGAAGTCGACCAGGTTCTGCGTGCGGCGGCGCTGCGTTTCCTGCCCGGTGAAGAAGCAGGCGGCGAGGCCGTGCGCGCGCAGGAGGTCGGACGTGGCCCAGTGTGCCAGCTTGAGCATGCGCCGCCACTGGCTGAAGACCACCATCTTGCGCTCCTGCTCCACGGCGATGCGCTCGATGAGCTCGCGTAGCTCCACCAGCTTGGGCGCGGCGAGGGTGGTGAGCAGGGTGTCGCCCGGGTCGCTCACCGACCGGATGCCCGGCCACACCTGGAGGAAGTTGAGCTGGGCCAGGCCGTTGGCGATGACGCGCTGCGTGGTGAGCATGCTCATCAGGCGCAGGAACTCGGCCTGGGTCAGGGGGCGCTTCCGCGTGGTGGAGATCAGGCGGGCGATGGGCATGTTCAGATCGTCGTGTGCCTCGCGCTGCGCGTCCGTCAGCGGCACGGGAATGCTCGTGTCCGTGCGCGGCGGGAGCTGCTTCAGGATCTCGGGCCGCCGCCGGCGCAGCATGCACGGCGCGAGCCGCTCCCTGAGCACGTCGAGGTTGCGCGCGCCGCGGATCTCGCGCGTGCCGTCGGCGTACACCGAGTGCCACGGCTCCAGGCGCCACTTCGGCTCGAGGGCGCGGCTGTCCACCCAGTCCATGATCGAGGCCAGCTCGGCCAGGCGGTTCTCGAGCGGCGTGCCGGTCAGGACCAGGCGGTAGGCCGGCTTCAGCTCCTTCACGTAGGCGGAGGTCTTGGCCGCCCAGTTCTTGATGCGCTGCGCCTCGTCGAGGATGACGATGTCGGCGCGCCAGGCGCGCATCAGCTCGAGGTCGCGCAGCACCTGCTCATAGTTGGCGAGGAGGAAGCCGGCGCGGTGCCTGCGGTAGATGGCGGAGCGCTCGGCGCTGTTGCCCTCGACGATGGTGATCGGCGCGTCCGAGAAGATGTGCCACTCGCGCTGCCACTGGGGCTTGAGGCTCGCGGGAACCACGAGCAGGCCGCGGCGCACGCGCTCGCTGCGCCAGAGCACGTGGCAGGCGGCGATGGCCTGCGCGGTCTTCCCAAGGCCCATGTCGTCGGCCAGGAGCAGCCGGCCGCCCGCGAGCAGGCGGCGCACGCCCTCCACCTGATAGGGATAGAGGCGGGTCCGCAGCGAACGCAGCTCGCGCAGTGCGCTCTCGACGTCGCCGTGGTCCTGGAGCGCGGCCGCGAGCGAGCGCTTCTCCCAGGCGATGAGCGCGCCGACCGCGGGCTCGGCGCAGGCGAGGCGGCGGCCCGAGCGGGCGAAGGACTCGAGCTCCTGGACGATCGCGGCGCGCGTGGCGGCGTCCTGCAGGGCGTCGCGCTTCAGGACGAGGGTCGCGTTCGGGCCTGGCGCGAACCAGCGGTGCAGGCGCGTGGCGGACGCGCCTGCCGGCGCGTCGCGTTCAGCCGGGAGGAGCCGCACGCGCTCCATCCAGTCCGCGCCGGCCGAAAGCGGGCAGATCGGGTCCCAGGCCAGGCGCGGCCCGCGGGGCGCGAGCGGCGGCGCGGCGAGCGCGCGCTCCAGGCGGCGCGGCCGCTGTGCGAGGTCCTCGAGCGCGGCCAGGATGTGCTTGCACGCGCCGAGCGCTCCAACCAGGTAGTCCGGGCAGTCGCAGCTTCCCCGGAGCGGCCGGATGCTCTCGAGCAGCGTGCGGTAGGGACGCTGGGAGCGGCCGCTCTGGCCGGTCTGGTAGAAGCCGAAGGACGCGCCGGCTGGCGGCCGCGCCACCACGCGCAGCTCGTCGCGCCGCAGGAACGCATGGCGCCGCAGGAGCGCCTCGAGCGCGCCGCGCTGCACCGGCCAGTCCGCCTGGCCGTAGGCGCCGAGCACGTGCTCGACCAGGATCTCGGCCGGGATCTTCCCGGACTTGCCGTGCGCCAGGCCCAGGAGGGCCCGATACGTCTCGCTGTCAGGTCCGGTCGCGCTCCGGGCCTGCGCGGCCACTTCCAGGCACGCGGCTTCCGTCATGGCGGTTCTCCTTCGGTCTCGGCTCGAACTTGGCGGCGCGCGGCGCCGCGCGGAAGCGCGATCATGGACGGCCCGCTGGATTCGTCAAGCGGGAAGAGCGAAGCGGGCAGCGGGAAGCGCTCAGCCGTCAGCACTCAGCGGTCAGCCTGTTCCGGAGCCAGAGCAGGAGTCCAGGAGCAGGCCGGGGAATGAGGCGGGATTAGGGCGGAATAGGGCGGCCCTGTTCCGCCCTATTCCGGTGTGACTCCGTGCGTCTCGGGCGTTCTCGTGGATGTGCTTCGTGCCTCCGGAGGCCGCAACTCCTACAGGCCGCGGAGGTTGCGCGCGGCCGTGCGCCGGTCCAACCTCGGAGTCGAGCCCCCGGCCCTTTCCTTCTTTCGGGCGGAGCGCATTCCACATCGCGGCGGCGCCGCGCTGAACTTGCCCGCGCTCACTGGTCGGGTCCGGCCGGCGCCGCCGCGAGTTCGAAGTCCGAAGTCCGAGGTTGGAAGCCGAAAGACCCTTCGGCCTTCAACTGGCCTCCACACGCTTGAGTGCCTCAGGTTCTGGGCGAGGAGGCTCGCAGTCTTCGTGCGGTGCGACGACCCTGGCGGGTAGTGGCTCAGGGGGGATCGCCGCGGGTTGTGGTGGCTCCGGCAAGATGAGATAGAGGATGGCGCTGGTAGATTCGAAGCTGCCGCGAAGGGAGTTTCGCGTGCAGCAGATGATGTACTGACGGCAAGCGTGGAAGAGGCTCGTGGACCGCCGCGCCGTCGAGTTGACTCGATACGGGAGCGCCGCCAGCGTCCGAGTCACGCCGGAGTGAGGATGATGGACCGGGCCGAAATCGAGATCATGGCGGCCAAGGGCGAGTCCGAGACCCTCGAACTCAGGCGGTCCACCGCCGAGCTGCGTCGTGTCGGCGGGACCTTGTGCGCCTTCCTCAACGGCTCGGGTGGCCATGTCCTGATCGGGGTGACGTCCGCCGGCAAGGCCGTGGGCCAGCAAGTCTCGGACAAGACGCTGCGGGACATCGGAACCCTGCTCGACCGCTTGGAGCCGCGTGCGGCGATCCAGGTGGAACGGGCCAGTGTCGGCGATGGTCTGGAGGTCGTGGCGCTGCACGCGCCCTCGTCGCGGGAGCAGGCGCCCTTCACCTTCGACGGGAGGGCCTACCGCCGGGCCGGCTCGACGACGTCGGTCATGCCGCTGGAGCAGTACCAGCGGCTCCTGCTCGACCGCGCCCACAGCCGCCACCGCTGGGAGAATCAGCCCGCGTTCAGGGTCCGCCTCGAGGACCTCGACCATGAGGAGATCCTCCGCACGCGCCAGGCGGCCATCGAGCACAGGCGCATCTCGGCGGGCACGAGCATGGATGTGCGCGAGATCCTGGATCGTCTTGGCTTGCGTGTCGACGGCGAGATCACGCAAGCCGCGCAGATGCTGTACGGGACGCGCTTCTTGCCCGACTACCCGCAGGGGCTCCTCAAGCTCGGCCGCTTTCGCGGGACCTCGATAACCGGCGACATCCTCGACAACAAGCAGGAGTACATGCACGCCTTCTCGATGGTGCGCGAGGCGATCGCGTGGCTGGACCGAACCCTGCCGCTCGCGGCCCACTTCCCCAAGGGCAGCATCTTCCGCGAGGACCGTCAGCCGGTGCCAGCCGAGGCGCTGCGCGAGGTGATCCTGAACGCGGTCGTCCACCGCGATCTCGCTCGAGCCAGTTCTTACGTGGCCATTGCGGTATTCGACGATCGCATCGAGGTTCGCAGCACCGGCGGTTTCCCGGACGGGATCAGCGCCGAGATGCTCTCCAGCGACCATCCCTCGATTCTGCGCAACCCGCTCATCGCCGGGGCATTCCACCGGACTGGCGTGGTGGAGGTGTGGGGCAGGGGCACAAACCGGGTCATCGATGCCTGCCGGGCGCAGGGCGCAGCGCCTCCCGAGTTCTCCGAGCAGGCCGGCGTGGTCACGGTGACCTTCAAGGCTGACGTTGTTCCTCAGACCGGCGTGGCAGAGGGTTGGGACCGAGTTCGGGCCAAGCAACCGTCGCTCGTGGGGCTGTCAGGGCGGCAACGGGAGATACTGGACGTGCTCGCGCAGCATCCGGCCATGGCCTTTCGCGAGATTCGTGCCGCGATGGTCAACCCGCCGTCGGATCGACGCCTTCGCGAGCAACTTCTCCTCTTGAAGAAGCTTGGATGGGTCACGCAGTCCGGCCACGGCCGGAGTTCCACCTGGACCTTGGGAGAAGGTCCCCAGGAATAGGGCGGTCCCGGTCCGCCTTGTTCCGCCTCATCCCCGGGGCAGGGACGCGAACCTGGGCCGGGTCAGCGGGCGACCCTTCCGGCTGGCGCAGGCGCGGCTTCGGCCTTTTTCCCACGTCTCGGTGTGACTCCGCGTTTCTCGCGCGTTCTTCCTGGCGTGTTCGGGTGATTCCGCTTCCGCGAGCCGGCTTCCACCGGAAGGAGGTTCCATGAGGCTCTCGAAGACGTTCGTGCACGCGGCCGTGACGGTCCTGCTCTCCGCTCCCCTGGCGCTCGCCATCGGGGGGAACCTGACCGGGACCGCGTCGGTGCAGAAGAACTGCCACGGCCACTTCGAAGTGGTCATCCGCAGCGACGGCACTTCGATCACGTTCGGGCAGGCGGAGTGCGACTCCGAGGACTGGGGCGAGCTTCTCCGCCTCGCCAAGGCGGGGAAGAAGGTCCACCTGACGATCGTGGAGAACATCATCAAGACAGTGGAAGAGGTCAAGTGAGGAGGGCATCCTCGTTTGGCGCGTCTGAACACGGGACGGCCGCGGGCCTCCGCGGCCGTCCCTCCTTGCGTCTCGGAGCTGATGGGCGCGGAGTGGAGAGAGCGATGTCGAAGACCCGCGCGATCCTGAGCCCGGTGCTGTTCGTGGCGGCCTGCGTGCTCGTCTGGCGCGTGCTCGCCGGCCGTGGCGAGCCCGAGGAAGCGCGTGTTCCCGCGGGCGAGGCGGTCCTCAGCGCCGAACAGGGCGCCCCGGCCGAGCCGACCGCGCTCCCGGTCTTTGAGGAGACCCTGCCTGAGGTCGGCCCGTCCCCGGAGGAGCAGAAGGCCCCGGAGGCCGTGCCGCTTCACGCCTCGCGCGTGTTCGGACGGCTGGTCGCGGATCAGGGTCTGCCGCAGGACAGCCGGGCCGCCCTGCTCTACGGCGGAGAGATCGAGGCCGAGGCCAGTGCCGATCCCGCCGGCGCGTTCGAGCTGTTCCTCGTGGAGCCCGCGGACTACGACCTGGTGGCGTGGTCGCGCGAGAAGAACCTGTTCGGTTCGCTCCGGCCCGTGCACGTGGGCTCGCCGGGCTGCCAGGTGGACGCTGGCGTGGTGCACCTCGCTCCGGCGTGCTCGCTCACGGGGCAGGTGCGGAGCGCGCGCGGCGTCTGCCTGGCCGGCGCCACGGTGCGCTGCGGCGCCCTTGCCACGAAGACCGGCCAGGACGGCCGCTTCGTGTTAGCCGGCGTGCCAGCGGGCGCGGTCAAGCTCGCCGCACTCGCCCCCTTGCACCTCGGCCAGGAGGTCACGCTCTGGCTCGATGCCGGGGCCGAGCCCGCGCCCGTGACGATCACGCTCGAGGCCAGCGGGTCGTTCTGCGGCACGGTAGTAGACGAGGACGGCCTGCCCGTGAGCGGTGCGATCGTGCGGCTCGTCGAGCCGGTGCGCACGCGCACGGATGTGCAAGGCAGGTTCGAGTTCCCGCTCGCCTGCGAGCGCGAGTCGCCGGTGACGGTGACGCATCCCGACAAGGGCTACTTCTCCGGCGACCTCGTTGCGGGTGTCGACGCCACGCTCTGCCTCTCGTCCCAGGGCCGGCTCCTCGGTCTCGTCCAGGATCCGTGCGGCGAGACCGGCCCTCGCGACGTGGACGTGGAGCTCCTGCAGGTCGACGCGAACGGCGACGGGTCGATCCGGAACCCGTTTGCCGCGAGCGTGCGCTGGCTGCGGCCGGACTCTTTCGAGGTGCGAGGCCTGTTGTGGGACTCGCGCTACCGCGTGAGCGTGATGAACGCCGCGGGCTTCTCAGTCACGCGCGTGGTCGCGATCGGCAGCCGCGACGCGGGCGCCGCGCTGCAGGAGATGTTCGTGCTCGAGGGGCCGGTCCGGGTGGAGGGACGCGTGCGAGGACCAGCGAACGAGACGCTTGCGGGCGCGGACGTGACGATCTCGGAAATGAGGCCGAGGACGCGCCAGCTCTTCCGCTGCGCCAGCGCGCGCGCGGACGCCGAGGGCTCGTTCTCCTTCGCGGGACGGAGCCGGGCCGAGCAGCGGTTGCTCGTGCGCGCAAACGGGTACGGGCCGCACGTGGTGTCGCTCGCGGCCGCGGCCGGGCCCGACGCATTCGTGGACGTGGTGCTGCCGGCGCCGGCCGCCCTCTCTGGCACGGTAGCACTCTCCGATTCGCGCCCGGCGCGCCGCCCGCGCGTCTTCCTGCGCCACGACAACGACATTCAGTCGCTCCACGCGACCGTGGACGAGGCGGGCGGCTTCCGCCTGGAGGGCCTCGCCCCGGGAGGGGCTGACCTCTTCCTGATCCCGGCAAGCGCGGGCCGCGGCACGGGCCGGCCCTGGAGCGCGCTCGAGAGGGACTCATGGGTGTGGCGGCGCGTGGACCTGCCGCCGGGCGGCGAGGCGCGCGTGGACATCGCCGAGGACCTCACGGCCGGCGGAGAGATTCGGGTTGAGCTCAAGGATGGCGCCGGCGACCCCCTGCCGGAGCACGGCGTGGCCGTTCGCCAGGCCGGCGACCTCGTGCGCTACAGCGAGACTACATCGGGCGGCGAGGCAGTGTTTCCCGACCTCGCTCCCGGCACCTACAAGGTGCTGGTGCGGGACCGGGCGCTCGGCTTCCCGGAGCCGGGCAACGCCGCGCGCGAACTCAACGTGTCCCTGGCCGCGGGCCAGGTTGCGCACGTGACGGCTTCCCTCGCGGTGGGCTCGCTCGTCGTCGAGGTCGTGGACGAGGCGGGGCGGCCGTGCGGCGACGCGGACGTGAACGTCCGCAGGGCAGGCCGCGACGAGTGGGTCCTGTGGAAAGCCGTCGAGCCGGACGGCTTGGCTCGCTTCCCCCGGCTCGTCGCCGGCGAGCACGAGGTCGTGGCGCGCGCGGGCGAGCGCTCGTCCGGCGCCTCCCGCGTGACCGTGGTCCCGGGCCGCGAGAACCGCGTACGCCTGGTGCTTCCTTCGAGGCCCTGAGCGGCCGGTAGAATGCCTGCGGCGCGTAGCGCGCCGGAGGCGTCATGGTTCGCGACAGCAAGCGCAGGGACAAGGCGCTCGCCCGCAAGAGGAAGCGACGCGAGGAGAAGAAGAGCCAGCACAAGGCTGCCCAGGCCGCCCGGGACGCGGAGTGCAGCCTGAAGCACGCCGGCGTCTGGCCGATCGCGGTGAGCCAGGTGAACGCGAACTGGCGCGAGCGCCAACTGGCCACGGTGGCGCTGGCGCGGAAGCGGCCGGACCGGCAGTTCCTGCTCGGCATGTTCCTGGTCGACCTGGGCTGCCTGGGCGTGAAGAACGCCATCTACGACCCCGCCCTGCCAGCGTCCGAGCTCGCGGGCCTCCTGACTTCCCTCGAAGCTCAGGAGGAGATGATCGACTGCAGCCCGGAGTTGGCCGCGAAGATCGTCGCCGCTGGCGTGGACTACGCGGAGAGTCTCGGCTTCCTGCCGCACCCGGACTACGATCGCGCCCGCGTCGTGCTGCAGGGCATCGACTTCACCGCGTGCCCCGAGGCGGTCGCGTGCGGCGGCGAGGACGGGAAGCCCATGTTCGTGTCCGGACCCGACGACGACATCGAGGCCGTGGTGTCTCGCCTGGAGCGGAAGCTCGGGCCCGACGGGTTCCACTTCATCATCGGGCATCCCGACACGCTGGAGTAGGCCAGCCCGGCCCGGCCGGCGCGCGAGGGGGCGCGGCGCGGCCGCCCGCGAGTGTCCTCGAGCCGCGCCTGAAGACGACGATTCGCCCCGGGCCGCCTGTCTCCTGGGACGAAGCGGCCTCGGGGCGAGTTGTCAGGAGCACCCTACTGAACGATGCTGACCTGCACGGCCGGACTCGTCGAGTACCAGCAGGGCGATGAGTAGTCCAGAATCGCGAACTGCAGGAAGAAGGTGAACGGGCAAGGGACGCTCGGCGGCACCGGCGAACTGAACGACAACGTCCCACCGCACGGAGCCGAACCCATGATGGGGAGCGGCGGACCGAAGAACAGGGGCGGCTGGAGGCAGATGCCTCCGCATCCCGGGGACAGGGGGGCCTGGCCGATGGAGACGATGGGAAGCGTCACGCCGAGCGGGACTCCCGTGAGATCGACGTTCACGACCGGAGCGCAGCAGGAGAGGTTGCCGCCGACCGTGAGCGCCGGGGAGCAGCTCCACGGGTTACCAGGGCAGTACGTCGTCGCCGTGCCCTGGTTGCACGGGTAGATGATCCCGGATGAAATCCGGATCTCGTCGAGGTAGCCTTCGAAGTCCTGGATTCCATCTGGATTCCAGCCGCAGCCGATGCGGAAGGGACTCGCATCCATGACCATCCCGCTCGGAGCGCTGGTCGCCCCGACCACCTGTCCATCCACGAACACGCGGACAGTGGATCCATCGAAGTCGCCAGCGACGTGATACCACTGACCTGTCTGAAGCTGGTTCGGAGGTGACCAGGCCATCGATACGGCTCCAGGCGTCCCGTGGCCAATCATGAGGTTGAGTCGGCCCAGCGTCGCCCGAAGGGCGAACCCTTTGTCGTTCGTTCCCTCGTACTGCGCCAGAATCGCGGAGTCCTGCCCTTGGTTGGGTGCCAGGTAGATCATCGCCTCGACCGTGAACGGCGGGGTCAGAAACGCGAAGGGGCCGCTGGCGTTGGCGAAGTATCCCGGGCCGTAGAGTTCCGCAGCGAACGGACCGCAGAAACCCGGAACCCAACCATTCGCGGCGCTCGCCGTGACCGCGATGCCGCTGCACGAGTCCGTGAGGACGTTGGCGGTGCCCTCGTCGCACTTCCAGAGGGCGACGGTGCTGGGCCCGCAAGCAAGACACTGGGCAAGGCTCGGCCTGGCTCCACAGCACAGCGCCAGGCCGGCGACGACTGAGAGGAAAGTCCAAGCGGTTCGCTTCATGGAGGTGTCTCTCCGCGGGGCCGGTTTGAACTGATGTCCGGCGCGCAGCCCCGATCGGCGTCCGAGCGAGAGGAGCCGAATCAAGGCGCGTGCCGTTCGTCCTGCGCGTCGCGGCCGCGAGCAAGTCCGCATTCCAGCGTGGGATGGAGTCGCCCCCCTCTCCCCTCGAGATGCCGAGGGTCTGCTGCCTTTCGGCGCAGGTGGCTCCGCACTGCTCAGGCGTGGAGCGGCATGGCAGCGCTGGGGGCGGTGAGTGCCGCGAGCCGTCTGGACCGGGACATGGCGGCGTGCGCCAAAGGCGAACGCGTGCCACTGCCTTGGCAGTGGCACGCGCGCCGTTCTACTTCCGGGGACACCGTCCGCGAAGCGTGTCCCTCTGCGGATTCGCGTCAAGCTTTCGATCGGGAGCTACAGCCACCAGATGTCCAGGCCATTCGACGCCACGTAGGCCGAGCCGTCAGCGAAGAACATCTGCGCGTACACGTGCGCCCCGACCAAGCCGGCAGGCACCGAGATGGGCCCGATCATCCCTGCGCCGAATCCAGATCCCAGCGGGATGGAAACGGGCAATGGCTGAACAAAGAGGAACTGACCCCAAGCCGCTGGAATCGGTGGCTGAGTACGGGTGAGACCGAAGAGGAGCACACCAGGTTGCGCCACGGGCGCACCGCTCCACGACAGGGAGAACGGTGCCCCGCCCGCGCTCGGTATCCCCTGGCCGCCGAAGGTGAACGAACCCGTGCAGAACGGATCCAGGCCGCCGAGCGCCAGCGCCAGGAAGGTGGTCTCGCCGTTGCCGTTTCCGTAGACGATGTACTTCCCGTCACGCGTCCAGTCGAGAGTGGATCCGGAGACGGCAGGCCCGAACGTGAGCTGCTTCTTCTGGGTGCCGTCGGGCTTCATTCTCCACACCTGGAAGTTCATGGCATCGGGACCCGACAGGTACGCGATCCACTGACCGTCCGGGGACCAGACTGGCCCGACGTGATCGCCACCGTCGTAGGTAAGTGAAGAGTTGGTGAGGTTGACCTCGCCGCTTCCGTCCGAGTTCATGATGAACACTTCGGCGGAGGTGCCGTAGCCGCGCACGAAGACTATCCTGGAGTTGTCCGGGCTGAAGCACGGCACGCGCCCGGTGCCCGTCCCGACCTGGGCATTCCCTGAGCCGTCCGGGTTGACCGTCCAGACCGTATCGTCGGGTCCTTCGTAGACGATCCTCGTCCCGTCGTAGCTCCAGAACGGGTATCCATCGGCGGATCCCCCGATGGGCACAATGACCTGCTCGGCTCCGGACGAGAGCGTTTGCACGACCAGGCCGACGTCCCTTCGCATGAAGACGAGTCGCTGCCCGTCCTGGCTCCAGGTCGGGTGTGGAGAAACGAATGCGCCGACAGTAGTGAGGTACGAGTTCCCTGATCCGTCACCATTGACGAGCCAGATCTCCTTCGGATCACCGGCGTTCCGGTTGTACGCAACCTTGGTGTCACCGGTCCACGGGTTGACCGAGGAACCGGGCTGGACGAACGCCTGGAACTTGACCACGGGGTCCCCGTAGATCATTCCGGCCCCGACGGCCAGCGCACGGATGCTGTGCTGCGTGGAATCCATGTACACCACGAAGCGTCCGTCACGCGTCCAGTCCAAGGAGTCGGCGACCGGCGAACCAGAGGTCAACTGCGTCTTATACGTTCCGTCGGGCCTCATCTTCCACACGTGCAGACTCGACGCATCCGGACCCGAGAGGTAGGCGATCCACTGTCCGTCGGGGGACCAGACCGGTCCCACGTGCGAGCCGCCGTCGTACGCGGGCGAGTTCGTCAAGTTCACCGGGTTGCTGCCATCCGCGTTCATTATCCACACGTCGGGCGGACTGCTCACGTCGGCGAAGGCGATCTTGGAACCGCCGGGGCTGAGGCACGGCACACGCCCGTTGCCTGTCCCGACCTGGGCGTTCTCCGATCCATCCGGGTTGACCGTCCAGATCGTGTCCCCAGGACCCTCGTAGGCGATCTTGGTTCCGTCGTAGCTCCAGTACGGGTAGCCGTCGTAGGATCCCCCCATCGGCACAATGACCTGCTCGACGCCGGTCGACAGCGTTCGCACGACGATGCCGACGCCTGCCTGCATGAACACGATCTTCTGGCCGTCCGGGCTCCAGGTCGGGTGGGGAGAGACGTAGTAGCCGACGCTGGTGAGGTGTGAGTCGCCCGAGCCGCTCCAGTCGACCGTGTGGATGGTCTTGGGATCCTGAGTCACGCGGGCGTAGGTCAGGAGCGTTGAGTAGGACACGGGCTTGTCGGGCCGGACGAACGCCTGCATCTTCAACTCGGCGTCGGTGAAGATCAGGTCCTGCGAGGAGGCCGTGGGCGTCGTGACGGCCAGCGCCACGCCGGCCAGGAGAAGGCCGAGACACGACTTGGGTCTGGAGCGCATGAGAACTACCTCTTCCTTCCTGCCACGCCTCGGGGCGAGGCGGTGGCGACACTCGAATCGACACCCGGCACAAGGCCCCGATCGACGGCCGGGCGAGCAGACCCGAAGCAAGGCCCGTGCCGTTCGTGCTGCTCGGTGCCGCCGCAGGCAAGTCCTTATTCCGGCTGGGGATGGAGTTGCCCCCTCTGTCTCATCGACATGCCGCGCCTCTGCTGCCTTTCGGCGCAGGTCACCCCGGCCTGCTCCAGCCCGGAGCAGGCGCCCCCGGCGGCATCCCCCGCGCATGATCGCGGCCTGGCGGCCTCTTGGTGGTAGCATGAGCCGTGTCAGGGAACCCTCAGGCGATGGACGGAAGCGCGGACAGGTCCGTGGCCCCCGCACGGTTCGGCCCGTTCGAGATCCTCCAGCGGATCGCGGATGGCGGCATGGGGACCGTGTACCTCGCCCGGCAGGCGCAGCCGGAACGGCTGGTCGCGCTCAAGGTCCTGAGTCGGGCGGATCCGGCGGGAGCGGCCTACCGCCGCTTCGTGCGCGAGGCCCGGATCACCGCCAAGGTGCGCCACCCGAACGTCGTAACCGTGTTCGAGGTCGGGGAGGTCGATTCCCAGCCGTACTTCACGATGGAGTTCGTTGAAGGCCTTGACCTCAAGCAGCGCATGGCCGCCGGCGACCTCGACCGCCGCACGCTGATCGGGCTCGTGCGCACGGTCGCGGCTGCCGTCCACCACGTGCACACGCACGGGATCCTGCACCGCGACCTGAAGCCCGCCAACATCCTCGTCGACGCGCGCGGCGAGCCATTGATCACGGACTTCGGGCTCGGCCGTGACCTGACGCGCGTCGAGTCCTTGACGGCCAGCGGCGAGACCGTCGGCACCCCGGCCTACATGGCGCCCGAGCAGGCGCGCGGCCGGTCCGACCTGATCGACGAGCGCTCGGACGTGTACTCGCTCGGCGCCGTGCTCTACGAGGCGCTCGTGGCCCGGCCACCGTTCCGGGGGGAGTCTTCGTACGACCTGCTGCGTAGCGTCGTCCAGGACGAGCCCGTGCGCCCGCGTGTCCTGGATCCCAGCATCGACCGGGACGTCGAGACCATCTGCCTCAAGGCCCTGTCGAAGCAGGGTTCGGATCGCTACGCCAGCGCGGCCGACCTCGCGGCCGACCTTGGCCGGTACCTCGCGGGTGAACCTGTTCGTGCGCGCCCCTTGCCGCTCCCGGCACGGCTTCTCCGCTTCGCGCGCAGGCGCCCGATCGAGGTGGGCGCGGCGGTTCTCGCCCTCGCCGGGGTCCTGGTCGCCGCCGTTCTGGGCGTGCTCTGGTACGCCGAAACTCGTGCACGCGAGTCGTCTGAGAGCCGTTCTCTGGTGGAATCGTCCTTCCGTGCTGCACAGGAGGCGCTGGCCAGTTGGCACCACGCGAACGTGTTCGACGAGCTCTCTGCTCTGGTCCGGGAGGATCCCTGGCCCGAGGACCTCGCTCAGAAGCTCCTGGACCTCGGGAACACGCTCCGGAGACAACGGGCGCTGCCGCTGGCGGACTGGGTTTCGCGCGAGGCGCTGCGCGCGGCTGACGAAGCCGGAACCGCGGATCTGCGCGCGGAAGCGATCCGGCTGCGCGTGGCCGTGCTGGCCGACCTGGGTCGATTCGCGGAGGCCTACGGGCTGCGCCAGCAACTCCATTCTGTCCGGCCGGAAGGTGACCCGCTCCGCTTCGTCTCCCTGCTCGGTCCCCACGACCAGACGGTGAACCTGGTCGCACAGGGTGTGGCGCTCTCGGGTCCGCCGGACATCGCCGTCAGCGACCTGGACGGAGACGGTCGCGAAGAGGTCGTCCTGTTCTGCGAGACGGGAGCGGCAGGCCCGGCAGAGGTTCGCGTGCTCGGCCCAGCAGACTGGAGGCCCGTCGCCTGCGAACTGGCGCCGCCTGAGCCTCGCGCTCGAGCCGAGTCCGTCAAGCTGATGGATGCGAACGGGGACGGCGCCGACGATCTCCTGGTCGTGTGGCACCCGACCGGCTCCGAGTACGTCGTCCGGCTCCACCAGTGGAACCGCGATCGTTCACCGGGACCGGCGCGCTTCTCGGCCATCACCGGCCGCGACCGACCGGAGCGCTTCCTTTCGGCTGAACTCGATGGCCAACCTGGCCACGAGCTCGTGGTCGCATGCGCGCCCGAATCGCGCGAGGTCTGGGTGTACCGCGGCAGGGAACCGGGTGGTTTCCCGGACCCAGATTCCTGCTTTCCCCTCGACGCCGAGCTTCCAACGCGCTCCGCGGACGTCGAGGTGCTGGCTGCGCTGGACGCGACCGGCGACGGTGTGTGCGACCTGCTCGTGGGTACGGCCGGTCACGAACTCTACGAGCTGCGGACCTACGTTGTCGGATGCGTCCCGCCTGTCTCCCGCGTCACGCTCGGCCGCGTGACCGCTCTCGTGCCCACCGAAGACGGCCCAGGCGTTTTCTCGTTCATCTCGGACACGCCCGAGGATCCGCTGCTCGTGGAGAACATGAGCTCGGCTGAAGTCCGTCGCTTGAGGACCACGGGACTGTGCTCGGTCCGAGTTGCGAGCGCAGGGTCCTTGATATGCACGGCGGATGTGGACGTTCCACGGACGGAGATGATCGGCTCGGTACTGCCGGACAACTCGGTCTTCCGGGATGCGCGTCTCCTCCGAGCCGGTTCGGGGCACGCCCGAATCCTCGGCTACCGGGTGGACGGCGACGCGGCCTTTGGGCCGCACTCCAGCGCGCCCGCCGCCGCCATCGGTTTCGTCGATCTCACGGACCCGCACCCCACCGTGGGCTGGATGTCGACTCCTGGCCCCTGCGCGTTCGGGGACGTGGACGGGGACGGCGACGATGAGGTGCTGATCGCGTCCCGGAAGGGAGTCCGCATCGCTGGCTTGCAGCAGGGCGATGATCGCTCGCCGCCGCTCGATGAACTCATTCCCGGCGGCGGATTGCTGCAGTGGAACGAGCTGCTGGACGGCCTGGTGCCGGGCGGTTTGACGCCGGAGGCACGCCGCACGATGGTCGTGCTCGCCTCCCTGGATGTCGATGGCGCAGGCGCCCAGCGGCCCGAGCTGCCAGGCTCGACCGTGCCCGATGCCGCCTTCGCGGCCGGACGGTTCGATGAAGTACAGGGCCTGCTCGCAGGCCTCGGCCTTGCCCCGGCCGAGCCGTCGATCAGCTTCGGGGGCTCGCTCGGGGAACTTGCGGCGGTGGCGGCGTTCTTCGCGCGACCGATACCGCGGGATCGTTCGCAGCAGTCCGACCAGATCTGGTGCCTCAGCGAGGAGTTCGACGACGGCGTGGCTGTTCCAAAGGCGCCGGCCGGCTGGGAAGGGTACTGGCGGCGCCGGGACGTCTGCGACGGGCGAGCGACGGTCCCGGAGGGCCTCCTCCGACTGCCGAGCGACCGCCTCGAGCAGCCGTTCCGGGTCGCCGTGGACTTTCTCATCGAGCGCATCGACCTCGGGGCGTCGATCGACGTGGGGCTCTTCGCAAAGGGGAAAGGCGAGCCCTCGCTTCAGGCGGGTCTTCACCTGGAGCACGTGCGGCCTGTCCTGCGCCCAAGCCGCAGCCGCAACCGCATCGTTCCCGTCATCCGGCCCGAGTCGAACTTCGCGGTCGTCAACCGCGTCGACCGCACGCCCGGGTTCCCGGTGGGCTTCTGGCTCAGGCTGCGGCTGTTCGGCTTCCCCCGCGCTGGCCTCTACTTCGTCGATTTTCGTGCGCGCGAGTGGGACCCGCAGTCGCCCGCGTTCGCGTCGCTGCTGGCCGTCCACGAGGGCGCCCTGGACTGCGGATCGTTCGTGGCGGGGCTGTCCGCACTCTCGAACGGGCAGGAGGAGTCGGTTAGACTGCTCGTGGATCGGGTGGTGTTCGAGAGCATGAAGAGATGAGCGGGCTGGAAAAGGAAAGGGAGGAGCGCCCGCAGAGTGTGAGCGGCCGCTACCGCGTGGTCGGCGTCACGTTCGACGACATCATCACGTGCAACCAGGGCATGCTCGAGTGTCTCGCTGCCGCGCGCCGGCTCGCGGCGGTCGATGTGGCCCTCCTGCTCCACGGCGAGACCGGAACGGGCAAGAACCTGCTGGCCCAGGCGATCCACAACGCGGGTCCACGGCGGCGCGGTCCCTTCGTCGAGGTGACGTGCGGGGCGATTCCCGACACGCTCGCCGAGTCGGAGCTGTTCGGGCACGCGGCCGGCGCGTTCACCGGAGCCGTGCGGGAGGCCAAGGGCTGGTTCGAACGCGCCCACGGCGGGACGATCTTCCTCGACGAGATCGCGGACCTCCCGCTCGCCATCCAGGCGAAACTCCTGCGCGCCGTGGAACGGGGCGAGTTCGTCCCGGTCGGCGCGGGCGCCGCCCGCCATTCGAACGCCCGGGTGATCGTGGCCACCAGCCGCGACCTCGATCACGACGTCGAGTCGGGCCGCTTCCGGCAGGATCTCTTCCACCGGCTGTGTGAAGTCCGTCTCGAGGTGCCGCCGCTGCGCTCGCGGAAGGATGATATCCCCGTGCTCGTCGAGCGGTTCCTGGCCGAATGGAACGGCAAGTACCGGCGCCTCGCGGGCCTTGACCCGGTGGCGCTGAACCTGCTCCTGGAACACGACTGGCCCGGGAACGTGCGCGAGCTGCGGGCAGCGATCCGCCGGGGAGCAGCGCTCTGCCACGGGGACTGGATCTCGCTGCGGGATCTCGATCTGCGTGTCAAGCTGGTGCAGGCAGCCGAACGCGGAGGCCGGGCGGAGGGCGACCTGCGGCTCGCCACGGTCGAGAACCGCCACATCGCACGCGTGCTGCGCCTGACCGGCGGGAACAAGTCGCGCGCGGCCGCTCTGCTCGGCATCGCGCGGAACACGCTCGACCGCAAGATCGAGGAGTACGGCCTGGACCTCTCCGGCGGCGTGGGGTGACGGTGCGCCTCCGGTTGATCGTTCGGGATCACGGCTCGACGATGCACGTGGCCGTGTCGGAGAGCGGGCCCTCCCTGCCGGTGACCGCCTCCACGGCGCAGACCTTGTAGCTGCACGTTGAGCTGTGCGGGTCGGTCCAGGAGCCGCTCGTCCGACCTGCCACCCAGGCCGCCTGCGACCAGACGCCCGGGCTGTCCTCCCGATAGACGTTCCAGCCCGCCACGTCGTACTCGGCGGCCGCGGTGCTCCAGGTCAGCGCAGTGTAGCCCGCGGAGTGGACGGTCGCCGTGGGCTGGGGGGGCTTGGCGGGTGGCACCACGTCGAGCGCGGAGACCAGGCCGGCCGCGGACATCCGTCCCGCGGACGTGAGATAGACGGGCGAGCCGCCGAGATCCAGGTCGAAGGGCGCCGCGGCGCCGAGGTCGAGGACGTTCCCCTCCAGGTCGTGGCCGAGGACCTGGCTGCCGGGCGCAATGCCGATACCCAGGAGCCGGGCCGTGGGATTGACCGGATCCCAGTCCCAGAGCACCGCGACCGCCGGCCCAGCGACGCGGTCCTTGCCGGACGCCGGAGCCTTGCCGCTGGCTCCGAGGGCGCCGCCCGATGCGACCGCAGCGCCGCCGCCTCCTGGCGGACGGAGCTGAACCACGGACGTTCCGCCATCACTGCGCTGGAACACGTGGGCGCGCACGGTGGAGCTGGCGGCCGCGAGCGGCAGCTCCTGCGACTGGATCTCGCGCAGATAGAGCGGCACGGCGCCGAGCCGGGCCGTCATGGCCGCGTACGCGGTGAGGCCCATGGTTCCCGTCAGGTCGTGGTCGAGGATGCCGAACGAGGAGCCGGAGGCGATGCCGGGCGCGTGGTCGAGCGTGAACTGGATGAGCCGGTCCACTCCCCGCGCCAGGGCGATCACGTGGTAGCGCACCAGCCACTCGCCGATATGGCGCGTCAGGTCGATCCGCCCGCTCATGCCCGGGAAATTGGTGAGGCCGCCAGCGTCGTGGCGGTGCGCCACGTCCGTCGCGTTCCGCACCGTGAACCAGCCCAGTTCCTTGATCCAGTAGGGTCGGCCCCCGGGATCGCCGCCGCTTGCCGCGGCAATGGCGTCGTGGACCAGGTCGATGTTGTTCTCGAGGGAGTGCGGCGGCAGTGCGGGAACCAGCTCCGGGTAGCCCTGCAAGTGGTACTCCATGCCGGGCGTGCCGAGGTCCGTGACCGGCGGCAGGTAGAAGTGCTGGGTGACGTGTTCGAGCGCAGCGTACGCGGCGGGGAAGCCGACCAGCAGGTCCTGCAGCCAGGTCTGGCCGTTCCACTCGGCCACGAAGGAGCTGCCCGCGGGCCCGGCGAGGGCCACCGGGTGCGCGAGCGCCGGATCGTGCGACTCGACCTCGGCGCGCATGACGAACTCGTTGTAGTCGATCGGGTCATAGTGGCTGGGGTGATACGGGTGGTCCGGCTCGTTCTCGATCTCCCATACCGAGATGCGGCCGTCGAAGGCGTGGAAGGCCGCGGCGAGAT
The DNA here is from genome assembly GCA_020723465.1 of Phycisphaera mikurensis. GTDB lineage: Bacteria > Planctomycetota > B15-G4 > B15-G4 > JADJEK01 > JACQZJ01. Next base: position 23,675 of record DYIW01000030.1, read on the forward strand.
AGGACTCGTACTCCAGCCAGCCGGCGGCGTCAGGGATCGACTTGCCGCCGGCGGATGTGGTCGTGGAGACCCACGCGGGGATGCCCTGCGTGTTGGCCATGGGCAGAAGGCCGAACCTCTCGCCCAGAGTGACGATCGGGCCATTCCACTGGAAGACGCCCGCTGCCGGATTGCAGTAGGGCCAGGCGAAGGAAGTCAGCCGGCTCCAGCGCGCGCCGATCGAGGAGGCAAGTCGCCAGTAGCCGGAGAGCCGCTGATTGATACCCACGACAGCGCCGGCCTCCGAGCTGCCCTGGCTGCCGGGGAGGTGCGTGCCGAAGGGCGACTGAGGGACGAACAGCCCCTGCTGGAAGGGCGTGGCCTCGTGCCGCGTGAAGACGACCTCCTCGTGGTCGACGTTCACGCCGCTTGCGGTCGTGAGGTCGAGCTCGACCCGGTACCAGCCGCGCCAGCCCGGCCCGAGCGTCGCGTCGAGCGCGGCCATCACGTCGAGCAGCTCGAGCTCCTGGAAACCACTGGGGGAGGGAGCGAGCGGCGCGCTGCCGGAAACGACCTGCAGGGCGTCGCGGTTCAGGATGCGCCAGCGCAGGTGGTGCTGGGCTCCGGGAGTCGCGGGCAGCGGCGTCTCCTCGTGAACCTGCACCACCAGCCGGAGCGCGGCGTCGTCCGACGTGTAGAGGTTCCCCGCCCGCGGCTGGACCCCGTCCGTGGTGAACGCGCACAGCTCCTGCGCCTGCGTGTGATACAGGAAGGCCGAGGCCGGCGCTCCCTGCTCGAGCTGGACCGCGTCCAACCAGAGGGTCCCGGCGCCGGTCGTGGCGGGCACGGTGTAGCTGCCGAGCGTGATGTAGAACTCGTACCAGCTTCCCTGGGCCAGGTACTTCGAGACCTCGATCCGCGTCCAGGTGTCGCCAATGCTCACTTGCGGCGAGTCCTGCTTGTCGCCGAGGTTCAGGAAGTTGCGGATCGTCATCTTGACCTGGCCGACGGTCTGCAGGTGGCCGGCCTTGAACCACGCCGAGAAGGTGTAGGTCCCGCCTTGCCCGACGGCGATGAGCACGGGCTGGAAGTGGACCGCGACCCAGTCGCCGTTCGGGTTGTCGATACGGAGCGCGCGCAGGCCGTGGACCGCTCCTGCCGACGAGTCGAACGTGGCGGCGCGGTAGCCGTCGATGAAGGCGTCCTCGTCGGGATAGGCGCTGACCCACATGCGCCGCTGCACGGAGAACCCGTCGCAGAAGGTGTAGCACGCGGCGGGATCGACCGTCCCCAGCTCGAAGCTGCTGCCCTCGTTCAACCGGTTCACCGGGCTGTGGAAGGCGCCGTGATGCTCGGCGTGCGCCTGGAACTGGGCGGTGCCCGAGGAGACGAGGAGCGCGAGATGCGCGGCTCCGATTTGCAGGGTGAGCAAGGGCCTGAACATCCGATCCTCCGGGCCTCGCTCCGCCGCGGCGGTCGCGGACCGGCGGAGCGCACTCGTAGGAATGCGCTTCACCCCGGTCCGTGGCCGGTTTCCTGCCCGTTTTCGGCGATTCCCTGGTGCTCCGCGGAGCGGCCGGGCACTGGCGGCGGGCGGCTTCAGTACGCCTTCAGCGCCGTGTCCAGATCCTCGCGCTTGAGCAGGTCCAGGGCCTCGAGGCGCCGCTCCTTTGCGTCGATGCGGAAGAGCAGCCGGTGGTGGATGCCGACCCGCGCCGAGCGCACGTCCTCGACTCCTTCGAGGAGCTTGGTCTGCCGCCACGCGAACGACGTTCCCCCCGCGAGCGCGGCGGCCGTGGCCAGGGCCTTGCGCGCGACTCCCGGCGGCGCCGCGAGCAGGGCCTTCTCGGCCGCCGGCAGGAAGCGCAGGCTCGAGACCGGCCGGTTCGGGACCGCGGCGCCATCATCGGTCTCGTCTGGCGGTTCGCCCTCGCCGTTGCCCTTGGCCTCGGCAGGGCTCTTGGCGGGGCCGGCTGAGAGATCGTGCACGCGCTGTTCCAGCTCGCGGCGCCGCGCGTTGCCCGAGTCGATGAGGTGCTTCAGTTCCTCCACCTTGCGGCGCAGGCCCGACACGACGGCCGGGTCCGCCGCCTGCGGCGCCGGCGCTCCCGCCTGCGCTTTCGCCGGCGCCTCCGCCGCCTCGATCTTCTGGCGCAGCCGCTTCATCTCGCGGTTGCGGCCGGCCAGCTCTTCCTCCAGGGCGACGACGCGGCCCCGCGCCCGCCGCGCTTCCTCGCGCAGCTCCTTCTCCCGCGCTCTGTCCTCTATGGTCACCTCCATCGGTTCGCCCGCGGCTGCCTCGTCGCCTTTCCACTCCCAGTCCCCAACGACATCTTCATCGAGGAAGCGGTAGATCTCCCAGTCGAGGTCGCCCAGAGGGAGCAGCAGGCGGTCCCGCGCCTCGTCCATGGCCTTGAGAATGGTCAACGAATCGAGCGCACGCTCCGCATCGAGCGCGCCGCGGCCGGCCAGCACGCCAAGCGCCGGGAAGCGGTCGAGCAGTGGATAGACGAGGTCTCCCAGGAAGCGGTTCTCGCCGCCGGCGAGCGCGGCGCGCGCGGCCTGCTCCATCAGGTCGAGGGTCTCCGGCCCGGGCGAGGCCACGCTGAGTTCCAGGGCGAGAGAGCGCCGCATCTCCTCCGGGTCGCGGGAGCGCGCGATCCAGGCGAGCGCCCGCGCTGACTCTCCGCGCGCGAGCAGCGCTCGCACGAACACTTCGACGGCGTCGTCGATCAGCTCGTCGTCCTGCTGCCCGCGGCGCTCGACGATGACCTCCAGGGCGCGCTCGGCGTGCTCGAACAGGTGGAAGCGCAGGTAGGTGAGGATCGCGGCGCGGAGCTGCCACGTGGTCAGCTCGCGGGGATCGAAGCGGGCCAGTTCGGCGGGCCGGAGCCGCAAGAACACGCCTTGATCCAGGAAGCGGTGCAGATCCGGGGCCGCCTCGGACAAGGTCCGGCCGGCCACCGGGGACGCGTCCGCCTCGCGCTCCCGGTCCTTGCCCGCGCAGCAGTGCTTGTACTTCTTGCCGCTGCCGCACGGACACGGCTCGTTGCGGCCGACCTTCTGCGTGGCGCGGCGGATCGGCCCGATGTCCGCCTCCGCGCTGGTGCGCGGCGTGACGAGCAGGTCGAGAGGCGAGCGGACGTCCCTCACTCTCGCCAATTCCGCCTCGAGCTCGCGGCCTGCCGGGCCGCGCGCCAACGGAATGCGCGGGCCGTACAGCTCCTGGACCACCGGATCCCGGACTTGTGCGGCCGCCAGGTCCAAGACCATTCGCCCGGGCTCCAGCTCCAGCTCGCGGCGGGCGAGCATGCGCAGCCTGGTGAGGAGGGTGGGAGGCTCCGGCTCGTCGGGCTTGAGCCGCGTCGCCGCGAGCCAGAGGGCCGCGCCTTCGCGCTCGTACGCGAGCCGTTCGGCGCCGGCCAGCTCGATGAGAGCCGGGCCCGGATCGTCCGTGCGCCCCGCTGCCGCGATCGCCAGATCGATATGCTCGATCCAGGGAAAGGCCAGGCAGAGCGCGCCGGCCGAGAGGCGGCCGTCGATCTCGATGAGCGCGAGCGCGAGCACGGTCACCGCGCGCTGGTCCAGCTCAGAGGAAGCGGCGGCCAGCGCTTCGCCGAGCGGCGCTCCTCGGACCCGCTCCACGAACGACAGCACCGCGCGCCGCTCCAGGCGCACCTGCCGCGCCTCCGCCACGATTTCCTTCGCGTCCATGGCCGCTCCTTTCGCGCAGCGCGCGACCCCATCGGGTTCGCCGCGGCGCTAAGGCTCTTCTACCGGAGGGGGCGCGTCGCGGCCAGGGGCGCTGCAACGCACCGCGCGGGTCGACACGATCCAAGGCTCGGTCGACGCGGGACCGCGCGTCGATGGCGTCGCGACGGAGCAGGATCTGCGGTCCTGCGTGGAGGCAGACTATTGCCCAGCTTCCGGCGCGATCCGGTTCCTGCTATCCTGACCCATGATGCCGGGCACCCAGGAATGCTGAGTGCCAGACTCAGCCAGAATCTCAGTGTCGCTTGCTTGCCAGGGAAAGTGTTATGGAGCCCGAGGATTCGGTTGATCCTGCTGAACTTGAGGCTCTCGCCACTGTCCACCACGCCGCTGTCCGTCTCCACCTGCTGCCTGAGATGCGCCGGTTGTACCCCCATGATCTCGATCCCAGGGAGATGATCGAACTGCACCGACGGTTGGTGGGCGAGCTGGAGCGCGGCTTGGTCCGTCCCTGCTTCGAGTCCGTAGCTCCCTTCTACCAGCAGCCTGGTCTTGAGGATGACCATTCGCCCGCCGGCATCATTCTAGTCAAGGCGACCAGCGGCCTTTTGCTTCACAAGGCTCTCGGCCTCAGCGAGGACGCGGTTCCTGAACTTCACCAAATAGGAGAGACGTCCTTCCCTCACGCGTCGAGCCAAGTTCAGGAAGCCCGAATGCGTGTCACCGAACACCTGCTTTTCTCATGCGGCTTCCCTCACCCGATCGAAGACCCATCCTACTCCAAGCCAGAGCGCTACCTCTTTCTCTTGTACAGATACTGGGACATCTACTCAGCGCTTCTCCTCCAGATGGCGAGGCACCCGATCATCGCATTGCCTCATCCCCTTGGCCGCTACATCGCTACGGTTCGCGCCCGCATCGAGCGGTGTCTGGCCGAGGTCGCACAGGCCGACCTCACGGACGCGGTTGCTCCCGCGCTGCAGATCGAGTTCAGTGTGGATACCATGGACTTCTGGGAGGAATGCGGTCTCCCGATCGTTCAACGGGCAGGCGATGCTCTCGAAGCGATGCGTGCGCGCATGCGACTCCGACACTTCGACCTTACTTCCGCCGAGGACTTCTTCTTCAAGGTCGCGCGAATGGAGCTCGATGGGCTTGATGGGTTGCTGACCGCGAGATGGAAGTGCATGTTGCAGCCGCAGGATTCTCCGCGGAAGGCCCCCAAGGTCGCCTGGGACTACGTGAGGGACGTAGAATTAGAGCTTCGAAAAGTGGCCAGGAGGGCTTACGAGTGCCAGTATCCCACGCGATGGCTAGACGAGGTGCGTGGGTGTCTCGATGGCAAAGCGCGCTTGGCGGTCGAGAGCACCATGCGGAAGCGCGGAGTGGAGGATCCTTCCCAGTTCCTGCACTACACTCAGCTCAGTGACCTTCGGGACTTGATCAGCAAGGGGTTCGGTTTCTGCAGCTCTTGGTTCCGCATCAGGAAGTGGGAGTTCAACGCTCTGATGGACCTCATTATCAAGGGGAGGACCGAACTGGCGCATAATCGGCCAGCTCACCTCTGGCCGGAGATCGAACGCCGTCGGGTGGAGGTTGCCTGCTATGACCTGCTCAAGGCGATCCGAGACCCGTTGACCCAGGGTCGTGAGCCGGGTACACCAGTGCTCTGAGAGTCTCAGGGGATTGAGGTGTTGTGGCAGGGCCGCTGATCTCGTGAACCAGCTGGAAGCTGGGCGCGGAGGAAGCCTCAGCGCGATCGCGCCACGTGGGCGTTCGCTCGTCAGCGGGCGAATCCGGTCGTGAGGTACGGAGGTCTTCCGTCCTGGAGTGAAGTCTGCAGGCTGGCAGGGGTGGTGGCCTGAGGGGCAGCGGCGTCCGTATCTGAGAAGCCCCGGCGGCCCAGGACGGGTGCGGCCGGGGACCTGCAGGGCTGCTGGGGCAGGCGCGAGGGAAAGGAGAGGTTGGAGCGGGTGACGGGGATCGGACCCGCGACATCCAGCTTGGGAAGCTGGCACTCTACCAGCTGAGTTACACCCGCGTCCGAGGGAGAAGTAGAGAGGGTCGGGGCGAGGAAGTCAACGGGGCGGACAGGTTACGGTCGCGAGATTCCGGGCCAGCCGGGCCGCCCGTCACAGCGTCGACAGCAAGGTGTGGAAGAGGGTCGGCTCGGCCGTGTAGTTGAAGTGGGAGTAGAGGCGGCCGATGGCGCGCAGGGGCTTGGGGTCGGCGATCTCGCCGAGCGCGATGGCCGCGTAGCGGCGCACGTGGGCGGGCTCGGAGCGGTCCTGGAGCAGCTTGGCCAGGGGCTCGATGGCGCCGCGATCCTTGAACAGGCCGATGCCGTAGAGCACGGCGCGCTGCGCGTTGGGCTTCCTCTCCTCGGTCATGCGCGCCAGCAGGATGTCGAGCGCCTCGCGATCCTGGAGCAAGAGGCCGGCGAGCGCCGCGTTCGGCAGCAACTCGATGTCGATCTCGGTGCGGAGCAGCGCGCGCACCGCGTCCTTGCCCTCGACCCAACCCATGAGGCCGAGCGCCAGGGCCAGGTAGCCGCGCAGGATCGGGTCCTTGTCGTCGGCCAGAGCGCGCGCCACTTCGTTGCCCGCGCGCGTGTCGCCGACGAGCCCCAGTCCGAGGCAGATGGCGGCGCGCGTGGCGTGGTCGCGCTCGGCGGCCAGGCGCTCGAGCAGCAGGTCGAGCGCGCCCGGGGTCCCGGCCAGGCCGATGCCGAGCGCGG
>DYIW01000031.1 GCA_020723465.1 Phycisphaera mikurensis
CCCGGCGTCCGGGGCCGGATCGCGACTCCCGGTGCATCACGCGCCGCGCCCCGCCCGCCCGCCGCGCCAGGCACCGGGTTTTGGACCGCGGAATGCTAGGCTGTGATCAACATGGCGTCAGCACGTGTGGCACAGCCGTCGCGGGCGTCCTCTGTGCGCCCGCGGTGTGCGCTTCCACACCAACCCGTTCGCTGGAGCACGGCATGAACCTGAACACACCCCGTCTGCTTTGGCTGCTCATCGCCCTCCAGGTCGCCGCCATCGTGCTGATCGTGACGCCGCTCCTCCAGCAGAAGGCGGAGGACGAACCCCTGCTCGGCGAGGAGTTCGACGAGCTGGTTCAGGAACTGAGCGCGTTGCGCTACCAGTTGAACGATCAGGGCAACCGCCTGACGCGGCTCCTCGACCGCCTGGCGCGCGGCGGCCCGTCGGCCGAGGCGGCGGGCGCCCAGCCCGCGGCAGAGGGCGGAGCAGGAGGCGTGGCCGTTCCCGATCAGCCCAAGACGCCGCACGACCTGCTCCAGGAGCTGGCGCACGTCACCGAGGTGCTCGGCCGCTACGAGTACGATCCCCTGAAACGCGAGCCCGTGGAGAAGGAGCGCGGACGGCTCGAGGACCTGCTGCGCCGGGGCGGCGACGACACGATCGACGCGCTCGTGTCGTTCTTCCCGGACATCCCGGCCAACTATCCGGACATCGCCAATCCCACGTGGTTCCAGACGCGCATGCTCACGCACGTCGTCGACCAGATCGGCAGCGACGCGGCCGTCGAGTTCGCGCGCCGTGTGTTCGAAAACACGGCCATCAACTCGGGGGTGCGCCTCGCCGGCGCGCAGATCGCCCTCAAGAAGCATGGGGACGAGATCACCAGCAAGCTCATTGCCCTGCTGGAGGACCCCGATCCCTCGTTCGATCGGCCCATCGAGATCGTCAAGTACTTCCAGACCACGGTGGAGCCGCGCGCCATTCCGGCCCTGGTAGCGCTCGCCACGGACATCGACACCGAGCGCAACCTGCGCCGCTTCACGCTCCACGCCCTGAGCCGCTACGACGATCCGCGCGCCGTCGACGCGCTCAAGGAAGTGGCCTCCACCGCCGCCAACGGCGATCTGCGCGCCGCCGCCCTCTCCGCGCTGGGCGACCTGCTGAAGCAGGACATCCTCCCCTTCGTGCGGCATCTGCGCGAGACCATGCCAGCGGACGATCCCCTGCGCACGCTCCTCGACAACACGGAGAGCTACTGGATGGAGGCCGAGGAGGGGGGATAGCGCCGCGCGGCCAGGCTGGCGCCTGGAGTGCCGAGAAACGCGCGGGCGGCCCCTCGTGGCCGAAGGGTCGCCCGCGGTCTCTGTCTCGCGTCCTGCCCGGCTCTCAGTTCACGACCCGCCAGACGCCGCCGTCCTGAGCGGCCGCCGGCGCTCCGTTCAAGGAGAGCGGCGCCGTCATGTCACCGGCCGCGCTGTAGGCCGCATCCGCGGCAGGGATCACGCCGGCCGCGCCCGCGCCGCTGTAGCCCTGCACGGTGTTGTCCGTCTGCAGGAGGTCCCCGGACTGATTCGCGACGAACGCCCGGCGCCCGGACGTACCACGCGAGGCGGGCCACGCGTAGCAGACCCAGAACGTCTCGGCCAGGTCGGAGTCGATGGCTCCCGGAGCGGCCATGCCGCCGCCCGGGTCCTCGGCGACGCCGGCTCCTCCCGGACCCGGCAGGAACAGCCCGAAGCAGTAGCCGGACTTGTTGACCACTGAATTCGCGACCTGACCAAGGCTGATGGAGACAGCGGCGGGATCAAGCGGAGGCCCGCCGCCGCGCAGCGCCACGGCGCCGGCCAGCTCGGCCAGGTAAAGGAACTCACCCCGCCCGTCGCCGTCGCTGTCCACCGCCGTGCGCGACGAGACCAGCGCCTCCGCGGAGATGAGCGTACGCAGCGTGGCGATGGCCGACGTCTCGTTGGCCGTCAGCCTGGAGGAGAGGAGGTTGGGGATGGCCACGGCCGCGATGGTCGCGATCACGGTTACCACGATCATGAGCTCGATCAACGTGAAGCCGCGGGCGGAACGCGCGTGCTTGCGTCGATTCATGCTGCTGCCCTCGCTGAATGGGACGAGGCCCGCCGGCGGTCGTCGTCCGGCAGGCCTCGGCCATGACCGCGAGCCTTGCCTTCCCGCGCCAGCGGCGGGACAGGCGGGCTCACGATCAGTTCACCGACACCCAGGTGTTGCCGTCCGAGGCGACCGCGCCGATCGCCAGCGCGCCCGTCAGGTCACCGGCCACCAGGTAAGCCGCGTCGCCCGCCGGCACCGAGACCAGGCCGTTGTAGTTGAGGACGGCGTTGTTGGTCTGCAGCAGGTCGCCCGTCTGGTTGACCATGAACGTGCGGTTGCCGGTGTTGCTGCGGTTGACCGGCCAGGCGTAGCAGGCCCAGGTGTTCTCGCACAGGTCGTTGTCGAGACCGCCGGGATCGCCGCCGCCGCCCGCCTCGAGCACCGGCACGCCGGCCGCCGCCGGCAGGTAGAGGCCGAAGTAGTAGCCAGCCTTGTTGACGAAGCCGTTCGCGTCGACGATGCCGAGCGCGCCGGAGAGGCAGGCCGGGGTCAGCGGCGCGACTCCGCCGCGCAGGTTGACCGAGCCGGCCATCTCGGCGAAGAAGCCGTGCTCACCAATGCCGTCCGCGTCGACGTCGATGGCCGCCTGGGCCTGGATCTGCGCCTGGGCCGAGACCACGTTGCGCAGGGTGGAGATCGCCGCCGACTCGTTGGCGTTCAGCCGCGCCGACAGCAGGTTCGGGATGGCGATGGCCGCGATGATCGCGATGATCGCCACGACGATCATGAGCTCGATGAGGGTGAAGCCCCTGTTGTTCTTCATGTTGCAGTTTTCCACTTGGTGTCGTTCAGGAGCCGCCGCAGCGCGGGGCCCCGTTTCCTTTGCTCGTATCGGCGCCAGGGCACTTGCCCCGGCTCACCTGCCTATGGAGAACGCGGCCGCCCACGGAATCGCTTCCGAGATGAACTCACCCCGCAGCCGAAAGATGGGGTCGAGGTGGTCCAGCACGCACGCCCGCGCAATTCCTTGTTGGAAGCCTGTATCGTCCCCGGCACCCAGGCGACTGAAGGCCTGAATCACGAATCCGGCGGCGCGGCGCCGCTCCATGGCCTGCACGCGCAGCGCGTCCCGTTCCGCGCCGGCGAAGTCGCCGCTGACGAGGCGCTGCAGGCCCGTGGCCACGTAGTAGTCGGCCACGAGGTCCTCGTCGCCCGAGGCGAGCACGGACGGCTCCGCGGCCGCGAAGTGGCAGAGGGCCGCGGCGTGGCGCCCTTCCGCCTGCTCCAGCAGCGCCATGAGCAGGTTAGCTTGGCCGTGACTTCCGTCCCTCCTCAGCGCCTGCTCGAGCTCGGCGCGCGCCTCCTCGTTCATCCCGACGCGCGCATAGAGCGCGGCGCAGCTCACCAGCGTGTCCACGTCCGGCGCGCGCTGAATGAAGCCCGCGCACAGGAGCGCCGCGCAGACCGCAGCCGTCGCGCCCCACGCCGCCCAGCGCACCCGGTCCCTCCTGCCGGGCCGCGCCGCGCGGCTGGCGCCGTCCCTAGCCATTCGCCAGCTTCTCCTGGATCTTGAAGATCGGCAGGAACACGGCGAGCACGATGGTGCCGACGAAGAAGCCCATGACCGCGATCAGCAGCGGTTCGATCAGCGAGGTCAGGGACTTGACCTGGGCCGAGACCTGCTCGTCGTAGAACGTGGCGATCTTCTCCAGCAGGTGCTCGAGCGCGCCCGACTTCTCGCCGATGGCGATCATGCGTGTGACCATGAGCGGGAAGACGGGGCTCTGCGCCAGGGGCTCGGACAGCGACTGTCCCTCGCGCACCCACTCCCGGGCGGTGTGCACCGCGCGCGCCACCACCCTGTTGCCCGCCGTCTCGGCGACGATCTCCAGGCAGCCCAGAATCGGCACGCCCGACCTGATAAGCGTCGAGAAGGTGCGCGAGAAGCGCGCCAGCGCCACCTTGCGGAACAGCACGCCGAAGACCGGTGTCTTGAGGAGGAAGGCGTCCCAGGCGTACGCGCCCTTGCGCGAGCGCTTGAGCAGCACGATGCCGGCGACGCAGGCGAACAGGCCGCCGAGCAGGAGCAGGCCGTGCAGGCGCACCGCGTCGGACATGGATAGGATGAAGGTAGTCAGTCCCGGCAGCTCGATGTCCAGGGACACGAAGATCGGCCGGAACTGCGGCACGATGCCCACCATCAGGAAGGCGGTGATTCCCAGCACCAGGACCAGCGAGATGATCGGGTAGGTCATCGCCGACTTGATCTCGCGCTTCAGCTTCTGGGACGCCTCCATGTAGTCAGCCAGGCGCACCAGGATCTCGTCGATCTGGCCGGACACCTCGCCCGCCTTGACCATGTTGACGAACAGCTCGCTGAACACGCGCGGATGCTGCCCCAGGGCGCGCGACAGGTCGGAGCCGGTGCGCACGTCGTCCGCCACGGCGCGCAGAGTCGCGCCAAAGGCCGGCGACTCGGCCTGCTCGACCAGGATCTCCATGGCCTCGAGCAGCGTGATGCCGGCGGTGATCATGGTGGCGAGCTGGCGCGTGAAGACGACCAGCTCCTCGCGCCGGCGCGGCGGCCCCCGGCGCGCCGCACGCTTGACCATGCTGCGGAACGCGCCCTGCACCTCCTTGATGTCGAGGATGGTGAGGTTGCGCCGGCGCAGCTCGCCGGCGACCTCGTCGCGCCCGGCGGCGGCCACCGTGCCGCTGACCGTGCGTCCCTCGTGGTTCCTGGCTGAGTAGCGGAAGTTCTTCATGGTCGCAGTTCCTTGTCTTCGTGCGCCGTGCGCGCGCCTCACGCCTCGTCCGCCATGGTCACGCGCATCATCTCCTCGAGAGAGGTGTTGCCGCGCAGCACGTTCAGCAGGGCCGAGCGCCGCAGCGTCAACATCCCCTCCTCGAGGCCGCGTTTCTTGATGTCGATGGCGGACTTGCCGGCGAGGATCAGCGCCTTGATCGAGTCGGTCACACGCAGCGTCTCGATGATCGCGAAGCGCCCGCGGTAGCCCTGGTGGCAGCGGCCGCAGCCGACGGCGCGGTAGAGCCCCGGGGTGGGAGCGAGGTCCTCCTCGGTGAAGCCGAGCGAGAGCAGGCGCGCGCGCGGCAGCTCGACCGGTTCGCGGCACCCGGTGCACAGCCGGCGGCAGAGGCGCTGCGCCGCCACCAGCACCACAGACGTGGCCACCAGGAACGGATCGAGCCCCATGTCCACCATGCGCGTGATGGCCGAGGCGGCGTCGTTGGTGTGCAGCGTCGACAGCACCAGGTGGCCGGTGAGGGCCGCCTTGACCGCGATCTCGATCGTCTCCGAGTCGCGGATCTCGCCGATGAGGATGGTGTCCGGGTCCTGGCGCAGGATCGAGCGCAGCGCCGTGGCGAAGGTCACGCCGCGCTTCGGGTTCACCGGCACCTGGTTGATGCCGTCGAGCTGGTACTCGACCGGATCCTCCACCGTGACGAAGTTGATCTCGTCCGAGTAGAGCTCCTTCACCGCCGAGTAGAGGGTCGTTGACTTGCCCGAGCCGGTCGGCCCGGTGATGAGGATCATCCCGTAGGGAGACCGGATCGCCTTCTGGAAGTCGACCAGGTTCTTCTCCTCGAAGCCGAGCGTTTCCAGGCCCTTGGCGACGTTGGTGTTGTCCAGCACGCGCATCACGATCTTCTCGCCGAACACGACCGGCAGGGTCGAGACGCGGAAGTCGATGGAGCGGCCCTCGATCTTGACCTGGAACTTGCCGTCCTGCGGCTTGCGCTTCTCGGCGATGTCCAGGCCCGCCATGATCTTCACGCGCGAGGCGATGGCGCCGGCGAGGTTGCGCGGCGGGCTGAGGACGTCGCGCAGCAGGCCGTCCTGGCGGTAGCGCACGCGCAGCCGCTGGTCGAAGGGCTCGATGTGGATGTCCGAGGCGCCATCACGGATGGCGTTGGCGATGAACATGTTGGTGAGCTTGATCACCGGCGATGTCTCGCCGGAGATGTCCGAGAGGTCGACGTCGTCGCGTTCCTGCTCGCGCTCGGTGCGCACCTCCAGGTCGTCGCCTGAGGAGGCGTCCCCGACCAGCTCCTCGAGCTGCTTGGCGTCCGCGCTGAAGCAGCGGCGGATCGCCACCTTCATGGCGCGCTCGGAGGCCAACACCGTGCGCAGGTCGCACTTGAGGACGAGACGCAGGTGGTCGAGCTTGACCACGTCGAACGGGTCCACGACGGCGACGGTGAGGACGTGGCCGACCTTGGCCACTGGCAGGACGAGGTGTTCCTCGGCCGTCGCCTGCGGCATCAGCTCGAACAGGTCCGGCTGAATGGTCACGCGGTCCAGGTCGATGGGCGTGACGCCGGTGGCGTGAGCGACGATGCCGAGCAGCTCCTTCTCCTCGAAGGCGTGGCTGCCGACCAGAACCTCAGCCAGGGGCAGGTTCTCGCGCACGGCCGTCTGGATGGCGTCGTCGAGCTTCGCCCCGTCCAGGCAGCCCGCCTGCCTGACCGTCTGGGCCAGTCGCTTGTTGAGGGTCGACACGAGTCCTTCAGCTCCGGTGGAGCAGGCGCTTCAGCTCCTCGGGGTCGGAGGAGCGCGACATGGCCTCCTCCGGCGTGATCCGGCTGGCCAGGGCGAGCTCGGCCAGCGCCGAGTTCATGGTCTGCATGCCGAGCTTGCGGCTGGTCTGGATGATCGAGTAGATCTGGTGCGCCTTGTCATCGCGGATCAGCGCGCGCACCGGCGTGTTGACCAGCAGGATCTCGGCGGCCAGGGCGCGCCCCTTGCCGATCGCCGTGGGCAGGAGCTGCTGGCAGAAGACGCCCTGCAGCGTGAACGACAACTGGGTGCGGATCTGCTGCTGCTGGTGATGGGGGAAGACGTCGATGATGCGGTTGATCGTCTGCACCGCATCGGAGGTATGCAGCGTGCCGAAGGTCAGGTGGCCGGTCTCGGAGAGCAGCAGGGCCGCCTCGATGGTCTCGAGGTCGCGCATTTCGCCGATGAGCACCACGTCCGGGTCCTGGCGCAGCACGCTGCGCAGCGAGTTCTTGAAGCCGTGCGTGTCCGAGCCCACCTCGCGCTGGTTGACCAGCGCCTTCTTGTTGCCGTGCAGGAACTCGATCGGGTCCTCGATGGTGACGATGTGCAGCGGCCGCGACTCGTTGATGTAGTCCACCAGCGCGGCGAGCGAGGTGGACTTGCCCGACCCGGTCGCCCCCGTCACCAGGATCAGCCCGCGCGGCTGGCGGCACAGGTGCTCGCACACCTTGCGCGGCAGGCCCAGCTCCTCGAAGCCCTGCACCCGGTAGGGAATGACGCGCAGCACGGCTCCCACGGCGCCGCGCTGCATGAAGACGTTGGTGCGGAAGCGGCCCATGGTCTTGATGCCGAACGAGAAGTCCAGCTCCAGGTTCTTCTCGAACTTGGCGATCTGTTCGGTCGTGAGGATGGAGTAGACGAGGGCCTTCGTGTCCTCGGGCAACTGCACGCCGTGCTCGGTCGGCACGAGGTTTCCCGAGATGCGGATCATCGGCGGTGCGCCCGCACTGATGTGCAAGTCGGACCCGCCCCGTTCCACAAGCTGGCGCAGCAGGTCCTGCATCTGCGGCATCGGCGACTCCTGGCGTGGTAGGACACCCTGGGCCTTATCGACGGGTCGCAGGCGCTGGATTGAGGGGGATCTGTCGTCGCGTCGCGGCGGAGCGGCGACGCGCTGACCGCTGGAAGCTGACCGCTGAGAGCTGACCGCTCTCTCAGTCCTCTTCCGCCTTCTGCCCGGCCTTGAACGCCGACATCAGGTCTTCCGCCAGCTTGTGCGGCACGATGTCGTAGTGCGAGACCGTGAAGGCGTACGAGCCCTCCCCCTGCGTCAGGGAGCGCAGGTCGGCGGCGTAGCTCTGGACCTCCTTGAGCGGCACCTGGGCCTTGATCACCTGGGTGCTGCCCACCGAGTCCATGCCGGAGATGCGGCCGCGGCGGCTGTTCAGGTCGCTGTTGATGTCCCCCATGAACCGGCTGGGTACCGCCACCTCGAGGTTGACCACCGGTTCGAGCAGCACCGGCCTGGCGCTCTCGAAGGCGTTCCTGAAGGCCCGGGCGCCGGCAATCTTGAACGAGGCCTCGTCCGAGTCCACATCGTGCGCCTTGCCGTCGTAGACCTCGACCACGACATCGACCACCGGGTAGCCGGCGACCACGCCCTTGCCCATCTGATCGATGATGCCCTTCTCGATGGCCGGCAGGAACTGGCGCGGGATCGAGCCGCCGAAGGTCTCGTCCTTGAACTCAAAGCCGCTGCCGCGCTCCCGCGGCGCGATGCGCAGATAGACCTCGCCGAACTGGCCGCGGCCGCCGGTCTGCTTCTTGTGCCGGTGGTGCCCCTCGGCCATGCCGGTGATCGTTTCGCGCATCGGGATCTTCGGGATCCTGGTCTCCACCTCGATCTTGTAGTTGGCGGAGAGGCGCTTGAGGAGCGTGTCGATGTGCATCATCGAGATGCCGCGCACCACCAGCTCGCCGGTCTGCACCTCGCGGTCCACCGCGAACGTCGGATCTTCCGCCGCCACCTTGCGCAGCCCGCCGGAGAGCTTCTGCTCGTCGTTGCGGCTCTTGGGCGAGACCGCGAGCGCGACGATGGGCGTGGGCATCTGCATGGCGGGGAAGCGCACCACGGCGCGGTCCGCACAGAGCGTGTCATTGGTCTCGATCGCCTCGGCCTTGACCAGGGCGATGATGTCGCCGGCCTGCGCGGACTCGACCTTCTCGTGCTCCTTGCCGCTCGGCCGCAGGATGTTGCCCATCTTCTCCGGCCGGCCGATGCGCGGGTTCAGGAAGGCGTCGTCCGTCTTGATCGCCCCGGAGACCACGCGAATCAGCGACAGGCGGCCGACGTAGGGGTCGGCGAAGGTCTTGAACACGCGCGCCGAGAAGGTGGCGCGCTCGCGCGGATCGATCACCACGAGGTCGCCCGTGGGCTCGGCTCCCTGAGCGGCCTGGAAGAAGCACCCGTCCAGCGGCGACGGGCAGGTGTTGGCCACGAAGTCGAGGATCTCGGCGATGCCCACGCCTTTGTCCGCGGCCGCGAACAGAATGGGCGTCAGCCCCCCGCCCGCGACGCCGCGGCGCATCAGGGGAAGCAGATCGGCCAGCGGCACCTCGCCCGTCTCCAGGTACTTCTCCATGGCGGCGTCGTCCAACGAGACCAGGCTGTCGACTAGCTGCTCGCGCGAGGACGCGACCAGATCCGCCAGCTCCTGCGGCGCCTGCCCGGTGAGCAGGTCGACGACGCCGGAGACGCCCGCGCCCGAGCCCACGGGCAGATTGACCGGCACGCACGTCTTGCCCAGAGCCTCCCGGATCGAACCCACCAGCGCGCCGAGGTCGAGGTTCTCGGCGTCGATCCTGGTCACGACGACGATGCGGCTGCGGCCGGCGCTGCCGGCCTCGCTCCACAGGCGCTGCGTCTGGAAGGTCACCCCGTCCACGGCGCTGACGCACACGGCCGCGGTCTCCACGGCGTAGAGCGTGGCGAGCGCCTCGCCGATGGAGTCCGGATAGCCCGGGCTGTCGAGCAGGTTGAGCGGCCGCTTGGCGTGGACGCAGTGGAAGACCTTCAGCAGCAGGCTGTGCTTCTTCTCCCTCTCCGCCGGGTCGAAGTCCACGAAGGAGGAGCCGTCGGCGACGTTCCCCCTCCTCTGCAGGGCGCCGGCCCTGTGCAGCAGCATCTCGACCAGGGTCGTCTTCCCGGAGCCGCCGGCTCCGATGAAAGCCACGTTGCGGATGTCGGCGGGACCGTAGTTCGCCATCGATTCCTCCAGATGAGCACAGAACGGGTCATTCTAGGCGGCGCGCCCCGAGCGCGTCGAGAGCGCGCTGCAGAATGACGCCGTCCTCAACCGCCCAGGAAGCCGTGGACCCAGGCGTGGAGCGGCTGCCACCACAGCAGCAGGACCAGGCAGGCGAGCGCCAGGAACGGGCCGAAAGGCATGGCCTCGAGGTGGATCCGGGTCCGCCTGATGTGGCGCAGGAACAGCAGGAGCGCCAGGAGCGGCACGGGCATGAGCAAGGCAAGCGCGGTTCCGGGTCCCATCCTCGCCAGGGCCCAGTCCATGGCCAGGACCGGCACGAGCGAGGCGGCCAAGAGCGCGCAGGTGGCGCGCGGCAGGCGCCGCAGCAGGCCGGCCAGGGCGGGCAGGGCGCCCAGCACGGAAGCCAGCAGGAAGACCAGCACGGCGCCCTCCGCGCCGAAGACCGCTCCCGCCAGGCCGAGAAGCTTGGCGTCGCCCAAACCCATGGCCTCGCGGCCGAAGGCCAGGCTGAAGGCCAGACGCACGAGGAAGACGAACGTCAGCCCGGCGCCCACCCCGGCGGCCGAGGCGAGCGCCGCGGCGAGGCGCGGATGCGCCGCCAGCTCGACCTGGGTAAAGAGCAGGGGCAAGACGAGCGCGGCGGCCACCGCCGGCAGGAGGAGCGGCAGGGCGAGCTCGACCAGCTCCCGCGCCACCGAGAAGCGGTCGCCGGCGCGCGGCAGGGCGCTCGGGGGCTCCTCGCCGGGCGGCACGCGCTCCCGCCGCCGCGCCAGGAAGTCCACGGCCAGCGCGGGCGCCGCGCCGAGGGCAATCCCGGCGAGCAGCGCGGCCGGCAAGACCGCGCCCGGGCCGGCGCTGGCCGCGTCCAGGACGTGGCCGCGCAGCAGGGCGGGTTCCAGACCGACCGCCAGCACCAGGAGCGGCAGCCAGGGCACGGTCAGCGGATCAGGGATGATGGCCTGGCGGAAGTCGATGACGGTGATTGCCACGAGCAGCGCGGCGAACAGGAGCTCGACGCCGAGCAGCAGCAGGTCCGCGGGCGCCGGCGCCACCGCGCCGCCGAAGCGGTCGAACGCCAGCGCGGCGAACAGGAGCGCGGTCGCGGCCTCCACCAGCAGGTAGCGCACGGGAATGGGCGCGCCGCAATCGGCGCAGCGGCCGTTCAAGATCACCCAGGACAGCAACGGGATGTTGCGCCGCCAGGGAATCGGCCGCGAGCACGCGGGACAGAACGAGCGCCGCGGGCGCGCCACCGACATCCCGCGGGGCAGCCGGTAGATGACCACGTTCAGGAACGAGCCCACGGCCGCGCCAAGGACGAAGGCAGTCGCCACCACGAGCGCCAGGTCGTCCATCAGCCGTCCTGCCCCGGCGCTGCCGCGCCCTGCTCGAGCACGCGGATCGGCACCTCGCCCACGCCGCCGGCGTCGAACTCCGTGCCGGCCAGATCCAGCACGCCGGGTTCTCCCAGCCCGAGCAGGTACCGCGTGCCCTGCTGGAAGCCGTCGCGCGGCCAGAGCTCCACGATCGCGCTCTCCTGATCCTGTACGAGTTCGATTACCGTGTCCACGGGATCGCGGTCCGGGTTGTCGTAGAGCAGACGGATGGTCTCCTGGTTCACGCTCGGTGGCCACAGCGGCTCGGTGAACTGGAGATGGATGTGGCCGCCCGGAGGTACCGTGGCGAAGCGGTCACCGGGCGCCTTGAGTCGGTTCGCCAGCCGCGGGCCGATCCCGCGCGCCACGTCGAGGAAGAGCGCGGGGAAGCCGGCGGCGGGCGGAGTCGCGGCGGGCACGATCGCGTGGCGGCTGCGGTGCGGCCGCGCCAGCGGCTCGCCATGCGTGGAGAGCACCCCGAGCCGCGAGGGAAACGCCTCCAGCTCGGCTTCCACGCTGGCGGCCGCGCCATAGCCGCCGTCCAGCGGCGCCCGGGCCCCCACCGCCCGGGGCAAGAAGGTCACCCGGGCGTCCTCCACCGCGAAGCGCCCCTCGGCCGGCACCCCGTCGGACCGGCGGAGCACCAGCGAACGGGCCGTCACCGAGCTGGGATCGACCGCGCGCGAGAAGACGAAGGTGAGCGGCTCGTTCAGCCGCAGCGGTTCGGCCGAGGCGGGCGGGATCGCCTCGACCACGCGGAACTCCTCCTCCCCGCCGGAGCAGGCGGCGAGGAGCAGCGCCAGGCCCGAATACCAGGTCCAGGACGGGTTCACGAAGCCTCTGGCCGCGCGCGGCGCCTCGCGCCGAGGGCGATTCCGTGGAGGGTCAGATCGGCATCGTAGCGCGGGACGCAGGAAAGCAGCGGCAGGAGCAGCGGCGCGTCGCCGCCCGTGAGCACCACCCGAGGCACGCCGGAGGCGGCGAGACCGGCGGCGAGGTCGTCCACGAGCCGGTCCACCAGCCCGGCCAGTCCGCGCACCACGCCGCTCTGGATCGCCGGCACCGTATCGGTGCCGAGCGCCTCCGGAACCTGGCCGGGAGCGGGGGTCACGAGCGGCAGCAGCTCGGCCCCGCGCTGCAGCGCCTCGAACGCGAGCCGCACTCCCGGGGCGATGGCCCCGCCCCGGAACACGCCGGGGGGGTCCACGCGGTCCACGGTCACGGCCGTGCCAACATCGACCACGATCGCCGGCAAGCCGTGGCGCGAAACGGCGGCAGCGGCGTTGAAGAGGCGGTCGAGGCCGACGTTCTCGGGCGGCACGCAGGCGTTCTCGATAGGCGCGCGGAAGTCCCGCGGCGCCTGGAACAGCGGCCGCGCGCCGCCGAGGGCATCGGCGATCCGGCGGCACGCGCTCGGTCGCACGCCCGCCAGCGCCACGGCGCAGCCTGGCGGTGCGCGGCCGACGAACGCGCACAGGTCCGCCAGGGAGCTGTCCTCGTGGCCGAAGGAGCGCCGCTCGAGCAGGCGCTCGCCCGTGAACAGGGCGACCGTCGCGGTGGTGTTGCCGACATCGAGGACGACGAGATCGATCACCGGGCGATCTGGAAGGACTTGGTGATGCGCGTGCCCCGCCGCTCGATCTCGACGTTGAAGGTCGAGATGTCGGGGTGCTGCCTGAAGTACTGCACCGCCGCGTTTTTCGAACTGATCCGCTCGCCGTTGATGGAGTGGATCACGTCGCCGACCTGAAAGCCCCTGGCCGCGGCGAGGGAATCCTCCGGGATCTTGGTCAGCTTGATCAGCATGCGCTGCTCGCTCTCGTACCAATCGTGGCCGATGCCGATCTGTTCGAGCATGGTCTCGTACTCGGCGGCGACCCGGTCCCGCTCCTCGGTACCGATGAACCAGCTATGCTCGTGGATCTGCCGCGACTGGCGCATCTTCTCGCGCAGCTCCGCGCGCAGGGCCTCGGAGGCCGGGTCATCGCCGAGCGCATCCTCGAACGTGCGCGCGGCCCCGTCCGCGGTACGGGGAAGCTGCGGAGTGCACACGGTGACGTCCGCTCCGCCCCAACTGAACACCACGCCCGCCGCCTGGATGTCCTTCACCTTGCCCAGGAAGGGCTCGGCGTTGTAAGGCGGCCGCAGCTCGTCCCCGGCGCGGATCAGCGTCTCGTCTATCTGCGACTTCTTGCGCGCGGTGACGCTCTCGGCCGCGGGCGCGGGGTTCGCGCGCGCGTCCTTGGGCTGCTGCTCGTCCGCGAGATAGGAGATCTTGGCGTAACTCGCCTTCGCGCCGCCGGCGACCACGAGCCGCACCTTCAGAACCTCCTCGATCGGCTGCAGGGCCGGCGCGGCGGCCTCAGTCCCGGCCTCGAGTTCCTCCGGCGGCGGCTCCTTGCCGGTGACGTTCAGCTCCCAGCAGGCCTTCAGCTCGTCCCAGTTCTGCCCGCCCGCGCGATCCCGCGTCACGATGTCCGCCTGCACATTGATCGCCTTGGAGATGGTGTCCCCAGGCAGGTACGGATTCCGGCCCGGCCGGTTCTCCTGCACGATCTGCATGACGAGCGCGGCGATGCCGAGGAAGACGACGATGTTCCCGGCCCACAGGAGCGCCCGAATCGTCCTGACCTTCAGTCGCAGCATGATCACCACACCGGGGGCGGGCCGGCACGGGCCGCACTCGCCCGGGGCCCCAACTCACTGCCGTCGCGCAGCTTAGCCACCCGCCGCGACGTGCTCAAGGCCGCCGGAGCGCTGCCAGCCCGACCCGGCGAGGACCGCCAACGTATCCGATTGGACCGGGGCCGCTCGCCCTGCTTCCCGAAAAAAAGAACCGCCGCTCAGATCCTGAGGTCGGTCAACCGGTTGCCGCGGGAGATGCCGGCGATGACCAGCTTCAGCTCGTCCGGGTTGTCGGCCGTGGCCAGGGCGTCGTGGTAGTCGATGCGCCCCTCCTTGTGCAGCCTTGCGAGGCACTGGTCGAAGGTCTGCGTGCCGAAGAACTCGCCCTCGGCCAGCACCTTGGGCAGCTCGGTGGTGCGGCCTTCCTTGAGGGCCTCGCACACCGAAGGCGTGTTCAAGAGCATCTCCACCGCCGGGATGCGCCCGCTGCCGTCGATGGTGTTCATCAGGCGCAGGGAGACCACGCCCTGCAGCACCATGGAGAGCTGCAGGCGAACCAGGGCCTGCTGCACCGCCGAGAAGTAGGAGAGGATGCGCTCCACCGTCTGCACCGCGTTGATCGTGTGCAGCGTGGAGAGCACCAGGTGCCCGGACTCGGCGGCGTTGATGGCCGATTCGATGGTCTCCGCGTCGCGCATCTCGCCCAGCACGATGACGTCCGGCGCCTGGCGCAGGCAGTACTTGAGGGCGTCGGCGAAGGTGCGCGAGTCGTGCCCCACCTCGCGCTGCGTGATGATGCAGTTCTTGTCGGTGAACACGTACTCGATCGGGTCCTCCACGGTCACGATGTGCCGCGAGAGGTTGGTGTTCATGTACTCGAGCATCGCCGCCAGCGTGGTCGACTTGCCCGAGCCGGCCACGCCCGTGGCCAGGATCAGGCCGCGCCGCTGCTGCGACAGCTTCTCGAGCTGGACGGCCGGCAGGTTCAGCTCGGCGAACGACGGCACGCGGCTCTTGATGTAGCGGAACACCATTCCCGGCTTGCCGAGCTGGCGGAAGACGTTGACGCGGAAGCGCCCCAGGCCGACGATCTCGTAGGCAAGATCGACCTCGGCGCCGGCGACGTAGCGCTCGAGCTGCTGCGAGTCGAGCAGCTCGCGCAGGTAGAGCATGGCCACGTCCTCGGTGAGCGGCTCGGAGTCGATGCGCTCCAGGTGCCCGCGCACGCGCAGGGAGGAAGTGCTGCCGGTCTTGACGATCAGGTCGGACGCCGCCTGCTCGACGGCGATCCGCAGGAGTTCCTTGAGCTGGAGCATGGATCGCCTCCGCGGCGGGAATCGATGGTCTTCTATCGGCAGGCGGAGAGCGGTTCTGGAAGCGAATCGTGCCCGGCCGGGCGGGGGCGGCGCGGGCGCGCCGGCGGCCGTCACTCTGGTCGCGCGGCGCGCGCCTCTTCCAGGCGCGCCGCGCTGATGCCCTCGAGCAGGGCCTCCACCAGGTCCTCGATCCCCTCCCCGCTGAGCGCCGACACGCAGTGCGCCGCCAGACCGGCCGCGCGCGCGGCCCGCGCCAGTGCGGCGCGGTCGGCGACCAGGTCCATCTTGGTCAGCACGACGAGCTCCCGCTTCCCCGCCAGCTCGCCGCCGCGGCCCGCGATCTCCGCCCGCACCACGCCGTAGGCTTCGGCCAGCGGACGCTCGCCGCTGGCGTCGACGAGATGCACGAGCACGCGCGTGCGCTCGAGGTGGCGCAGGAAGCGGTCGCCCAGCCCCTTGCCTTCGCTTGCGCCCTCGATCAGGCCGGGCACGTCCGCGACCACGTAGGTCTCGTGCTCGCGCTCGATGACCCCCAGATTCGGCGTCAGGGTGGTGAACGGATAGGGGGCGATGCGCGGGCGCGCGCTCGAAAGCACGCTGAGCAGCGTGGACTTGCCGGCATTCGGCAGGCCGATCAGCCCGGCATCAGCAATGAGCTTCAGCTCGAGGGCCAGGTCGCGGGTCTCCCCCGGCGCACCGGCTTCCGCGCGCCGCGGGGTGCGATCGGTGGCGGTCGCGAAACGGCTGTTGCCGCGGCCGCCGCGGCCGCCGCGCGCGATGACCACGCTGGCGCCCGGCCGCTCCAGGTCCCGGAGCACGTTGGCGCGCGCGGCGTCACGGATGACGGTGCCCGGCGGGACCTTGATGATCAGGTCGCCGCCGTTCTTGCCGTGGCGCTTGTTCTTGCCTCCCGCCCCACCGTCCTCGGCCGAGTAGCGCTGGCGCGCGGCCAGGGACTCGAGCGACAGCAAGGACGCATCCGCGAGAATGACGACGTCCCCGCCCTTGCCTCCGTCGCCGCCGTCCGGGCCGCCCTTCGGGATGTACTTTTCGCGCCGGAACGACACGCGGCCGCTGCCGCCGTCGCCGGCCTTGACGCTGAGGGTGATCTCGTCCCTGAACGGCAGGCTGGCCTCCCAACGGCGACGGGGCGCCAGGGGCGCCCCGCGCGGACACGAGTACGAGCGGCCGGGCGGCTCAGTTGGTCGCCGGGTCGACGTGCACCCGCACCTTCCAGCCGCTCTGGAAACGCACGATGCCGTCGATCCGCGCGAAGAGGGTGAAGTCACGCCCCATGCCCGTGTTGCGCCCGGGATGGAAGCGCGTGCCGAGCTGTCGCACAAGGATCGAACCGGCGGAGACACGCTCGCCGGCGTAATGCTTGACGCCCCGCATCTGCGGGTTCGAGTCGCGGCCGTTGCGCGAGGAGCCTTGACCCTTCTTATGTGCCATGCGTCTCTCCTCAGTTCATCATCAGCGGGCGCAGGGCCCCTTCACGCGTTGATCGCCTTGATCTGCACGCGCGTCAGCTTCTGGCGGTGCCCGACGCGGCGGCGGTAGTTCTTGCGGCGCTTGTACTTGACGACGTAGATTTTGCGCGCCTTCACCGGCCGCTCGACCACCGCGTCGACGGTCGCACCCTCGATCAGCGGAGTGCCGGCCTTGCCGCCAGCGAACAGCACCTCCTTGAAGGTGAGGGCCTCCCCGGCGGCCAGCCCCACCCGCTCGATCAGGATGCTCTCGCCCGGCTCCACGCGGTACTGGTGGCCGCCGTCTCGGATGATCGCGTACAACGTAGCCTCCTCGTGCGCAAGCAAACGCGCGACTCTAGCGCCGCCGGTCCCGGGTGTAAAGGCGCAACCCTGGCGCAGCGCCGAACTCGCGGCTTCTCGGCTCCCGCGGGCCCGAGCCGGACCCCGCCAGGAGAGGCGTAACGCCTTGCGCTTCTATGGGTTACCCTTTGCGTCCAAGGGGATGATGCGGAATTCGTCATCCGGGAGCTCGGGCTCCAGCTTGACGGTGATCGGCTTGCCGGACTGCTTCTCGAGCAGGGCCAGCGTCCTGCGCTTACGGTTGACCAGGTACTCCAGGTTGGCCTGGTTCAGGAACACCTCCACGCCCTGGTTGCGGCGCACCAGGTAGAGCTTGAGTTGGCGGACGAGGTTCAGCTCGAGCGTCTCCTGAGTCGCGACGTACCCCGCTCCGCGGCAGGCAGGGCAGCGCTGGAAGATCGACTGGCGCAGGGAAGGCCGCACGCGCTGGCGCGTGAGCTCGATCACGCCGAAGGGTGACATGCGCGCCACCTTGATGCGCGCGCGGTCGGACTTGAGGGCCGCGCGGAAGGCCCGCTCCACCGCGCGCCGCCGCTTCTCCGAGCGCATGTCGATGAAGTCGACGACGATCACGCCGCCCAGGTCGCGCAAGCGGAGCTGCCGCGCGATCGCGGCCGCGGCCTCGAGGTTGATCTTGTAGGCCGTCTCCTCGAGGTCCCCTTCCTCGCGGAAGCGCCCGGAGTTGACGTCGATCGCCACGAGCGCCTCGGTCTGCTCGATCACCAGCGAGCCGCCCGACAGGAGCTCGACGCGGTGCATGAACAGGCGGCCGATCTCTTCCTCGATCCCGAAGGCGTGGAACAGCGGCCGTTCGCCGTTGTAGAACTTCACCCGGTTCACGGCCTTCGGCATCACCATCGCCAGGAAGTCGCGCGCCCGGCGCGCCACGTCCTCGTCGTCGATGATGATGTCGCCCATGTCCGGGCCGTAGATGTCACGGATGGTGCGGATCACCAGATCGCTCTCGCGGTAGAGCAGCTCTCCCATCTTGCCGGCGAAGGCCTGCTTCTCCACCCGGTCCCAGAGACGCGTGAGATAGCGGTAGTCCTTCTGCAGGGCGCGCGCGTTCTGCCCGACCCCGGCGGTGCGCACGATGAAGCCCAGCTCGTCACGCACGTCGAGCTGGGCGAGGACCTTCTTCAGGCGTTCGCGCTCCTTCCCGTCCTCGATCTTGCGGCTCACCCCGCGGCGCTCGAGTCCGGGCATGAGCACCAGGTACCGTCCCGGCAGCGAGAGGTACGTGGTCAGGGTCGGTCCCTTGGTGCCGATCCCGTCCTTGGTCACCTGGGCCGCGACCTCCTGCCCCTTCTTCAGGCAGTCCTGGATCTGGCGGCCCTTGCGCCGCTTCTCGGTCGCGACCGTGCCCCGGCTCACGACCGTCGCGCTGGCGCGGCTCGCGGGCGGGCTGGGGCTCTCCTCCGCGGCTTCCTCCTCCACGCGCGGCTCGGGCGCGGCAGCCGCGCCGCCCGGGCCGGCGGGCTCGAGCGAGCAATCGTCCAATCCGACATCTCCCGGGGGCCCGGCCCCGGCGGGCAGGTCGCCCTCCACGGGCTGCGCCGAGCCGGAATCGGTCGCGCTCGCGCGCGGCCCGAGCGCGTCGCCGCCTTCCTCCGGCTGCGCGCGCGCCGGACCGACCTGGCCGCGTACGCCGCGTTCCAATGGGTCGCGCGGGCCCCGCGCCAGGTCCAGGATCGGCGGATCCATCACGTCGGTGATGTGCAGGAAGCCGTGGCGCGGGCCGCCGAAGTCGACGAAGGCCGCGCCGATCGACGGTTCCACGTTCGTGACGCGGCCCTTGAAGATGTTCCCGACCACGGACTCCACGGACATGCGCTCGACGTAGTACTCCTCGAGGATGCTCCCCTCGACGATGGCGACCCGGATCTCCTCCGGCTCGCTGGCATTGATCAGCATCTTCCGGGACATCTGGACTCCCGCGGGGCCCGCCAGCGCCCCGGACGCCGCATTCTGTGCGGCGCCCGGTCACGCCGGGCACGCTCCCGCTGAAACCGGGTGAAGATCGCCTTCCACCCGCGCTCCGCGCGGACCAGGCATCACGCCGGCGCGGCGGACGAATCGCTGCCGTGCCGCACGACGGCGCCGGTGCCTCCGGAAAAGCCGAGGGCACGCAACAGCTCCTCGGCATGCTCCACGCACTCGCGGACGCGGGGAAGGCGGTGCTCCGCTCCCGCTCCCGATAATTCGATGATCACGGCTGCGCCGCGGGCGACGGCGCGGGAGAAGCGCACGTCACCACCTTGCCGGAGAGCCGTGGCCGCGGCCTCGGCCGCGGCGTGACCGTCTGTGACATCGATCGAGAGCCACGCGCACCGCGCGCAAGGCGGCGCCGGGCCCTCCTCGGCCCGCACGATCCGGATGCCGTGGGCGAACTGCTCGGCCAGCCGGGTCTCGATCTGTTCGAGCGCATGCTCGGGATCGACCTGGATGGTGAAGCAGTCTCCCGTGGTCTCCACGCCCACCGGAGCGGCGGGCGGCAGAGAGATCCGGACGTGCGGATTGAATCCTGCGGTGAAATCGACCTTGAGCCGGCTGCGGCGGATCGCACGTTCCGCCGCCCGATGCAGGTCGAGCTGCGACAGAAAGCGGGCGTCACCACGCTTTTCGAAGTACACCCGCACCTTTCGACCGGCCATGTCGCGATGGTGCGACTCTAGCGCCGCACGACCGGCCGGGCAAGAGCGCGCGCCAGGCGGTCGCAGCAGGCGGCCGCCGCATGCACCCGACCCGAACCGGCAAGAAGGCGTCGCGGCCCTACGGCCCTCCCCCTTCCGCTTCGCCCGCGTCCTCCGGCTCGACTGCGCCCTCCGCCTCGCTCTCGGCCCCCTCGGCCGCGCCCTCGGTCATCTCCTCGGGCGATTCCGGCAAAGGCAGCCCCTTGATGATGGCCTCCCACTCCTCGGTCGACCTGGTGTAGTCCTCGGCCAGCACGCGATCGAGGTTCTCCTGACTCTGCGTCGAGCCGCGGATGATGGTTGGCGTGATGAACACGAGCAGGTTGTTGTGGGACTGCACGTCCTGCGTGCGCCGGAAGAAGAAGCCGACGAACGGCAGATCGCCTGCCCAGGGCACCTTGTGCACGATGCGGGAGCTGCGGTCCGTGACCAGCCCGCCGATCACGCCCGTTTCGCCGCTTGCCAGCATCATGTTCGTGACTACCGTCTGCGAGGTGATCTGCGGCAGCGAGATGGTGGCCGGCTCGACCCCGAACAGGTTGAAGCCCGCGAGGTTGGGGTCGGTGGTCCCGGACAGGAACCTGGCCTGCGGGATCACCGTCATCAGGATCTTGTCGGTCCCGGGCACGATGTGCGGAATGATGAGCAACTGGAAGCCGGTCTCGACCGGCGAATTCTGCGCCTCCTTCACCGAGAAGGCGAGCCCCCCCGCCTGGTTCGTGGCCGCCTCAGTCTCGGCGTAGCGGATGATGTCGCCCGCGAAGACCGTCGCCACCTCGTGATCGAGGGTGATGAGCTTGGGCGCCTGCACGACCTCGACGTTGTTCTCGATCTCGTTCAGACGCACCGCCAGGCGCACGTTCCTGAAGTCGAGCATGCCGGTGCGCAGCAGCCGGTCGTCGACGTAGGTGTCCGCGCCGAACGGCCCTTCCATGTCCGTGCCCCCGGGGCCGGCCCCCGGGTTGTCCGGGTAGATCGAGTCGTCGAAGCCGCCGCTGCCCATGTTGAAGGGCACCTTCGAGGGGATGGCGGCTCCGTTGAAGGTAATGGTGAGTTCCTCGAAGCCGAACTGCAGGTCGATGTCGTTCCCTTCGGCCGTGGTCACGAACTTGACGTCGATGAAGATCTCGGCCGGCTCGACGTCGAGTCGCGTGATGACGTCGGAGATGCGATCGAGCACCGGCTTCGTGTCCTTGATGAAGAGGGCGTTCTGCTTGTCGAAGTAGTCCAGCTCGCCGTTCTTCGACAGGTGCTTGCGCAGCGCCCCGAGCAGTGGGAAGTCGACGTTCGGGTCGTTGGCGGGCTCCTTGGGCTTGCCCACGGCGAAGTCAGTCTTGATCGCCGCGGTGTAGGGCGGGCGCGGCCTGAGGTAGCGCAGCTCGATGACGCGCGTCTCGAGCTGCTCCACGAGGGCCTCGCTGGTCACGATGCGCAGGATGTCGTGCTCTTCCTCGACCACGTTGTAGCCGAGCGTCTTGACCACGTTGTCCAGCGCGACGCGCCACGGCCGGTCGTGGATCTCCATCGTGACCACGCCCTTGACCTCGGGCGAGACGATGACGTTGGCTCGACCCTTGGTGGCGATCGCCTGGATGACCTTGCGAATGTCCTCGTCCTCGAACGAGAACGTCACCTTCTCCGGCTTCTCCACCTTGTAGACGCGGCCGCGCGTGGAAATCACCACGCAGCCGGCGTTCTCGGCCACGAGCTGCAGCGCCTCCTGCCAGGGGACGCCGGTGAAGGCGATGGTCACCGGCACATCCACCCCTGGAGCCAGCAGGATGTTCGCGCCGGAACGGTCGCGGATCAGCTTGAGGACATCCGCGATGGGCCGATCGACCACATCAAGGGAGATCGTCGCGGCCTCGTCGATCGCGCCCGGGATCGACTCGGCGCTCCCGAAGACCTGCGCCTCGGAGGTGCCGCTCAAGACGAGAAGTGTGAATGCTGCAGGGAGTGCCTGCAGAACGTCCCGGATGGTGCTGTGACGCATCCGCAACCCTCCTTCTTGCCAGTCTGGCCGGCGCACTTCGCTCCGGCCAAAACGGCAACGCCGACTACACGTTACGGTTCACGTGCCGCAAAACGAAGAGAAAGCCGCCGCCGCCGTCAGCGTGATCGAGAAAGGACCACACCCCGATACTCGAAGTCAACACGATCGGAGGTGATCCGGTGGACCAGCAGGCCATCTTCCAGGGCGTCCCCTTCCTGGAGAACGCTCCCGTTGACGATGACCACCGACCCAGTTTCGCCAACAATAACACCCCCGATGCGGATTTCTTTCGCTCCAAATTCGAGAGCTTTCTTGGCGTGGTCGGCCGCCGTTTCGATCACGTGCAGCAGGGCGGCACCCTCGGCGGTCAGCGAGCCGGCGTCGACGCGCCCGGCGATGATGCCGTGCTTGTTCAGGACGAGCTCGTACTTCCCCTCGTCCAGCAGGGTCGCCATGTCCTCGGCGAAGCGCCGCAGGTCCTGCACCGTGGCGGCCGCGCTGGCGCTCTGATCGCGGTCGAGCAGCTCCTTGAGGACCGGCATGACCTCGCGCTCGATGCGCCGCCGCAGGGCGAGGTCGGTGACGGAGTGGGCCGCCAGCACCTGGTCGAGCTCGGCCTTGAGGTCAAGGCTCTCGCGGTCGATCTCGGTCTCCAGCTCCAGGCGCCGGATGAAGTTCGTGTCCGGCGAGGCGACGTCGCGCGCGAGCTGCTGCAGGCGCACCGCCCGCTCCGCCAGGTTCTCGACCAGCGCCTTCTGCTCCGGCAGGGGCAGACCGCCCTCCCCCTCGTCGGAGAGGCGGCGGCGCGGGTCGATGAACGGATCGCGCCGCAGCGGGTTGGGCACGAAGGCATAGCGCTCCACCTGGATGTCCGCGCGCCGCGAGACGATCTCATCCTGCAGCGCCTCGCGCCGCTTGTCGTAGTTGAGGATCGTGATCGCGTTGGTGGTGTCGTCGTTGCCGCGGTAGGCGTAGGTCTCGATCTCGGTCGAGACCTTGTGCGTCACCTCGTCGCGCGAGGCCCCTTCCTTCCACTCGCCGGCCGAGATCTCGATCATGGTCACGCGCGCGAAGCGCTCCCAGCCCTCGCACAGCGAGAGGAAGTCCAGGAACTGGCCGAGGTTCGCGTCCATCGACAGCTTGTAGATGACCTTGTCGAAGACGTCCTTCTTCTTGCTGCGGTCCTTCTCGTCCTTGAGGGAGAAGATGTGCACCCCCGACTCCTGGGCGAAGTCCGCGATCTTGTTGACGAACTCGTTCACCTCCTTGCGGTTCGGCAGGATCTTGACCAGCTCCGACAGGTTCTCGCGCAGGCAGATGACGTCGGTCTCGAGGGCCGGGACGCGCCTGATCTTGATGTCCGCCAGGTCGATCTGCTTGCG
Organism: Phycisphaera mikurensis; assembly: GCA_020723465.1. Taxonomy (GTDB): domain Bacteria; phylum Planctomycetota; class B15-G4; order B15-G4; family JADJEK01; genus JACQZJ01. The sequence goes on from DYIW01000031.1 coordinate 23,055, forward strand.
GACGTTCGCCTCCTCGTCGCGGGCGGTCTTGTACTTGTCGTAGCAGTAGTAGCCGGCCGCGCCGCTGGCGGCGAGCGCGCCGGCGTAGCCGAGGATCAGCAGGAGTGCGTGTTTCTGGATCTGCATGGCCGTTCCTCGCCCCGCCTACTTGGCGGGCACCGCCTTGGGCGCGGGCTTCTTGGCGTCGCCGGCGCGGTTCACCAATGCCAGGGTCGTCTCGAACTCGAAAGCGTCCGCCGGCTCGAACTGCTCCTCCAGGATCTTCTTCCCCGCCGGGTTGGTGATGCTCTCGAACTCGGTGAAGAAGGGCTTCGCCTGCAGGTCCGCGTTGAACGCGGAGAGGTTGTCGAGCTGGCCGGTCGCCGACTTGCCCTTGATGCTGATGCCGGGGCTGCGCGGGTCGTCCATCTTCACCACGAGCGACTGCAGCCAGACCTGATGCCGGTCCGACTCGGCCGGAGAGTCGATGATGGAGGCGAGCTGGTCGATCTTCTTGGTCCACAGGACGCGGGAGTTGCCGAACTCCTTGATGTGGTCCATGCGCTCGGTGTAGTCCTTCTTCTCCTTCTCCAGCTTGTCGGCGTACTCCGCCTGCGGCTTCTTGCCTTCCAGGATCTCCTGGGCCATCTGCACGTCCGCGCGGGCGCCGCCGACCACGCCGAACCAGCCGTAGCCGAGCGCGGCCGCGAGCGAGCAGACCAGGGCCACCAGCCCGATGGTGGCGATGAACCGCGCCGGGGCGGTCCTCTCCGCCTTGCGGTACTCGGGGGGCAACAGGTCGATGCGGATCATGGAGCACCCTCCTTGACGACGCGAGCCGCCAGGCCGACCGAGACGGCCAGTTGGGCGGCGTTTTCCGTGAGCAGGTTGGCGTCGACGACGTCGCCGTCGACCGAGAGTCCCGCGACCGGGCTCCAGGAAGCGGTCTTGCGCTCGAACACGCGCTCAAGCGTCTCCTCGAGCAGCGGCGTGCGCGAGCCGCCGCCGGAGAGGTAGACATCCTCGACCTTCTCCCCGTCCTGGCGGTCCTCGTAGTAGTCGAGCGAGAGCATCACCTCGTTGGCGAGCCCGTCCACCGAGTGGGCCAGCGCGCCGGCCACCTCCTCGGCGCGCTCCCCGGGCGCGCGCTTGAGGTGCTCGGCCTCGCCCGCCTCCACGCCCAGGCGCTTGGCCACCGCTCCGGTGAAGTCCTCGCCGCCGAGGTAGACCTCGCGCGTGAAGCGCGGCTCGTGCCCCTTGACCACCGTGACCGTGGTCTTGGAGGCGCCCACGTCGATCAGCGCGGAGACGCGCGAACCGAGCGATGGGTCGTTGTTTGCCCGCGCCACCAGCTCGAAAGCGTTGCCAACCGCGAACGGGTCCACGTCCACGTGGGCCGCCTCGAGGCCGACGCGCCGCAGCAGGTCCACCCGGCTCTGGACGATGTCCCGCTTGGCCGCGACCAGCAGGACCTTCATCTCGCCGGAGGTGTCGCCGGCGGCCTCCAGGCGGGCGCAGTCGGTCACCACCTCGTCCAGGTCGAAGGGGATGTACTTGTCCGCCTCGAAGCGGATCGCCGACTTGAGGTTGGACACCGGGACCTCGGCCATGGACAGGAAGCGGACGACCACGGACCGCCCCGAGACCGCGGTCGCCGCCCGCCGGCAGCGGAAGCGGCACGCCCGCAGCAGGTCCGCGAGGGCGTCGGCCGGGTCGGCGCCCTGGGGCACGGATACCTGACCGTAGCCGGTGAGAATGGGTTCACCCCCCTGGGTGGTCAGCTCGACCGCCTTGATCGAGTCGGTGCCGATGTCCACCCCGAGGAGGCTCCGTTGCCTGCTGAAGAACGCCATGATCGCTCCCTGCTCGGAAGTCCGCGCCGCGGGCAGAATGCGGCGCAAGTTGGTCTTTTATCGGCGGGGGCAGGGGAGCGACTTGAGGCGGTCCGGCGGGGCATGTCGGGCCGGCGGCGGGAGCCGGGGACGGGAAAACGCGGCCTACATCTCGCCGAACCCGTTCTCGATCACCGCCGCCACGGCGTCGACCAGCTCGGCGGCGTCCTCCCCCTCGGCCGCGAGCGTGAGCGCGGTGCCGCGCACGGCGCACAGGGTCATGAGCTCGAGCACGGAGCGGCCGTTGACGTCCTGCTGGTCGAGGCCGATGCGCAGCGCCGCGCGGAAGCGGCCGGCGGTCTGGACGATGAGGGCGATGGGCCGGGCGTGCAGGCCCTGCGGGTTCGGAATGACGACCTGGCGCGTCACGCGTGGCACGGGGGGAAAGCGGGCGCGCAGGTCAACCGCCGCTCATCTCCTTGAGCAGGCTGAGCGTCTCCTTGGGGGTCTTCGCCGCGCGCAGAAACCGGCAGAAATCCGGGTTGCGCACCAGCTTGGCCAGCCAGCGCAGGATCTCCAGGTGCGTCTCCGCCTCGGCCGTCGGCGAGAGCAGCATGAGGAAGATGTCGCACGGCTCGCCGTCGACCGAGTCGTAGTCGACCGCCTCCTTGGCCACGCCGATCGCGGCGACCGACTCGGAGACCTCGTCGATCTTGACGTGCGGGATCGCCACGCCCGCGCCGATGCCCGTGCTGCCGAGCTGCTCGCGCGAGACGAGGGCATCGACGATGGCGTCGCGCCGCTTGCGTTCGATCTTGCCTGCCGCGACCAGCAGGTCGACCAGCTCGGCGATCGCGGCGCTCTTCTCCCGGGCGCAGAGATCCACGCTGATCGTCTTCGCGCCGAACAGCTTCCAGAACGAAGCAGCCCCGCCTGTGCCCTTGCTCACCGATTCAGCTCCTCGTCGATGATGTCATCGTAGCTCACCTCGGCGTCTTCGCCCTCGCGCGGCAGCGCCTCGCTCGCAGGCGCCTTCTCGCCGGCCATGCTGCGCCCCTTGCGGTCCTTGCGGCGCCCGCGGAGCTTGCGCAACTGGTGCTCGATCTTGTCGATCGCCAGGTCGATCGCGGCACGCGCCTCGCCGTCCTGCTCCTGGCCGACGATGGCCGGACCGCGGTGGCCGGAGACGATCATCTCCACGGTGTACTTGTCATGCTCGTGCTCCAGGATGACCTGGACGCGCACGTCCTTCTTCAGATACTTGGCGACCTTCACCGCCTTGGTGCGGGCGTACTCCTCGAGTCCGGAGGGAACCTCGAAGTGGCGGCCGGTGATCTCGATGTTCAAGCGGGGACTCCTGGGGTAGTGCGCGTGCGGGTCTGCGCCGGCTCGCTCGGTGCCTTGCCCCCTCGGCGTCTGCGACCGCAGAGAGGTGGCGCCTTGGCATCAACGGACACTCCAAGTGGCCCACCGGCTGCTCCGCGGCGAGACGCTCCCATGCGCGCATTCAGCGATCCGCAAGCCGCCCGCGCCGCGGCTTCAACGCGGCAGCGCTGCGCGCGGCACAGGGCGTTGCCGCGGCGAATATCATCGCAACGGCTGGAGGGTGTCAATAATCGACCTTCCACAAAAAGAGCCCGTGCGGCGGCAGGGACGCGGGGGCGCGGGCGCGGTCCCGGGCGGCGAGGATTTCTCGCACGCCGGCGGGCGATTCGCGGCCGCGGCCGACCTGGAGCAAGAGGCCGGCCAGGGCGCGCACCATGTGCTGCAGGAAGCCGTTCGCGCAGGCGAAGATGCGCAGGCCGCAGCGCGCCTCCAGCACCCTGAGAGAGAAGAGCGTCCGCACCGTGTTCGCGCGCTCGCCCGCGTTGACCACGAACGAACGGAAGTCGTGCCGTCCGGTCAACATGGCGGCGGCGGCGCGCATGGCGCGCACATCCGGGGGGAGGCGCAGGTGCAGCGCGCAGCGGCGCCAGAAGGGATGGCGTTCGGGACCGATGAACACCTGATAGAAATAGGTCTTGCGCCGCGCGTCGCGCCGAGCGTGGAACCCGGCCGGCGCCTCTTCGACACGGCGCACCGCGATGTCCTGCGGCAGGTTGGCGTTGAGGGCGCGCAGCAGTGCCTCGGCCGGCGGGCGCCAGCGCGCGCACACGTGCGCCACCTGGCCGAGCGCGTGCACGCCCGCGTCCGTCCGTCCCGAGGCGGTCACCGCCGCCTCCTCGCCCGTGACCGCGCGCACCGCCGCTTCCACGCGCTCCTGGATCGTGGCGCAATCCGGCTGGCGCTGCCAGCCCTGATAGGCGGCGCCGTCGTAGGCAAGCGTCAGCTTGAAGGTCCTGCGGCCGTCCGTGCCGGCGTCAGTACTCACGTCTCTGCCGCGACGAGGGGATGTTCAACATCTTGCGGTACTTGGTGACCGTGCGCCGCGCGATGTCCAGGCCGAAGACCGCCAGCTTCTCCACCACGTCTTCGTCCGAGAGCGGCCGGCGCTTGTCCTCGGCCTCGATGATCTCCTGGACCTTGGTGCGCACCGAATCGCGCGACTCCAGCCCCACCGCCTGGCCGCCCGGCGCCGCGCCGGTGAAGAAGTGCTTCATCGGGAAGATGCCGCGCGGCGTCTGCATCCACTTGTCGGAGATCGCCCGGCTCACGGTCGAGACATGCAGGCCGAGCGCGTCGGCGACGTCGCGCATCTTCAGCGGCAGGAGCGAGCCGTTCTCGAAGAACTCGCGCTGGTGCTCGACGATCACCAGCGCCACGCGATGGAGCGTGTTCTTGCGCTGCTCGATGGCCTCGATCAGGAAACGCGCGCGCTCGATCTTGTTCCTCAGGTCGCGGCGCATCCGGCGGCCGAGCGAGCGGTCGCGGTACAGGTCGACGTAGGCGGGGCTGAGGGTGACCTGGGGGTAGTAGTCGTCCTCGAGGCGCACCTCGTAGCGGCCGTCGCCCCGCTCGACCACGATGTCGGGGCGCACCGGGACCACGACCCCCTGGCGGAAGCGCCTGCCGGGCGGGGGCACGAGCAGGGTGCGCAGCTCGTCGAGGGCTTCCTTGAGGCTCTCCATGTCGAGCCCGACCGCGCGCGCGATGCGCGGCAGGCGGTTGTCGCGCCAGTCGTCGAGGTGCTCGCCGATGATCCGCTGGAACAGGTCGTGACGCGGGTGCGCCGGATCGAGCTGTGCCAGGAAGCACTCGCGCAGGTCGCGCGCGCCCACTCCCACCGGCTCCAGGGTGCGCAGGAACTCGTGGGCCTGGCGGAACTCCTCGAGGGTGTAGCGTTCGTCGTAAGGGATGATCAGCTCCTCGAGCGGGTCGGGCAGGAAGCCGTTCTGGTCGAGGTGCATGATCAGGATCTCGACGCAGGCGCGCGTGCGCTCCGCCAAGTTGGCGAAGGCGACCTGCACCAGCAGGTGGTCCTGCAGCGTGCCCGGCCCCGCCGGAGCGTTCTGCATGGCCTCGAGCTTGGCGTCGCGCTCGCCGTCCCGGCGCACGCGCGGCCGCAGGATCTCGCTGTAGCCCGTGTACTTCTCCAGGTCCGAGGAGACCTGTTCCGCGAGGTCCGCCTCGCCGCCCTCGCCCTCGCTGCCGTTCGGCGACGCCGGCGCCTCCACGCGCGGCGGCTCCACCTCGATGGTCTCGTTCTCGGCACACTCCTCCTGGATCAGCTCGATCAGCTCCTGCGCCGGAAGCTGCAGGATCTCGATGCGCTGAATGAGCTGCGGCGAGAGCCTGAGCTGCATCTCGGGGCGCTGGGACAGCGACAGCTCGAGCTTCACTCCTCCGGCTCCATCTCCTGCCTTCCGGACATGGCCTCGGCCAGCACGGAGGCGTTGGTGTACTCGATGGAGGAACCGGCCGGCACGCCGCGCGCGATGCGCGTCACCTTGACCGCGGACTTGTTCAGGAGAGCGCGCAGAAAGAGAGCCGTCCCGTCGCCCTCGAAGTCCGGGTCCACGCCGAGAATCACCTCCCTGATCCCTCCCCCAGCCACCCTCTTCTTCAGCCGCTCGACCGTCAGGTGCTCCGGCTCGATGCCTTCGATCGGGTTCACCACGCCCCCGAGCACGTGGTACACGCCGCGGAAGCCGGTCGCCTCGAACTTCTCGAGGTCGTGGGGCTGTTCGACCACGAGCACGAGCGCGTGGTCGCGGCCGCTGTCCGCGCAGACCGGGCAAGGGTCCGCGGCCGAGACGTTGCAGCACACGGAGCAGGTGCGGACGTTCTTCTTCACGTCGCGGATGGCGAGCGCGAGGTTGAAGGCGTCCTCCGGCGAGCAGCGCAGGACGTGGAAAGCGAGCCGCTCGGCCGTGCGCACGCCCACGCCCGGCATCTTGCCGAACTCCTGGATGAGCTTCTGGATCGGTTCCGGGTAGGCCATCGGTCCGCGGCGCCGGCCCGCCCGTCACCCCGGGAGGCCCACGCCCCTAGCAACTACAGTACCCAAGGCGAGTATAGCGCTCGGTGAATGAGGTTGCAGGGGACTTCGCGAGAAGCAGAGATGCCGGTGCGAACCGTCCGGGAAGGCCCGCCGCGGTGGCTGGCCGGGTCAGAACATCCCGGGGAGGGAGAGACCGCCGGTCAGCCGGCCCAGCTCGCTCTTCCCCAGCTCGCGCGCCCGTTCCAGACCCTGCTTGACCGCGGCCAGGACCAGGTCCTCGAGCATTTCCGCGTCCTTCGGGTCGATGGCCTCCGGGTTGATCTTGATGGACAGGAGGTCCATGTTGCCGTTCACGTGGACGCTGACCATGCCGCCCCCGGAACTGCCTTCGACCACCCGCTCCTTCAGGGCCTCCTGGACCCTGGCCATCTCCTTCTGCATCTTCTGGGCTTATTTCAGCAGCCCCGCGAAGTCCCCCAGACCAGCCATGCTCGCGACCTTTCCCAGCGCCGGCGCGCTAGTCAATCACCTCGCCATCGAACATCTTCCGCACCCGGTCGACCGTTGACCGGGAAGGAGCCGCTGGGGGAGCCTCGGGCCCGCCAGTCGCCTTGCCCACGGCCGCCCTCAGCACGAGGGCCTGGCCGAAGAGCTTCAAGGAGGCGTCCGACACCACGCGGCGCACCTTCGGATCATCCAGATTATAGAGCCGGGATGCCGTGGCCGTTGGAACCACGTCCAGGTGGATCCCGTCGAGAGCCAGCGCCCGCAGCGTGCCCAGGAAGGTGGCCACCGCTCCGTGGCTCGCGCGCGCCTCGGCCAGGATCCGCTCCAGCACCACG
>DYIW01000032.1:0-11682 GCA_020723465.1 Phycisphaera mikurensis
GACGTCGAGCCGCGCGTGACCCTGCTCGACGCGCTGCGCGACCGCATGGACATCACCGGCGCCAAGAAGGTCTGCGACCACGCCGCCTGCGGCGCGTGCACGGTGCTGCTCGACGGCCAGCCGGTCTACGCCTGCTCGATCCTGGCCGTCGCCGCGCAGGGCAAGAAGGTCGAGACCGTGGAGAGCCTGGCGCCGGGCGGCGAGCTGAACCCGGTGCAGCAGGCCTTCGTGGCACACGACGCCCTGCAGTGCGGCTTCTGCACCTCGGGCTTCGTGCTGGCGAGCGAGGCGCTCCTGCGCAAGAACCCGCGGCCGAGCCCGGAGGAGGTGCTGGACGGCCTCTCCGGCAACCTCTGCCGCTGCGGCTCCTACCAGGGCATCAAGAAGGCGGCGGCCGGCGCCGCGCCGGAGGGCGGCTGATGCGCGAGCCGAAGAAGAGTTGGCCCAGGCTCGACGAGGCGGCCCACCTCGGCAAGCGCACACCGCGCCTCGACGCGGCCGACAAGGTCACGGGCCGGGCCAGGTACACGCAGGACGTCAACCTGGACGAGATGCTGCATCTCAAGTTCACGCTCTGCCCGCACGGCCGGGCGCGCGTGCGGAGCGTGGACGTGGCGGCCGCGCAGGCCCTGGACGGGGTCGTGGTGGCGCGCGCTATCGTCGACGAGGGCGAGGAGCTGGAGCACGCCGGGCGCGAGGTCGCGGTGGTGGCGGCCGAGAGCGAGGAGATCGCGCGCGCGGCCGCGCGCCTGGTGAAGGTCGAGTACGAGGTGCTCGAGCACAACGTGGCCGGCGACGCGCCCGACCTGCCCGAGGAGTGGGCGCGCGAGCAGCGCGGCCGCGAGCAGGGCGACGTGGACGCCGGCTTCGCCGAGGCGGACGTCGTGGTCGAGGGCCGCTACGGCGCTCCCATCGTCACGCACTGCTGTCTCGAGCCGCACGGCTCGGTGGTCGAGGTCGTGGACGAGGAGCACGCCAACACCTGGTCCTCGACGCAGCGCATCTCCTCGGTGGACGAGGACTTGGCCGGCGAGCTGGGCATCAACCCGGAGAACGTGCGCGCCGTCTGCCAGCACATGGGCGGCGGCTTCGGCAGCAAGTTCCAGTTCGACGTGTGGGATCGCGAGTGCGCGCGCATCGCCGACGAGACGGGCCGGCCGGTGAAGGTCATGCTCGAGCGCGATCATGAGCTGATGGTCGCCGGCTCGCGCCCCTCGGCCTGCGCCGACGTGCGCGTGGGCGTGAAGCAGGACGGCACGCTCACCGCCTGGGAGTCGCGCTCCTGGGGCTCGGGCGGCGCCAGCGGCGGCTCGGCTCCGCGCCTTCCCTACGTGTTCGACAAGGTGCCGCAGCGGCGCACGCACGTCAGCATCCGCACCAACACGGGCGCGGCGCGGCCCTGGCGCGCGCCCATGAGCCCGCAGAGCTGCCTGATCACGATGGCCGCGCTGGACGACGCGGCGGCGAAGCTCGGCCTCGACCCCCTCGACCTCTTCCTCAAGAACGTGCAGTTCACCGCGCGTCCCGAGGTCTACGAGGAGGAACTGCAGATCGCCGCGCGCCTCATGGACTGGCGCACGCGCTACGTCCCGCGCGCGGCGCAGCAGGGCACGGTGCGCCGCGGCCTGGGTCTGTCCGTGCACACCTGGGGCGGCCTCGGGCACGACAGCAACTGCAGCACCACGATCCGCAGCGACGGCTCGGTGAGCGTGAGCTGCGGCACGCAGGATCTCGGCACCGGCTCGCGCACCGTGCTGGCCGTGGTCACGGCCGAGACGCTCGGCCTACGCCCCGCGGCGATCGACGTGCAGATCGGCGACAGCACGCTGCCGCCCTCGGGTGGGTCCGGCGGCAGCACCACCGTGGGCGGCATCAGCTCCGCGGCCCGGAACGCCGCACTCGACGCGCTGCGCCAGCTCCTGGCGCGCGCCGCGCCGGAGCTCCAGGCCGCGCCCGAGGAGTGCAGGGCGCAGGGCGGCCGCGTGTTCGTCACGGCCGCACCGGAGCGCGCGCTCGGCTGGAGCGAAGCCTGCGCCCTGATCGGGCCCGAGGCGCTCGCGGGCAGCGGCCGCACCGATCCCGAGCTCATGGCCGAGGGCGTGGGCGGCGCGCAGATGGCCGAGGTCGAGGTGGACGTGGAGACGGGCGTGGTCACGATGAAGAAGCTCGTCGCGGTGCAGGACTGCGGCACCGTGGTCGACCTGACCCTGGCCGAGAGCCAGGTGTACGGGGCCTGCATCATGGGCATCAGCTCGGCGCTGTTCGAGGAGCGCGTCATGGATCCGGGCACGGGCGCGTGCCTGAACCCGAACATGGCCTTCTACCGCCTGGCCGGCATCGGCGACGTGGGCGAGATCGTGGTGCACCTGATGCAGACCGAGGCGCACCACGCGCGCGGGGTGATCGGCATCGGCGAGCCGCCGGTCATCTCGCCGATCGCCGCCATCAGCAACGCCGTGGCCAACGCGGCCGGAGTACGCGTGCCGTACGCGCCCTTCACGCCGCGCGCCGTGCTGAACGCCCTCGGCAAGGGAGGCGCGCGATGAAGGACTTCGCCTATGCCGCTCCGGCCACGCTCGCGCGCGCGGCCGCGCTCTGGCGCGAGGCGCCCGAAGCGTCGCGTTTCCTCGCCGGCGGCACCGACCTGCTCGGCCTGATGAAGGACTTCATCGTCGAGCCTTCGCGCGTCATCAGCCTGGCCGCCATCCCGGAGCTGCGCGGAATCCGCGAGGAAGGGGGCACTCTGGTCATCGGCGCCATGACCCCTCTCGGCGAGGTGATCGCGTCGCCCCTGGCGCGCGCGCGCTGCCCGGCCCTCATTCAGGCCGCGGCCGGCATCAAGAGCCCGCAGCTCCGCAACATGGCCACGCTCGGCGGCGACCTGCTGCAGCGGCCGCGCTGCTGGTACTTCCGCCGCGGCTTCGGCCTGCTGGGCCTGAGGGACGGCAAGCCGCTCGTGCTCGAGGGGGACGATCGCTTCCACGCCATCCTTGGCAACGCCGGGCCGGCCAAGTTCGTCAGCCCCTCGAGCGTCGCGCCCGCGCTCGTGGCCGCGGGCGCCGAGCTGTCCGTCTGGAGCGGCGAGGGGCTGCGGCGCCTGGCGGCGCGCGACCTCTACCGCGCGCCCGAAGGCGAGGGGGAGAGCGAGTTCACGCTCGCGGGCGGCGAGATCCTCGTGTCCGTGCGCCTGCCCGCGCCGCGGCCGGCGAGCGCGACCTATGAGGTGCGCCAGCGCAGGAGCCTGGACTGGCCCGTGGCCGCGGCCTCGGCCTGCCTCGAGCTGGAGGGCGGCCGCGTGGCCGGCGCGCGGCTCGTGCTGGGGCAGGTCGCGCCCGCGCCCTGGCTGGTGGACGTCACCAGCCTGCTCGCAGGCAAGCCTCTCGACGAGGAGGCGGCGAAGGCGGCGGCCGCGGCCGCGCTGAAGGACGCGACTCCGCTTCAGGGCAACGGCTACAAGGTGCAGGTGGCGGAGGTCGCGGCGCGGCGCGCGCTCCTCTTGGCCGCGGGCCAGGCCGGGTAGACCGGGAGAAACGACCATGACGTTCTTGAACAGGAGAGCCCCGTCCGGACACCGCGTCTGCCGGCACCTGCGCTGCAAGGAGATGTACTTCCACGCGCCGGGCGGCGGCGGCGCCGCGGCCGCGCGCGAGAGCGACGACGACCGGCGCGACTACTGGTGCAGGCGCACCTGCCGCGCGCTCGGGCCGGAAGGCGGAGGCGCCGATCTCGAGGCCTGCGCGCCGCAGCGCGCCTGCTATGAAGCGTGAGGCCGCGTCGCGGCGGCGCCGCACCAAACGTGTCCGCGCTCACTGGTTGGGTCCGGCCGGCGCCGCCGCGAGTTTGAAGTCCGAAGTCCGAAGCTGGAAGCCGGAGGACCTTTCGGCCGGCTCTCAGCCTGCGCGCACTCGCGTGCCTCGGGTTCTCGTCGAAGAGGCTGGAGATCTTCGTGCCGTGCGAGGATCCTGGCGGGTAGTGGCACAGGATCGAGCGACATGAAACGTCCGCCGCGCGGCGCCCTGAGCGCGCTTCTCTTCCTTGGCGCATTGGCCGCCGTCCTGATTGCCGCCGCGGACGGTCCGTTCTCGCCCTACGTGCTGAAGGCGCTTCCGGCCGCGGAGCCCGCGGGCGAAGGGCAGGAACCGAAGCCTGCATTGCCCGAGGACGTGCCCGAGACGTTCCGCGAGCTGCTCGAGCCCGCCGGATTGCGCCTTGAAGACGCCGGCGGCAAGGTCCTCTATGACCTGTGGCTCTGCAAGGAGATCCCGCTCGCGGCCGAGAAGCGCAAGGGCGAGCTGGGCACACGCTTCGGCAACCTGCCGATCGGCACCCTGGTCGGCGCGCTGCGCTCCTATGGCCAGGAGTATGACTACAAGGAGATCCCCATCGCGGAAGGCTGCTATGCCCTGCGCTATGGCGTCCAGCCCGAGGACGGGGATCACCTGGGGACCTCGCCGACGCGCGATTTTCTGGTGCTAACCTCCTTCCGCCACGACAAGAAGCCCGATGCAGTGGAGGACATGGAACGGCTCAACAACCTGGCCAAGCTCGCTTCGTCGACCGAGCACCCGCTGACCCTGTACCTGATCGAGCCGCAGGGCGAGGAGCGCAAGGAAGCGCGCCTCTACCCCGAGGGCGAGCGCGACGAGTGGATCGTCGAGGTCGCGCCCGCGGCGCGCGTCGCGGGCGCGGAAGAGGCGACGACGCTGCGCCTCGGCATTGTCATGATCGGCTGTTCGGAGAGCTTGTGAGGGGAGGGGCGAAAAACCTCGTGCGCGCGGCAGCCGCTCTCTGCGGCGCGCTCGTCCTCCTGACCGCGGGGCGCGCGGCCGGCGGCGACCGCAAGACCTACCTCGAGGACTACCGCTTCATCTGCCAGGCGGTGGAGCAGGAGAGCGCGGCCTTGAAGTCGAAGGAGACCGACTGGAAGGCCGGCTCGGCGCGCCTGGAGAAGGACTTCGCGGCGAGCGCGAGCGACGCTGAGCACGTCAAGAACGTGATGCGGCTGCTCGCGCTCTTGCGGGACAGCCACACCGGCGTGGTCCGCTCCTCGGTGGAGGGGTTGCCCGGCAAGTTCGACGGGCTCTACGGCGGCGGCCTGTGGTTCGGCTGGGACGGCGGCAAGTTCGTGCTGCGCGGGCTCATGCCCGGGCATCCGCTCGCGGGCACGATCGCGCCGGGCTCGGTGCTGGTCGCGATCGGCGACCTGCCGGCCTGGCTCGCCATGGAGCGCGAGCGGCGGCGCATCGCCGCGTTCTCCGGCATCTCGTCGGACCACAGCCTGTTCGGCTCGCTCGGCAACCGCATGCTGCCGTTTGGCGAGGTTCAGCAGGTCGAGCTGACCTTCCTCGATCCCGAGAAAAAGACGCGCACGGCCACGGCCGGCCGCTGGGGCCCGGGCGGGAAGGCCTTTTCGCCCTTCGAGGCGCAGGCGCCGGAGGGTGCGGCCTGGGCCGAGGGCGCGGTGTCGCTCATGCTCGAGACGCAGTGGTGCGCGCGCGTGGGCTGGTTGCGCATCACCGGCGGCATGGACCAGGCGACGGTCACGGCCTTCCACGCCGCGCTCGACCGCCTGCGCGAGATGGAGGCGCTGCTGCTCGACTGCCGCTTCATGGGCGGCGGCGGCGACGGCCCGGCCTGGGAGATGGCCGGCCGCTTCTTCGAGGGCGGGGTGGAGAACGGCCGGCACGGCCGCATCGAGGCCTCGGGCGCGTGGCAGTTCGCGGGTCCGATCGTCATGCTCCAGGACGAGGTCATGGTCTCGTCCGCGGAGACCTTCACCTGGGCAATGAGCGAGACCGGCCGCGCCGTGACCGTGGGCCGCGCTACGGGCGGCTGGGGCATCATCCCCAAGGTCTTCTCGTGCCCCTCGGGGCTCGTCGACTTCCGCCTGGGCGTGAACGACCGGCCCACACCGATCCAGGGCGTGCACACCGAGGGCGCGGGCTGGCCCGCGGACGTCACCATCCCCTTCGGGCCGGTGTTCTGCGCCGATGAGGACGCGCCGCGCAGCGTGGGCCTGGAGATCCTCCACGTCCTGCACGCGGGCTTCGATGCCGCGGCCGTGCGCGCCGATTTCCAGCGGCTCTTCCAGGGCGAGGTCGCCGCGTTCCGCAAGGCGGGCGAGCGCTACGCCAAGAAGGCGAAGGGCTTCGAGCCCGACCGCCTGGCGCGCGCCGTGCTCGATGACCTCGAGGCTGAACTGGACATGGAGGCCGCGCTGCTCGATCTCTCGGACCAGTGCCTTCCCGGTCTCGTCGGTATCAGCGGCCGCGTCGAGCGGCTGCTCGCCCGCGGCCGCGCCGCCGGCCTGAAGAACGAGGCCACGAGGTTGGAGAAGGCGCTGAAGTCCCTGAAGGCCGAGGCCGAGGCAGAGGAGCAACTCCTGCTGCTTCTCGGCGAGGACTGCGCGCCGCCCGGCAAGAAGGAGCAGGAGGCCTTCTCGAAGAAGCACGGCAAGACCCGCACCGCCCGCTTCGTCCTGGAGACCTTGTGGAGGTAGGCGCGCTGGCCGAGGGAGTCCGCGCGCACCGAAAGGCGTTGCGCGCCGCCCTTCTTGCAGTCTGCGTATCTCTTGCCGGATGTGCTTTCGAGCACGGCAGTGTCATCGAAATCAAGATGGAACGTGGGCCTACCGAATCTGATCGTGCGCGGGATCGGGTCGTGCTCGAGTGTTTCGAGTTCGTGGCACGTGAAATGAGAATGAACGTCAAAGGCCCTGTAGGTCCTCCGCACTTCGTTGAGTTCGTGGCGGAGTACCCGAACGAAGAGGGGATGAACGGCTTCTTTATGTCAGTGGCGTTCCGCGAGTACATCAGTATCGTGTTCCGCGACCTGAGATCGGCGCGGATTCCGCCTGTTGCGGAGCGGGCCTTCTCCCTGTTCCGAGCGGAACTCGATTCCCGCGGGTTGGTCTACACCGTGCGGCGCCAAGAGGGGCCTTTCCCTTGAGCGTCCAGCTTGCTTCAGTCCACGGCGACTCTGGAGGGCAAGTAGTGGTGGGTGTGTGCAGAGGCGGCTAATCACTGCTGGCGGGTCCCGGCAGGTGGGATCCTGACGCGGATGTCGATCTCGGTGCCTCGCTCTCTATCCCCGACGGCCTTCGAGGCGGAGTGCGGTCCGCTGCACCGCGCGATCTTCCCGAAGCGGTGGTTGCACGGGCCGCCGTTCTTGGGCGCGGGGTGGCGCGTGCTTCTGGTGCCATACGGGATAAACATGGATGAGAGGTGCGCTGGCGCCCTGATGGCGGCCGTGCGGGCCTGTGGAGACGACGAGGTCATCATCAAGGACGCCGAGACCGTCGCGCCGGTGGAGGCGGCACTGGTCGTTGCGGCGTCGGTGGCGTCGCTGGGTCGGCGAGGGAACGGCCAGGGAGCAACGTCGGTTTCATGGATGTGCTCCTGTTCGGACGATCGGGCATGTGGGGATGCATCTGCGCGGCCTCCTTGGATGACGTGGCTGTGGTCGGTGGGGACGGACAGTTTGTCTCGGCGCTGCTGGAGAGGGTGGGAGGCGAGGTTGTGCTTCGCGAGCGCTTCCTGAGGTTTGCGAGAGACGAGTGGTCGGTGGGGGAGGACATGCGCAGGCGCCTGCTCCGCATGGCCGGGTGGGAGTGATGGGGGAGCGGCGCGAGAGTGAGCCGGGCGGCGGCGCTGTCTCTTGAAGGCTGCGAGCAGCGGTTCGTCCCGCACCATGCGCTTGAGCGCTACTGCGGAGCGAGCAGCCGGGCGGAAGCGAGGAGCTGCCAGGCGTGGCGGGCGAGGCGGACCTTACGGGCGACGGAGCAGGCGAGGAAGCGCCGGCGCGAGCAAAGCCGGCACGCACGCAGACCGTCGAGGATTCGGCCCACTCTCCGGACGTGCCGCCCCAAGTGGTCGCCGCGGCAGCGGAACGTCGCTCCAGCTCCATCGACGGCATCCCTCTGCCACGGCTGCAGGCCAGAGGCACTCTTCCCGCAGGGCTTGCTCGGCTGAGCCGGTGGGATCGTGCCACGTCCGGATCTTTCCGCTCCCGATTCGTCCCGGAGCCGCGTGGACGCGGCGGCGGCGCCGCTGTGCGGCGCATGAGCCGCCATCAGCCGCTCAGTCTCTCGACGCGGTACTGAGCGGCGCGCCGCAGCTTCTGGATCACCCGCTCGTCGAAAGGCAGCTCTTCCAGTCGATCCATCCAGGTAGGGACGCGTTCGATGAGCCTGTCCAGGGCCTTCCCGACCGCCTTCCTCGTCAGCCCGACGTACGCGGGCGCAGCGCGCCACTCTCCGTCGGGTTCTCGCAGCACCGAGACGTTCTTCGCGTGCGCGTCGCCGTTCAACGTCAGGTAGGCGAAGGCGAACCGGCAAGGCAAGGCCTTCTCGCCCTTGGAGGCGCCTGTGCCCGCGGCCACGGCCCCGCCTGGGTTTGAAAGGTCTCCCGTTCTACAGCAGCTCGAAGAACTCCTCGGTTCCGAGCGCGGGAATCGTCTCCGCGAGGAGCTGCTGAAGCGGCGCGGGGACGAGGATCAAGATCCAGCCGCCGCGGCCCAAGTAGAACTGACGTTCAGCGATAAACAGACGTTCCGCGGGATCGTGCAGTGAGAAGCGGAGCATGGGGGTGAAGGGCGAGTTCCTCGTGAGCTCGGCATGAAGCCTGGCGGAGTCGGGCCTTCCGAGCAGGCGGGCCAACTCGCTGATCTCGTCCTGGCCCGGTCCATTCCGTTCATAAACTTCCAGGTATCTGGGCCTCACCTGCACCAGGTAGTCCGTGGCAGCGGTGTGTCTGCGGATGGAGGCCTTGAGCGCCTGGACCTCGAGCGGGAGGAAGGGCGAGGCGCGCTTCTTGACGAGCGACACGACGCCATTGGGGCTCTCGGAGACCGTGAAGCCGGGGGGGATGCGGGCGAGCGGCGTGTCGCGGGGCTCGCGTGCGAAGTACCGCCGCGGGCGACCGGTCTTCGTCTTGCCCTGGCAGAGGAAGTACTGGACGCCTTTCCGGTTCGTGTAAGTGAACATGCTCTTTCCGACGGCGTGCAGGTGGAGGGGACTCGCCTGAGGCGATTCCAGACCGCGCGGGCGCTGCGATCCAGTCCTTTTCTCCCCGCGAGCCGAGCCCCTCGTACCTCGCCCGCGGGCGCGCGTCGCCGGCCGGATCGGCGTCACCGCGCACTTCACGCCGGCAGAGCCCCTATGCTGGCACCCGCCATGAAGACCTCAGCACCGATCTTCTTCCTGCTGCTTGCCCTGACCGCGGGCTGCGCCGCGCCGCGGCTCGACCCCGCCTTCGACCCGTACCGCTCGCTCGCCGAGGTGGTGGCCGTGCTGCAAAACGGCGTGGACGCCGACCTCTACCGCTTCGAGCCGCCCCTCGACGTGTCGGGCGAGAACGTGTTCCGCGCCTCGCTCGCGCGCCTCGCGCGCTACTACGACCTCGTGCCCGACCCGGGCTACCGCACCGCGATCCGCTTCGCGCAGGCGCGGGCGCGCGAGCGCCTGCTCGACTTCCAGGAGGCGGCGAAGCTCTACGGCGAGGTGGCGCAGGGCAAGGGGCCGCTGGCGCAGCGCGCGGCAAAGGACCTGGAGTTCGCGGCGCGCATGGCCGAACTGACGCGGCCGCTCGCCGACGAGCAGGGCACGACCTCGCCCGAGCAGCTTCTGCTCTACCTCGCCGGCCAGCGCCAGGCGCTGCGCGAGCTGCTCGAAAAGCTCGACAAGGAGGACGCACGCGCTTGCCTGGCGTTGATCTCGATCGAGCGCCTGGACGTGCGCGAGCGCGAGTTCCTCTGGCGCACGCGGGCCCTCTTCCCCGGCGGCTCGAAGGTGGCGCTCGACGCCGCGCGCCAGACCGTGCGCGACCATGTCGAGAGCCGCAGGGTACTCGAGCACTCCATGCGCCTCGGCGACATGTACGCCGAGCTGGCCCGCTCGTACATCTCCTCGGTCGACCCGGCCGGCTTCGACTTCGACGCGGCCTACGCGCGCAACCTGATCCAGTCGGCGTCGCGCGTGTACGCCGAGGTGGCCGCGGTGGACGGCCGGCCCGAGCGCGAGGAGGCGCGCGCCGCGCTGGTCACGCTCGAGGCCCTGGTGGCGCGCATCGGCGGGAGCGCGGAATGAAGCGCGCGGCCGCCCTCTTGCTGCTTTTGCCCTGCGCCGCCTGCGTGGTGCCGGCCGAGCCGCCACTCGAGCGCGAGGGCATCGTCGAGGTGACGCGCGAGGCGCTCGAGACCACGCTCCGCGGCGAACCGCTCGACCGGAGGCTCCAGCCCAGGCTCAAGGAGGTGCGCCGCTGCGACCAGCTCGCCGCCTACCCCTCGGGCATGGCCGGCAGGCTCGACCTGCTGAACGCCGTGAACTGGCGCGAACGTCCCACCTGGCTCGACCTCATGCTGCGCGTGCAGGACGCCGCTCCGGATCCTTTCCTGGAGAGGACCGCGACCAGCCTGCTGGAGCAGGACGAGGCCTACCTCGCCGCCGCGATGGAGGGGAACCGCATCTACTCCGGCTTCGCCGGCTTCTTCAACGGCGTCCTGCGCATGGGCTTCTCCGCGCTGACCGGCAACCCGGTCGGCGTGATCCGCCCGGTCCTCGAGGGCGTGGACGTGCTGCTCGGCCTGGGCGGCCTGGAGGCGCTGGATCGCAAGCAGGTGGAGATGTACCGCCAGTGGCTGGCGAAGCACCCGGACGGCGAGGGGCTGGGGCGGGACCTCGACGGGATCCGGCACCGCGTCGCCGAGGTCGACGCGGAGACCTTCGCCGAGGAGGTCCTGCTCACCACCAAGCTCGCGGACGAAGGGAAGCTCGACGCCGCGGCCGCGCACCTGCACGTGGCACAGACGCGGCGGCGCGAGGCGCCGGAGGTCGCCGCTCTCGGCCAGCGCATCGAACAGGGGTACACGCGGCAGCGCGAGCGGCTGGCGCGCGCGGTCGGGGCCGAGCCGCTGGAGATGGAGCTGGTGCGCGGCGCGCCCGAGCTGAACCAGCGCTATGCCGCGCTGGTCGAGGCGATCCTGCTCGGCGGCGCGCAGGCACCCTTCGAGGAAACCGCCGCGCTCGCGGCGCGCGCCGGCCGCGCCGACCTGGCCGCCTGCGCCCGCAACGCATCGCGCCTGGTGGTGCGCTCCGTGGATCTCGAAGCGGCGGTGCGGCGTGCCAAGGACCAGCACGTGGAGCGCCGGCGGCGCTTCCTGTTCACCGGCTACCGCCCGGACGACGATCCGCTCAAGCGCTACCACGTCGCGCAGGAGGAGTCGCGTCGCTCCCTCGCCGACGTCCTCGAACCGATCTTCTGGATCCCGGCCACGCTGATCCGCGTGGCCTACTCGGCCTTCGTCGATCCGATCGACGACCGGCCGGTGGTCGACGCGCTCGCCGCGCTCGCCTGGCGCATCCCCCCCGGCCCGCGGCGGGACGAGGTGCTCGCCGACCTGGCCGACCGCTACGAGGAGCGCGGCGAGACGCAGAAGGCGCTGGCGGTGGCGCGGCTTCTGCCGGAGGCCGGGCAGAGGATCGCGCGCCTCGAGGAGGACCTGGCGCAGGACGTGCTGCGCCGGTCCGGCGGGCAGGAGCCGGTGGCGCGCCGCCGCGCCCTCGAGCTGATCATCGAGCGCTTCCCCAAGACCGAGGCAGCCGAGGCCGCGCGCGCGGAGCTCAATGACCTCTTGACCGACGAGTACGCGGGCGCGGCGATGATCCCGGGCACGGCGCTCCTGCCG
>DYIW01000032.1:11692-17228 GCA_020723465.1 Phycisphaera mikurensis
GATCCGCGGCTGCTCGACGGCCGCGAGGAGCACGGCGAGATGAGCCGCGGCGGCGCGCAATACCTGGGCGAGCGCCTGTACTTCGAGGTGGACCGGGGCAAGGAGCGGGAGCGGGTCGCCATCGCGGTGGGCGAGAAGCTGCGGCCGCGCCTGGACGCGCTCGCGGCCGAGTGGGAGTGGCGGCGCCGCGCCGCGCGCACGGCCACGTACCGCGAGCTGCACGAGGGCGTGCCGGTGGAACTGAGCGCCGGCATCGGCTCGGGCGGGATCGGCGTCTATCCGAGGCTTCTGCCGGAGGAGTATCGCGGCGAGGACCGCGCGCTCTTCGAGTGAGCGGGCCGCGCGGCGACCCGAGCCGTCAGCCGAAGTAGGGAGGCGCGCCTCCCGGCTTCCACTTGATGTTGCAGCCCATGCTCGGGCGCTGGTCCGCGGGCACGGACTTGCCGGCCAGCAGCGCGTCGATGGCCTGCGCCAGGCTCTTGCCCGTGACCGGCACGCCGCTTTCCGGCCGGCTGTCGTCGAACTGCCCGCGGTAGACGAGCGTGCGGCGCCGGTCATAGAGGAAGAAGTCGGGTGTGCACGCGGCCGTGTACGCCTTCGCGACCTCCTGCGTGCGGTCGATCAGGTAGGGGAAGGTGAAGCCGAACTTGGCCGCAATCTCTTTCATCTTCTCCGGCCGGTCTTCCCGGTACTGCGCTTGCGTGAAGTCGTTCGAGTTGATGCCGGCGATCGCCACACCCTTCTTCTGGTACTTCTGCGCGAAGGGGCCGAGCGCGTCGCGGACGTGGATGACGTAGGGGCAGTGGTTGCAGAGGAACATGACGAGCAGGGCCGGGGCGTCCTTGAAGTCGGCGAGCGAGACGACCTTGCCGTCCGGGTCCTGAAGCGAGAAGTCCGGCGCCTTGCTGCCGAGCGGCGCCATGGTCGAGGGTGTGAGTGCCATCGTTCGCCTCCGTTCACGCCGCGGCCGTGCGGCGGGGCCAGGATGATAGCCCCGCCGCGCGGGTGCGAGTAGGCGAACGCGTTGAAAGCGCCCAGGGCGCCCCCCGCTCTGTCCTTCTTCTGGTCACCAGGTTACGATGCGTCTCGAACTCGGACGTGAGACCGTGGGGGTTGGATGACGGCTGAGGACGAGGCGCGCGAGGACGCCTGGGAGACCGCTCCGCACCTGCGGCGCTGGCGGAGCGAGGGAAACCCGGCGCTCTGGCCGCTGTTCGAGCGCTTCCGTCCTCAAGTGCAGATCGAGATCCGCCGGGTGTTCGGTGGCAAGCTGCCTCCGGGGTACGAGCTCGACGATCTCGTCCACGAGGTGTTCGCGGCGATCTGTGCGGCCGAGCCCGAATCGCTCGACCTCGAACGAAAAGGCGCGTTCCGCGCCGTCCTGATGCGGGTCACGCACAACAAGATGATCGACATCCTCCGGCGCGCGCAGGCGGCGCGCCGCAACCAAGGGCGCGAGCCTGCGGCGCTCGACACACGCGCGCGCGACCTGGGCCGGCCTCCCGAGGCCGCACCGGCCGAGCCGGCCACGCCGAGCCAGGCCGCGTCCGCGCACGAGCAGGTGGACCTCATGCGGCAGCATCTCGGCGAGCAAGCCTTCGCCGTGTGGCACGCGCGCGAGGTCGAGGGCCTGCGGACGCAAGAGGTGGCCGAACGCCTGGGCTGCAGCGAGCGCCAGGTGCGGCGGCTCTACAAGGAAGCGATGGTCGTGCGCGGCCGGCTCATGGGGGATGCGGGGCCTTGAGCGACGAGAGCGTCGATCCCGAGCTGTCGCGCGCCGAGGACGAGATCCTGAGCCGCTTCGACCGCGGGGAGACCCCCGACGCCGAGGAGTACGCGCGCCGTTTCCCGCAGCACGCGGAGCGGCTGCGCTGCCTGGTGCGCGGCCGCGGCGCGGCGCTCGGGAAGTCGCCCGCGGCCGGCGCGCCGCTTCTGCCGGGTGCGAGGGTCGGGCCCTACGAGATCGTGCGCGAGCTGGGGCGCGGCGGCATGGGCCGCGTGTACCTCGCGCGCCAGGAGGCGCTCGGCGGCCGGCTCGTGGCGCTCAAGGTCATCGGCGCGGAAGCAGCAGCAAGCGCGTCGCTCAGGCAGCGCTTCGTTCGCGAAGCGCGGCTCGCCGGCGCGCTGTCCCATCCCGGCATCGCCCAGGTGTACGACGCGGGCGAGCACGCGGGTCTGCTCTTCTACGCCATGCGCTGGGTGCGCGGCCGGCCGCTGGACGGCGTCTTGCGCGAGCTGCGCCGCCTCGCCGGGCTGGCGGCCGAGTCCCCGGATCCGCCCGATGAGCGTCCCACGCCGCTTCACCCCGCGCCGGGCGTGCGCGGGCGAAGAGTCCTGGAGAACGACTCCTTCGTGCTGGCCGCGGCGCGCCTGGCCTGCGACGTCGCCCGAGCGGTCGGAGCCGCGCACCGCAGGGATCCGCCCGTGATCCACCGCGACCTGAAGCCGCCGAACGTGCTGCTCGAGGAGGACGAGGCCGCGCCGGACGAAGAGCACGGGGCGGCGGCGCCCGGCCCGCGCCTCTGCTCGCGGCCCGTGGTCGTGGACTTCGGGCTGGCCCGGCCGCTCGACGGCGGGGGAATCACCATGTCCCTGGACCGGCTCGAGACGCCAGCCTACGTGGCGCCCGAGGTGCATCAGGATCCGCGCAGCGCCACGCCGCGCTCGGACGTGTTCTGCCTTGGCGTGCTGCTTCATGACCTGCTCACGCTTGCGGACCCGAGCAGCCGGCCGCGCGCCTACCTCGGGCTCCCGCCCCTCCGCGAGCAGAACCCGCGCGTCGACGCAAGCCTGGCGGCGGTCATCCGGAAGGCCACCGAGATCGAACCCAGGCTGCGCTACCGCGACGCGGCCGATCTCGCGGACGACCTCGAAAGATACCTCGAGCGCGAGCCGGTGCGGGCGCGGCCGCAATCGCTGCCCGGGCGCTGCGTGGCTTGGGCGCGGCGCAGGCCGGCGGCGGCCTCGGCCGCGCTGCTGGCCGTGCTTCTGCTGCTCATCGCCGGCGTGACGGCCGCGCGCGTTGGTCTTCGCTTCCAGAGGCTGCGGAACGACGTCGAGCGGGCGGTCGCTCTCGATGGCGCGGGCGACTTCGGCAGCGCCCAGGCCGTGATCCGCCCCTGGGCCGAGTCCGGCGACTGGCTCGTCGACCTCGAGGGGACGACGGGCGGCCTGTGGGAGCGGTACTGCTCGGAGCCCCGCAGGAGCATCGTCGCCCTGCTCGGCCCGCTGGGCGCAAGCGGGTCGCGCGAGCTGGCGATCGAGAGCCGGAGTCAACTCCTGGAGGAGATCTCGCCGTACGTCGCCCTTCGCGAGAGCGGTGACGGCGATCAGGCCTGCATCCTGAGGTTGGCCGGCCTCCTGCTCGAGCGAGGCGACGGCGAGCTGGTCCGGGACCTCTCCATCGGGCTGTGCGCGTCGCTCGAACAGGGCTGCAGCGGACCGGCCGTCGAGTTCGTCCAGGCCAGCCCGCTCGCGGCCGGAGAGCTCGAGGCCGCCAGCGGCGGCTTCGCGGCCATCGAGCGCGGGTGTCTTCTGCACCTCGAGCGCAGCGCCGGCGTTCCCGGCCGTTCCGCCATTGCCGCGCGGTACGAGGTCGTGCGGCTCCTGGGCTTCCTGCCCTCGCCGCGCGCGTACGAGGCACTCTTCAGCCGGCTGGACGATCCCGACCCCGAGAGCGTGCGCCTCGCGCTGATCGGCCTTGGTCGCATCGCGCTCTGCTGGGCGCGCGGCGTGGCGGCTGCGGAGCCGCGCCCCGCGGCTGCGACTCCCCGCCTGCTCGAAGCGGTCCAGCGCATGTTGAGCGAGGACCTCATGGTCCGGCAGCCGGGCCAGTGCCACCACGGCCTGCTGCAGGCGCTGATGGCGCACTTCGTGGCCCTGCGCGTGCTCGATCCTGCCGGATTCTCGACGTTCCTCGCCGGCTGCGATCTTGCGGGCCGCAGGGCGCTGTTCCAGAAGTACATGCCCGGCCGCGCCGTCCCGCTGGTTCTCGGCGCCGCGGGCGCGCCGAGCCAGGAGATCCTGGGCATCCTGCCGACCGGCGAAGCGAGCCCCAGGGAACTGGTGGAGACCGCGACCCGCGCCCTGCTCTTCAGTCATCGCGAGGAGTGCCTGGAGCACGTGGCCGCGCTCGTGCGGGATCCGGTCGCGGCGTTGCGCAGCTTCGACGTGCGCGTGCAGTTGCCCGAGTCGGGTGAGCTCGAGCTGGTCGCGGCGCTGCGGGCCGCGGTGGTCGACAAGACCGTCACCTTCCTGTGCGAGGAAGCGGCTGGTATCTCCGCCCAACTCGGGTCCGCGGCCGGCGGCGAGGCGTGCCGGGCGGCGCTCGCGCGCGAGGGACAGCAGGCGCTCGAGCGACTCCGGGGCGGCGAGTCGTCGGCTCTCGCGATGGCTGACGTGCGGATCGAGGAGCTGGTGCGCGGCCTTGGCGCCGCTGGGGCAGCCGATCAGACGGGAGTGCGCGCCGAGTTGCCGGCGCCGGACGGCTCACCCGGGGTGTGGGAGTTGGTGCGGCAGCGGCGGCCGGCGGCACGCTTCTCCAGAGAGGACGCGATCGGCAGCAGACAGCGCTCGTTCAAAGCGTGGTGGGGCTTCCGTGACCGCGCTGACATGCCCCGGTCCAGGTTCAAGGAGGAGGAAGCAGCAGGCGTGCTGCTCGCGGACGCGGACGTGGCCGAGGACGGCGCAGGACGCTTCTACCTGATGAAGCACCCGGCTCGTTCGAGCGTGCTGATGTTCGTCGAGCTTCCGGGCGTTCCCTCCGGGGCTCGGCTCACCCTGCGTCACGTCGCAGCCTCGATCGACAGCGAGACGCGCGGCGGCATGGCCACGATCTCGGTGTGGATCAACGGCCAGGACATCCAGCGCTGCGCCATCGCCGACCACGGCGACAAGGAGTCCGAGTTCCCGGTCGCGCCCTTCCTGCGCGCCGGGGTCAACGACATCGTCGTGCGTCTGGAATCCGGGCCAGCCGAATGCTGGCTGCGCAACGTGCGGCTCGCGGGCAAGCTGGCTGCAGCGCCGGCGATTGCCTTCAAGCGGACGAGAAACGCCGGCCGGGACCCCGCGGCCGAAACGCGCTGACCGCGCTTCGGCCGCTCAGAAGCTCACGACGCGGTCCGCGTCACGGATGAGGTCGTGCAGGTCCTTCATGGTGGAGAGGGGGCACAGCTCCGAGCCGGACGACTCGCGGATCTTCAGGCACGTGCCGCAGGCCAGGATCTCGCCTCCGGCATCCAGGAATGCCTCGGCCTGCGCGCGCACGTCGAACTTCTCGTCCTCGATGCGGTCGAGCTCCACCCCCTTGCCCATGAGGAACAGCCCCACGGTGTCGCCCGCGCCGGCCGCGAAGCAGCCCAGGCGCAGCGCGTTGAAGACGGTCTCGGGATCGCTGGTCGAGAGCACGATGGCGAGCTTCACGGCGTGACCTCCTCGGCGGCGACCTCGACGAGGGCGTGCCCGCGGGGACCCTCTCGACCGGGCCCAAGCAGCCGCTCGCCTTCCTGACGGCCCTGGTCACGTCGTCGTCGAACCA
>DYIW01000032.1:17238-29990 GCA_020723465.1 Phycisphaera mikurensis
GCCGCCCAGTCGTGGACGCCGTCTTCCAGGCGGACGGCGGAGAATCCCCTGGCGCGCAGCAGCTCGACCGCCTGCAGCGCCAGGACGCAGTAGGGTCCGCGGCAGTAGGCCACGATCTCCCGGCCGTGCGGCAGCTCGGCCAGGCGCGCCTCGAGCTCGCGCAGCGGCAGCGAAATGGCCCCCGCGATGTGGCCGGCCCGGTACTCCTCGGAAGGCCGGACGTCGATCACGGTGACGCCGCCGCTTCGCACGCGCTCGAGCAGCTCCTCGCGATCCACTGCCTCGAGGCCGTGCCGCCCCTCCAGGAAGCGGCGCACGATTTGATCGATGTCGGCGAACCTCTTCTCCGCGAGGATGCGCATGTCGCGGAAGAAGGCGCAGACCGCTGGATCGGCGATCCGGCAGATCACGCGCTGGCCGTCCTTGCGGCTCTCGACCAGGCTGGCGCCGCGCAGGATCTGCAGGTGGCGGGACGCGTTCGCGATCGACAGGCCTGATTCGCGCGCGAGGACCTCGACGCTTCTCTCACCCTGACAGAGCAAGTCGAGCAATTCCAGGCGCTTGGGACTGGACACCGCCCTGCCGATCCGGGCGAACTGGTCGTAGATGGCGTCCTTGAAGGCGCGGTTCGGGTTCATCGGAGTTCCACGATTGTTTGCGTATTCAAGCAACCACTTGAATACTACACCAAATGCGCGCCCGTCAACAGCGATCTCGGGCCAAACAAGGACGCGCCCCGCCTCCCGGCAACGGGAGGCGGGGCGCGCGTGGTCCTCGAGAGCGGTCGTTCGCTACGAGGCTACTGGATGTGCATGTGCAGCCCGTTGGTCGCCGAGTACTCGCCGTTTCCGGAGCCGCTGTCGGCGATGAAGTGCTGCCAGTAGACGTCGCCCGCGGTGGCGCTGGCCGGGAGCTGGCCGGTCAGTGTCAGGGCGCCGCTGCCGTTCAGCGTCAGCGGGAAGCCGCCGCCGATCAGGCCGCCGACCAGCAGCGTGCAGCCGCCGGGGAGCGGTGCGGAGATCTGCGACACGCCGAGCAGCAGGATGCCGAAGGCGTTGGGCTTGCCGTTGGTGATGTTGATCGACACGGTCTGCAGCGGCGCGGGCGTTCCCGTGCCGGAGAGCACCGGGACCAGCCCGCCCGTGCCGGGGCAGCCGCTGCCGTACTGGGCGAAGTACCCGGACGGAGCGGCGTCGACGCGGTAGAGCTTGAAGTCGTCGATGTTCCAGCCGCCGAACTCGAGTCCGCCGTCCGACGTGAGCCGGTACTTGATCTGCACCGACGGATTGCCGCCGGCCTGGACGGAGATGTTCTGGTCATAGAGCACCCAGGCGCTGTCAATCGTGTGCCCGCTGGACGGGTTCACGTAGACCTGGGTCGTGTTGACGTAGATGGCGGCTTGGTCGTAGATCGCCTCCTCGACCGCCAGCCAGCGCCGGAACTGCAGGCGCACCGTGCTGGACGCGCTCAGGTTGAAGGTCGGCGAGCGCAGCTCGCCCGAGCAGCTCGGCTCGTACTTGCCGTCCGTGCCGCCCGTCGAGAGGTCCGTGCCCCACACGGCCGTGCCGGAGTAGGCCGCGGTCGGGTCGGTGCCCTCGTTCGAGTTGGCCGGATTGGCCCGCTGCCACTGGT
Source organism: Phycisphaera mikurensis (assembly GCA_020723465.1). Taxonomy (GTDB): domain Bacteria; phylum Planctomycetota; class B15-G4; order B15-G4; family JADJEK01; genus JACQZJ01. Next base: position 18,871 of record DYIW01000032.1, read on the forward strand.
CGCCGTACGTGCCGGAGAGGTTCGCGTGCGTCCAGCCCTGGTCCGAGCCTCCCTCGAAGTCGAAGCTCTGCAGCACCACGAGCTGGCCGGCGTGGTAGATCTCGGGATACGTGGGCGCCGTGGAGGGCACGGTGATGTTGCCGCCCACGGAGCTGGTCGCGGTCAGGTACCAGCGCACGCTGTTCGGCGACGCCACGCCCGGGATCAGCCCGCCCCACTGGTTCGGGGTGCCGGTCGGCGCCATGGCCACCGGCGTGAAGGAGACTCCGGTCGTGTAGTAGAGCGACGCGCCGGTGACGGTCCCGAGGATCGACGTGATGTTCGCCACCACGCTCACCGGGTGCAGGTGGCCGACCTGGGCGTTGGTCGCCGGCTTGGACACGAAGCTCACCGCCAGGTCGGGGTAGGCCGGCCAGTTGTAGTCGCCGAAGCCGCCCGTGATGTCGGCGAAGTGGGGCGTGAGGTCGCCCAGGTTGCCGTTGTCGTCGTCGAGCACCAGCCAGTGGTCCTGGATGACGTTCAGGATCTGGCCGTCGTTGTAGGTGTTCATCCAGGCGGAGAAGAGCTCATTGGCGATGGCGTCGCCGGTGTCGTTGCCGTGCGTGGTGTTGAGGCGAGCGCGCACCGCCCACAGCGCGCTGGCCAGGGCCTCGCCCTCCTCATGCACCTCGCCGCCGTGGCAGCTCTCGTCGCCGTCCGTCGGGCACTTCTTGATCGCCGTCTGCAGGGCGCTGCGCATGCAGCCGGTGCCGTACAGGTGGTCGAGGCACCAGTCGTCATTGATGAAGTAGGCGTAGGCGTCGGCATTGCCCTCGTGGAAGGCGCCGGTCACCGAGCCGTTGTACTGCTCGTTGGCCCAGTGGCCCTCCTCGTGCAGCACCACGTCGCTGTAGGCCGAGTTCATGCAGCCGCCGCCCGAGAGCATGAAGTTGATGGACGAGCCGTCGTAGTAGGCATTGCAGGTCATCGCGCTGCTGTTGACGTTGGCCGTCACCTGGAAGTCCATGGTGTTGTCCGTGGGATCGATGGCCACGACCCACTCGCGGAAGCGGTTCACCCAGTAGAAGCCGGCCACCTCGGCCGTGGGCTGCTCCGCCTTGGTCGGGTTGAAGAGCACGTTGTTGCCCGAGCCCGAGACGTTGGTGAGCGTGAACGAGGCCTCCGCGCCCGCCGCGTTCATGGAGCGCGCGTAGGGCCCCTTCAGCTCGAAGAAGAGCGTGAGCGGCCCGGTCTGGTTGATGGAGTAGTCGCCGTTGGCGTCGGTCGTGGCGAGGATCGCGCCCGAGGAGTTGTTCTGGCGCACGCGCAGGTTCACCAGAGGCGGCTGCTCTTGGTTCGTGGTCGTGTTCGGCTCCTGGCCGATGTTGACGTTGCCCTTGACGTTGCCGGTGATGGCCGCATACGCCGTGGGCGCGACCTCGAAGACCGTCAGGTCTCCCTCGGCCGAGACGATGACGCGCGCCTGCGCCGGCACGCCCTCGGTCGTGAACAGGCCGGGGTTCGACAGCTCGAACACGTACGCGAGCGTCGGTCCCATCTCGGTGAGCGGATTCTTCGAGCCGAAGTGGGCCGACGGTCCGACGATGGCGAAGTCGGTGGCGTCGACGCGCCCCGCGGCCACGCCGAACCGGCCCTGGTAGGCGGCCTGGGCCGCGGCCAGCGCGTGGTCCTCGCGCGACGTGGGATACGCGTCCGCCGTGGCGGCGAACGGCACGCCCGTGCTGTCGAGCGCGAGCACGTCGCCGCTCAAGCGGTCGAAGAGGATCGACACCGAGCCGTTGAAGACCGGGATCGAGTCCACGACCTGATCGAAGACGACGGCCACCTTGTCGGAGGAGCCGATGCGCGCGAGATTCAGGAACTTGACGTGGCGCAGCACCAGGTGGTCCGAGGCGAAGCCGAACAGCTCGGCGTTCTCATCGACGACCTGACGGGCCGCGGCCTCGAAGGCCGCGGGCACGCGCGGCGCGACGGGCAGCGCGAAGCGGCCGCCGTAGACGAACGCGGGGTTGCCGCTGACCGGCTCTCCCACGACGCTCCAGCCGTCCCCGTGCTGGGCGATGAACGAAGCGGCGCTGGCCCTTTCCGGTGCCAGCTCCTGGGCGGAGCCCGCGCTCGGGAGCGCGGCCAGGACTAGGCCGGCAAGCACGGCCGAAGTAAGGATGCGGGGAAGGGGATTCACGATGTACTTCCTCCTGCAGGGTCGGGTCGTTCCGCCGGCCCTTGTTCGGGACGAGGGCGGCGAAACGCGAGGAACACGAACCAACACGATCTGGGGGGGCTCGTCGGGGCCGAAGACCCCCGCGCAGCGGCTTGAAGAGTGACCACTAGTATTCTCCGCCGCAGTGAACGTAACCGCAAGCCGTTGAAAGGGTTTTTCAATCGGCGCGCGCGCGCGTCGCGCCGCGGCGAATCCCGGCTGCCTTCCCGGCCGGGCTGTTAGCTTTACGGCATGTCCCCGCGCCGCAGCCTGGCTCCGCTCGCTCTCGCCGCCATCCTGGCGGGCTGCTTCCGGTCCGAGCCGGGCTGCGAGGCGGGCAGCGGCCCCCCGCGGCGCATCTGCTCGGTGACGCTCGCCACGGACGAGATCCTGGCGGAGCTGGTTGAACCCGAGCGCGTGGTCGGGGTCACCTACATGGTGGATGATCCCGGGATCTCCAACGTCGCCGGCCGCTACCCGGCGCACGTGGCGCGCGTCGACGCCGACCTCGAGATGATCCTCCTGACCGAGCCGGACCTGGTGCTGGTTGCCCCCTTCAGCCAGGCCGGCTTCCTCGGCGTGATCCGCCGCTCCGGCCTCAGCGTGTACGAGCACCGGCGGAACGACTCCTTCGCCGAGGTGCTCGAGGGCATCCTCGCGCTCGGGCGCGCGGTGGGCGAGCCGGAGCGCGCCGCGGACCTGGCGGCGCGCATGCGCGCCCGCCTGGCGTTGCTCGACGAGAAGGTGGCGCGCGTGGCGCGCCGGCCGCGCGTGCTCTACTGGGCGCGCGGCTGGACCGCCGGCGCGGGCACGAACGTGCACGACATGATCGAGCGCGCGGGCGCGATCAACGTGGCGGCGGAGCAGGGGCTCACGGGTCACCCGCAGGTCTCGCTCGAGTTGGTGCTCGCCTCCGACCCGGAGATCCTGCTCGTGCCGGACTGGAGCGGCAGCGACGGCGAGCTGCCCGCCGGCCTGCCCGCGGTCTGCCGCAACCTGAGCGCGGTGCGCGCGGGCCGCGTCCTCGCGATCGAGGGCCGCCTGCTCGGCGCCGCCTCGCAGCACGTCGCCGGCGGCGCCGAGCGCCTGGCGCGCCTTTTCCACCCCGAGCTGTTCGAGGAGGACGGCTCATGGCGCTGATCCGCCGGGCGGGAGCGCGCTTCATCCCCTGCGCCGCGCTCGTGCTGGTGCCGCTCATCCTCGCCTCGGTGGCCGAGGGCACGGTTTCCATCGGCCTCGGCGACACGCTGCGCGTGCTGTTCGACGCCCTGGGGCTCGGCTCGGCCGAAGGCGTGCCGCGCGCCTTCCAGATCATCATCCTGGAGGCGCGCCTGCCGCGCGCCGTGCTCTTCCTGCTGGTGGGAGGCGCGCTCGCGGTCTCGGGCGTCACCCTGCAGTCGACCTTCCAGAACGCCATGGCCGCGCCGAGCATCCTCGGCATCAGCGGCGGCGCCGCGCTCGGCGCGGTGATCGCGATCTACACCGGCGTCGCCGACCGCTGCGCGCCCGTGCTGCCGGCCGCGGCGTTTGCCGGCGCGCTCGCGGCCATGACGCTGGTGTACGTGCTCGCGCACCTCGGCGGCCGGCCGTCGCCGACGTCGCTCGTGCTCACCGGCATCGCCGTGGGCAGCCTCGCGCTCGCGGGCGTGACGCTGATCATGCTCTGGGCCCAGGAGTACCGCATGAAGGAGGTGCTCGTCTGGACCATGGGCGGCAAAGAGGAGATCTCCTGGGCCGAAGTTCTGCTGGCCTGCGGGCCGGTGCTCCTCGGGGCGGTCCTGCTCTGCCTGCGCCACCGCTTCATCGACGCCCTTTCGCTCGGCGAGGAGCACGCCCTGTCCGTGGGCGTGCCGGTGGAGCGCGTGCGCTGCACGCTCATGCTGCTCTGCGCTCTCGCCTCGGGCGCGGCGGTGAGCGTGGCCGGGACCATCGGCTTCGTCGGCCTGATCGTGCCGCACGTGGTGCGCTTGGCTATCGGCCCGCGCGCGCGCACCCTGCTGCCGGCCTCCTTCCTGGTGGGCGGCGGGTTCCTGGTGCTGTGCGACCTGCTGGCGCGCGTGCTCTCCTCGCCCCTGCGCTTCCTGCCGGTGGGCATCGTCACCTCCGTGGCCGGCGTGCCATTCTTCCTCTGGCTCCTCTACCGGGCGCGGAGGCTCGAGGCATGAGCGCGCTTCTTTCCGCGAACGGGGCGGGCTACGCCGTGTCCGGGCGGGCGCTGCTCTCCGGCATCGACCTTGCCTTCCCGCAAGGGAGCATGAGCGCCATCGTCGGGCCGAACGGGTCGGGGAAGACTACGCTGCTCCGGCTGCTCGCGGGCGTGCGCGCGCCGACTTGCGGCCGCGTGCTGCTCGAAGGCAGGCGGCTCGCGCGCTTCCGCCGCACCGAGGTCGCCGCGCGCCTGTCTTACGTGCCGCAGAACACCTGGACCGACTTCGAGATCACGGTCTTCGACGCCGTGGCCATGGGCCGCCTGCCCAAGGTGGGGGCGTGGCGCGCGCTCCGGCGCGCGGACTTCGACGCCATCCATCGCGCGCTCGAGCGGCTCGACCTGCAGGACCTGCGCGAGCGCACGCTGCCCACGCTCTCGGCCGGGGAACGCCAGCGCGTCTTCATCGCCCGCGCTCTGGCGCAGGGCGCCGGCATCCTGCTCCTCGACGAGCCGACCAGCTCGCTCGACATCGGGCACCAGCTCGTGCTCATGGCCATGCTCGAGGAGCTGCACGCCGAGGGCAAGACGATCGTCGCGGCCATGCACGACCTGGGGCTGGTCTGGAGCACGTTCCCGCGGGCCGTGCTCCTCGACCGCGGGCGGATGGCCGGAGACGGCGCGACGCGGGACGTGCTGCTCGGCGCGGCCGCGGCCGCGGCCTTCGCCGTGCGCCTCTCCGCGGGTGCGGACGGCCGCCTGCTCGCCGAGCGCTGAGCTTCGGGCCTACCACGCCGCGCCGTTCCGCGTTATTCTTGATGGGACCGCTCTCGGCCCCTTCAGGATCCCGTCAGTCCGTCCGGATGGCCCTGCCGTCCGGCCAGCGAAGGAAGCGAGCCCATGTTCAGCCCACCCGGCGAGAAGCCCTCCCGTCTTCTGCTGGTGCTTCTCGGCTCTCTCTTGTTCTTCTCGTTCGACGCGAGCGCGCGCGCGGAGTCGTTCAACAACGGCGGCACCGCGATCGAACTGACCGTGGACGCCTCGCAGATCGGCGTCCTCTTCGACGCGCGCCTCGACGCGGCGGCCGCGCGCGAGCTGCTGGCCGGCCTGCCGTTCGTCGCGGCCGAGGCCGCGGAGCGCGCAGCCTACCTGCCCGGCCACCTCACCATGGTCGAGACCATCCCGGGCGCGACCGCGGACGAGGTGCTGGACGGCCTGCGCGCCTTCGGCGAGCGGCCCGAGGTGCTGGCCGCGGGGCCGCGCTTCCTGGCGGGCGCGGAGCCCTACTTCCTGACCGACGAGATCCTGGTGCGCTACGCGCCGGGCGCCGGCCCCGAGACCGCGGCCGCGATCGAGCAGGCCCATTCTCTCGAGCGCTCCGGCGTGCTCGCCTACTCGGAGAACCCGGGGCTCGTCTACCGCCTGCCGCACGGCCGCTCGCTCGACGCGTTCGCGATCACGCGCGCCATCCACGAGACTGGCCTGGTCGAGTTCGCCATTCCCGACTTCTCGATCCTGCGCGTGCCGCTCGCCACCACCAACGATCCGCTCTACGGCAACCAGTGGCACCTGCATAGCACCGGCCAGGGCGGCGCCAAGGTGGACGCGGACGTGGACGCGCCCGAGGCGTGGGACTACGGCCGCGGCGACCCGGGCCTGACCATCGCCGTGATCGACACCGGCGTGGAGCTGGCCCATCCTGACCTGACGCCGAACCTGGTGCAGGGCACGGACGTGCTCGACGACGACAACAGCCCGCAGGCGGAGGACTACCTCTTCGGCCTCTTCACCGAGAACCACTCGACTTCTGTGTGCGGCGTGGCCTCCGGCGCCGGCAACAACGGCATCGGCACCTCGGGTGCGGCGCAGCAGTGCAAGATCATGCCCATCCGCTTCCTCTCCGAGTTCATCCTGGTCCAGCCCACGGTGCAGGACGAGGCCGACGCCTTCAACTGGGCGCACGCTCACGGCGCGGACGTGATCAACTGCTCGTGGGGTCCGTCGGGCGCCGCCGCGTTGCCGGCCTCGACCAAGGCCGCGATCGACGACGCGGTGGACAACGGCCGCGGCGGCAAGGGCATCCTGATCTTCTTCGCCGCCGGCAACTCGGCCGCGGACACGTCAGGGAACGGCTACGTCACCTACTCCAAGACCATGGCGGTCTCGGCCTCGACCGACCAGGACCTGCTGGCGAGCTACAGCAGCTTCGGCGCGGCCGTGGACTTCTGCGCGCCGAGCAACGGCGGCGTGACGAGCGGCATCTGGACCACGGACCGCCTGGGCAGCACGGGCTACTCGAGCGGCGACTACACCGGCGCGTTCGGCGGCACGTCCTCGGCGTCGCCGCTCGCGGCCGGCGTGGGCCTGCTGGTGCTCTCGGCGGACGAGACCCTCTCCTGGCAGCAGGTGCGGGCGATCCTGCGCAGCACCGCGGTCAAGATCGACCCGGCGGGCGGCGCCTATGACGGCAACGGGCACTCCAACAAGTACGGCTACGGCCGGGTCAACGCGCACGACGCCGTGGTCGCGGCGCTCGGTCCGGCGGGCGTGGCGTTCTACGGCAGCGGCCTCCCCGGCGCCGGCGGCAACGTGCCGCAGATCGGCACGAGCGGCGCGACGCCGCACATCGGCAACTCGAACTTCGCCATCACGCTCGCGAACGCCCGCGCCTCCAGCACCATCGGCTACCTGTTCGGCGTGAACTCGGCGAGCGTGCCCTTCGGCGGCGGCACCGTCCTGGTCGACCTGGCGCCCCCGAGCTTCGTGCTGGTCACGACCGCGAGCGCGGCCGGCGCCTTCACCCTGCCGGTGCCGATCCCGTACAACGGCGCGTACGTGGGCGCCAAGTTCTACAGCCAGTGGCTGGTCGTCGACCCCGCCGCGGCCGGCGGCTACGCCATGACCCGGGGCCTGGAGGTCACCATCCAGCCCTGACGGGGGGCGCCGGCTTTTCCGGCCGGGGCGGAGCGCGCGCGGGCGTAGACTCCGCGCCGGCCGGCGCCGCCGCGAGTTCGAAGTTCGAAGTCGGTGGTTGGAAGCCGGACGACCCTGCGGCTGACTGCCACCTGCGCGCATTCGGGCGCCTCGTGTCCTGGTTCTGGAGTCTGGGGATCTTCGCGCCGTGCGAGGATCCTGGCGGTTAGTGGCAAAGGAGGGCAGGATGCGCGGCGTGCTCCGGAGGATCAAGCGCAAGCTGGCCAGGCGCTTGTTCTGCTCCGCCGAGGAGCGCCGCCATTCCCTGGTCGGGCCTCCGCGCCTCTGGCGCATGAAGCGCGACTTCCAGATCGGCTTCCTCAAGGAGGCCGGCCTGCGGCCGGGGCACTTCCTGCTCGACCTCGGCTGCGGCACGCTGCGCGGCGGCATCCCGCTCATCGACTACCTCGAGCCCGGACGCTACTTCGGCATCGAGGCGAGGGAGGAGGTGCTGGACGAGGGCCGGAAGGAGCTGGCGGATTCGGGCCTCGCCAGGAAGGAGCCGCGCCTGATCGTGGCGAGCGACATGTCCTCCCTGGACCTGCCGCAGGAGTTCGACCACATCTGGGCCTTCTCCGTGCTCATCCACATGAAGGACCGCATCCTGCTGGACACGCTCTGCTTCGCGGCCGCGCACCTGCGCCCCGGCGGTCTCTTTCACGGCAACGTCAACACCGGCGAGCGGCCGGACCGGAGCTGGCAGGGCTTCCCCACGGTCAGCCGGCCGCTCGCGTTCTACCAGGAGGCGGCCGCGAGCTGCGGCCTGGCCGTCGCAAACCTGGGTCCGCTCACCGCCCTCGGGCACCGCGTCCCCGGCAAGAGCGAGGACGAGCAGGCCGGCCACGTCATGCTGCGCATGTGGCGAAAGGACGGCGGCGCGCCCGGCCCGCGCGCGGGGTAGCATCGGATCACCATGAGCACTCCCGGCTCTCGTTCCACGTCGGTCCTTCCCGCCCTGGCGCTCTTCCTGGCCTGCGCCAGTGCTCCATCCTGCGGTTCGATCTACTACAGCACGATGGAGTCCTTTGGCATCGAGAAGCGCCACATCCTGGTGGACCGCGTCGAGGAGGCGCAGGTCGCGCAGCAGGCGGCGAAGGACCAGTTCCGCACCACGCTCGACCGCTTCAAGGAACTCACCGGCGCGCAGGGCGGCGACCTCGAGGAAACGTACCGCCGCCTGGTCTACGACTACGAGTCCTGCGAGAAGCGGGCGGCGCGCGTGAGCGACCGCATCGACGCCATCGAGGATGTGGGCGTGGATATGTTCGACGAGTGGCGGGAGGAGATCGCGGAGATGCGGAACGAGAAGTCCAAGGCCGAGAGCGAGCGCCTGCTCGCGGACACCGACGAACGCTTCGAGACGATGCACCAGGCCATGCGCCGCGCCGAGATGAAGATGGCGCCAGTGCTGCGCGCCTTCAAGGACCAGGTGCTCTCTCTCAAGCACCACCTGAACGCCAAGATGATCGCGGAGCTGCAGGACACGGTGGTCGAGATCGAGGGCGACGTGGGCACGCTCATCGCCGACATGGAGGCGTCGATCGCCGAGGCCGAGGTGTTCATCGAAGGCATGTCCGCGCACTGAGTCGCGATGGCGCCGCCCGCTTCACGCCCGCGCCTGCACGCCCTGGCCGAGACCGCGGGCATTGTGGCCTCGTACACCGACGGCTGCGGCGCGGAGCGCGTGATCAGCGATCTGGCGCGCGAGCGCATCCTCGCCGCGCTCGGGTTCGATGCGGCCAGCGAGGAGGCGGCCGAGGCGGCGCTGCGGGGACTCGGCGCGCGGGCGGCGGCGCGCCTGCTGCCCGAGGTACGCGTGGCGCGCGTGGGGTCGGCCGAGGCGCGCGAGGTCGCACTCGAGCTTTCGGGGGAGCCCGCGCCCGCCGAGTGGGAGATCGAGGTCGAGGAAGAGGGCAAGGAAACGCGCCGCGCGGCCGGGGCCATGCCCGCGGCCCCGGGCCCGCTGCGCCTGCCGCTGCCCCAAGCGCTTCCGCCCGGGTACCACCGCCTGCGGCTCGAGCTGCGGCAGGGCGGCGAGACCCGGCGCGCGGAGCAGGTGCTGATCGTCGCGCCGCGGACCTGCCTGCTGCCCGAGGAGCGCGTGGCGGGCCGCGCGGCCGGCCTGTGGGCGAACCTCTATTCGCTGCGGAGCCGCCGCAACTGGGGCGCCGGGGACCTCGGCGACCTCGAGGTGCTCTGCCAGCTCGCGGGCCGCTCTGGTGCGGACTTCGTCGGCCTGAACCCGCTGCACGCCATCCGGAACGGCGCGCTCGAACGGTCGCCCTACAACCCGGTCAGCCGCCTGTTCCGCAGCAGCCTCTACCTCGACGTCGAGAGGATCCCAGAGGTCCACGAGGTTCCGGAACTCCAGGAACGCCTCGCCTCGGCCGCGCATCGCCTCCTGGTCGAGGAGCTGCGCGCGCGGCCGGAGATCGACTACGCGGCCGTGCGCGCGCTCAAGGAGTCATTCTTCGCGCCGCTGCATCAAGCGTTCGCGCGCCTGCACCGCGACGCGGGGAGCGCGCGCGGCCAGGACTATCGCCGCTTCCTCGCCGAGCATGGGCAGCCGCTCGACGACTACGCCGCGTTCCTCGTGCTCGACGCCCACCTGCGCGAGCGGGGTGCCTGGTGGCGCACGTGGCCCGCCGAGTATCGCGACCCGCGCTCGCCGGCCGTGGCCGAGTTCTGCGCGCGCCACTTCGAGGAGTTCGACCTGCACCGCTTTCTGCAGTTCGAGCTGGACCGCCAGCTCGCGGCCGCGGCGGACGCGGGCGCGCGCGCCGGGCTGCGGATCGGGCTCTACACCGACCTGGCGATCGGCTCGATCGCCGACGGTGCGGACGCCTGGGCCAACCCGGGGCTGTTCGTGCACGGCGTCAGCCTGGGCGCTCCGCCGGACGGCTACAGCAAGACGGGCCAGGTGTGGGCGCTGCCGCCCGTGCATCCGGCGCGCCTGCGCGAGCAGGGCTACCGCTACTGGATCCAGATCCTGCGCGCGGCCCTGCGGCATGCCGGGGCGCTGCGCATCGACCACGTGATCGGCCTGGTGCGCCAGTTCTGGGTGCCGGACGGCTGCCGCGGCACGGATGGGGCGCCGGTGCGGTTCCCGAGCCAGGACCTGTTCGGCATCCTGGCCCTCGAGGGCCAGCGCGCCCGGGCTCTCATCGTCGGCGAGGATCTGGGGACGATCCCGCCGGAGCTGCCGCCCCTGATGAAGGAGTGGGGCCTGCTGTCGAGCCGTGTGTTCCTGTTCGAGCGCAACGAGCAGGGCGAGTTCCACCCGCCCGGGCGCTATCCGCGCCGCGCGCTCGTCACGACCTCCACGCACGATCACGTGCCGCTGCCGGGCTTCCTGGCGGGGACGGAGCTGCCGGCCCGGAGGCGGCTCGGCCTGATCGATTCGGACGAGGACCTGCGCCGCGCCGCCGAGTGGCGGCGGCAGGAGCGCCGGGCGGTCGCCGGCCTGCTCGAGCGCCAGGGGCTGCTCGCTCCGGGAGCCGCCCCGACCGACGCCGAACTCGTGGCCGGGGTCCACGCGCTTCTCGGCAAGACTCCCTGCGACCTCGTCGCTCTGTCGCTCGACGACCTCTGCGGCGAGCTGCTGCCGGTCAACATCCCGGGCGTGGGGCCGGAGCGCTACCCGTGCTGGGCGCGCAAGATGTCCGTTTCCCTGGAGGACGTCCCTCCGCCCGCGCTCGAAAGCGCGCTTGCCGCCGCCAAGCGCCCGCGGACCTGAGCGCGTGAGCGGAATCCCTGCTGGATTCGACCGGCTGCGGCTGCGCCTGGCTTCGCCTTGCCTCC
>DYIW01000412.1:0-3132 GCA_020723465.1 Phycisphaera mikurensis
CGTTTCCCCGGCCTCCGGGAGCGGCAGCGGCTTCCGGTGCACGCCGCGCGCGAGCCGTGACGTGGTCCTGGCGCCGCGGCTGAGCCGCGGGCGCCCCGCCCGTCGCGTCGGATCCAGCCGCGGTCCGAGCTGAAAGCTGACGGCTGAAAGCTGACAGCTCTCAGCTACCGCGCGCCGTAACCTCCGCGCGCGCCGCCCGTCTCTCCGCGGCATGGGCCACACGGTTTTCGGCGCCACGCTCCTCGGGATCGACGCCCGCCCGGTCGAGGTCGAGGTGCGCATCCTCGGCGGGCAGATGGGCAAGTTCCTGCTCGGCGGACTGCCCGGCGCCGCGGTGCGCGAGTCGCGCGACCGCGTCAAGGCGGCCATCGGCGCCTCCTCGTTCCGTTTCCCGCGCCAGTCGCTCCTGGTGCACCTCGCGCCCGGCGACCTGCGCAAGGAAGGGCCGCTGCTCGACCTGCCGATCGCGCTCGGCGTCCTGGCGGCCTCCGACCAGCTCGCGGTGACCCGCCCCGGGCGCCTGCTGGCCCTCGGGGAACTCGCTCTCGACGGGCGCGTGCGCGAGGTCCGCGGCGCCCTGTCCATCGCCGCCATGGCCCGCCGCCTGGGCTTCGACGGATTGCTGGCCCCGGCCGGTGGCGCGGCCCAGGCAGCGCTCGCCAACGGCATCCCGGTCTACGGGGTCTCGTCCCTGGCCGAGGCGGCCGCCTTCCTCGGCGGGCACGTCGAGCTGGACGCGGCCCGTCCGGCGGCCCTGGCCGATGAGAGCGAGAGCGACGACGATCTGGCGGACGTGCGCGGCCAGGAGGTGGCCAAGGAAGCCCTGGCCGTGGCCGCGGCGGGCCGGCACAACCTGCTCCTCATCGGCCCGCCCGGCTCCGGCAAGACCATGCTCGCGCGGCGCATGCGCGCGCTTCTGCCCGACCTCACCGAGGAGCAATCCCTCGAATGCGCGCGCATCTTGAGCGTGGTCGACGCCCGCTGCCGCGGGCGGCTCCGGCGCCCGCCGTTTCGTGCTCCCCATCACACCTCCTCGCCCGCGGCCCTGGTCGGCGGCGGCCCGCTCCTGCGGCCGGGGGAAATCACCCTCGCCCATCACGGCATCCTCTTCCTCGACGAGTTCCCCGAGTTCCCGCGCAACGCCATCGAGGCGCTGCGCCAGCCGCTCGAGGACCGGGTGGTCACGGTGACGCGCGCCGCCGGCTCGGTGACGCTGCCCGCCGACATCTGCCTGGTGGCGGCCATGAATCCTTGCCCATGCGGCTATCGCGGCCACCGCTCCGTGCCGTGCCGCTGCCCGGAGCCCGCGGTGCAGCGCTACTCGCAGCGCATCTCCGGCCCCATGCTCGACCGCATCGACCTGTGCATCGAGGTGCCGGCCGTGGACATTCACCAGCTCCTGGAACCGGGCGTGCGCCAGAGCAGCGCCGAGCTGGCGGAGCGCGTGCGCCGGGCGCGTGCCCTGCAGGAACGCCGCTTCCGCGGCCTGGCCACCACCTGCAACGCGCGCATGCGGCCGCGCGAGATCGAAAAGCACTGCGCCCTCGACCCGCCGGCCCACGCCCTGCTGGTGCGCGCGGCGCAGCGGCTCAATTTGTCGGCGCGCGCGGTCACGCGCGTGCTGCGCGTGGCGCGCACGGTCGCGGACCTGCGCGATGCCAGAGATATCGCGGGCAGCGACGTCGCCTTCGCCGTGGGCTGCCGCGCCTCCCTGCCCGGCGTGGAATGAGCGGCGCCGGGCCGCCGCGGTGCTATGCTGCGCCGCGTTTTCGGCAGAGGAGGCGACATCGACAGCGGCGACCCCAAGGACCTGCGAGCCGTGTTCCGCGAAGGCGGCGTGCCCCTCTGGTGCATCCTGGCCGCGGCGGCGCTGCTCAAGGGAATCTACGCCGCGGACTACCTGGCGCGCAGTCCGCTCGCGGGCGGGCTGATCTCGGACGCCCTGCTCTACCACGACTGGGCCGCGGCGATCGCGGGCGGCGACTGGGCCGGGCCGGCGGAACCGTATCATCACCCGCCGCTCTACCCGTACGTGCTGAGCGCCGTGTACCGGGTCGCCGGCAGCGTGCCGGCCGCCATGGTCGTGCTCCAGCTCCTGCTCGGCCTGGGAACGCTGTTCCTGTGCTACGCCCTGGCGCGCCGCTCTGCGCCGCGCGGCGCGGCCCTCCTTGCCACCGCGCTCGCAGCCCTCTACCTGCCCATGTCCTACTACGAGACGCGGCTGCTGCCGGCGGCGCTGGCGACGTTCCTGGCGGCCTGCGCTCTGCGCGCCCTGCTGCTCCGTGTGGGCGCGGCCAGCCCTCTCGCGCTGATCGTGCCGGGCCTCTACTTCGGCCTCCTGGCCGCGGCGCGGCCCAACCAGCTTCTCGCCGTCCTGCTGGTGCTGCCGGCCGCCGCCCTCCTGGCCTGGCGCGCGAGCGGCCGCACGGTCGCTGCTCTCAGCCTGTTCCTCGCCGCCACGCTCGGCGCCGCGGCCGTGCCGATCGCCCCGTTCTTCCTGCACAACCTGCTGCACGGCGGCGAGCCTGTGCTCCTGTGCGACACGGCCGGGGTGAACCTCTACTTCGCGCACAATCCCTCGGCCGGCGTCTCGTTCCGCACGCCCGAGCCGGAGCTGGGAGACGTGGCGCAGCAGGCGGCCGCGGCGCGCGCCATCGCCGAGGCGGCGGAACGCCGCCGCCTGAGCTGCGGCGAGATCTCGAACCACTTCGCCCGCCGCGCGCTCCGCTACGCGCTCGAGCATCCGGCCGCCGAGGCCAAGATGCTGCTGCTGCGGGCGGCGGCGTTCTTCTCCAACTTCGAATACGGCATCGAATACACGCCCGCGGCCGAGGCGCGGGCCACGCCGGCCCAGAAGCTCTTCTTCCTGCCGGCCGGCGTGCTCCTGGCCCTGGCCGCCGCGGGCGCCGCGCTGGCCCTACGGGGAGGGCTCGGGCCGCGCGCGCTCCCGCTCATCCTCTTCGTGCTCGCCCAGCTCGCCACCGTTGTCCTCTTCTTCCAGTACAGCAGGTTCCGCGTGGTGGCCGTGCCCGCGCTCGCGGCTCTCGCCGCTCTCGGCATCGGCCGGGCGCTCCCGCTCCTGCGCACGGCCCGTGGCCGCGGGCTCGCCCTGCCGGCCGCGGTCGCGGCCGG
>DYIW01000412.1:3142-3876 GCA_020723465.1 Phycisphaera mikurensis
TGGCGCGCTCCTGCTCGCCTTCCTGCCGCCTCCCGGAAACGCCAACGAGCAGCTCGCCAACAGCCTGGTGACCCTGGCCCAGGGCTACGCCGGCCGGGGCGACCTCGCGCGCGCGGAGGACGAGCTGGCGCGCGCCGAGGAGCTGGCGCCCGAGATCCCGCGCCTGCCGCTCGCCAAGTACGAGCTGCTGCGCGCGCGCGGCCAGCAGGCGGAGGCGCTGGCGCTGCTCGAGGCCGTGGCCGCGAGTCCGGGCCCCGCCCAGCCCGTGGCGCTGGCGCTGCTCGCCCGGCAATTGCTCAAGCCCGAGCATCGGGACCTGCGGCGCGCGGAGGAGCTGGCGCGCCAGGCCGTGCGCGCTGCCCCCGGGCTCTCGGGCGGGTACGTGGCCCTGGCGCTGGCGCTCCTCGAACAAGGAAACGCGGAGGGTGCGGTCGCGGTCTTGCGCCCGGCCGTGCTCCTGCCGGGGCGGGACGCCGAGGTCGCGGGAGTCCTCGGCGCGGCGCTCTGCCGGGCGGGACTCCTCAAGGAGGCCGAGGAAGCGCTCAAGCAGGCGGCGCGCGAGGCGCCCGGCGCGATCGCGCCGCTGGACGAGCTGCGCCGCCTCTACCAGGCGCAGGGCAGGGTCGCGGAAGCTCGCGAGATGCAGGCAGCGATCGAGCGCCTCGCCGGCGGGGGCAAGTGAGAGCCTGAGCAGGAATCTACCGGAAGCCGCGCCGGGTCGAGGAGCGAGCAGG
>DYIW01000033.1:0-19038 GCA_020723465.1 Phycisphaera mikurensis
TACCAGGCGCTGCCCGCGGTCACGATCCAGAGCAGGGCGAGCATGGCGGCGAGCGCGCCACCCCGACCGCGCGCCTCCTCCTCCCGGACGAAGGCCGCGGCCAGAAGAACGCTCGCCACGGCCGCGAGCGCCAGCGCCCCTCTCTCCGGCATGGCCACGGTCGCGACCAGCACGGGCAGGAGCAGGAAGAGGGACAACGGCGAGGCCACCGCGCTGGCGACGTGCGCCAGGAAGAGCACGAGCAGGCAGTCGGCGAGGAGCGAAACCCAGAGGGCGGTGAGCGCGGCGGCGCCTTCCCGCAGGCGGCGCGACGCGAGGAAGAGCAGCAGGTTGAGGAACGCCGCGCCGAGGATGGCGGCGAAGAGCGGCGACGCCGCGCCTGGCGCCAGCCACTCCTGCTGCGCGGCGGCGAGGCCGAGGCCGATGAGCGGGATGAAGGCGAACAGGCGCAGCTTGATCAGGCGGCGCAGCCACAGGAGCGGCGCCGTGCTCCAGGGGGAAAGCTCCTCCTCGCGAGCGCGGGCCCCTGCAGAACGATCCGTCGCTGCGCGGTCTCCGCTCATTGCGCTCCAGCGCCTGCGGAAGCGGCGCGCCGCCCCGGTCCTGGGGCCAGCGCGGGCGGGCGGCGCGCAGGGAGGATTCTCCTGCTTCGCCGGTGCGTGGGAAAGGGAAAAGGAAGGGGGAAGGCGCGCGGCTACTGCACCGAGACGGACGCGTGCACCAGCCCCGGCGGCAGGGGCAGCTCGACCAGGTCGAGCGTCTCCGGATGCTGCGCCAGGATGCGGCCGCCCGCGCCGCTCACGAACAGCCAGTCGACCTGCCGCGACGCGCCGAACACGGGCAGCTCGTACAGCGCGAAGCCATAGACGCGCGGCGCGCCGAGGGTGAAGCGCTCGAACTCGATGGTCAGGGCCTCCGTGCCTCCCGGGGCGTCGCGCAGGAGCGCGCCGCCGCTCCGTTCCGGGTTGGGCGCCAGCAGCAGGGCGTGGCAGCCCGCGGGCACCGGCCGCGACTGGCCGCGGCGGCGCATGCTGCGCGCGTCGATCACCGTGACCGCGCCCCCGCCGCCGTCGAGCAGCAGGAGCGACGAGCGGCCCGCGCTCTTGCTCAGGCCCATGCTTGAACCGGCGAACGCCGGCCCCTCCAGGGCCTTGTTGCCGAGGTTGCCCACCTCGAGTCCGGTGACGAAGCTGACGCGATCGCCGCGACCGGTCAACGCGAAGAGGAAGCCATCCGCGACCTTGAGGTCACGGATCTCGTCCTGGCCCGGGCCGCCCACCGCGATCGGCCGGCCGGCGCTCTGGCGCAGCAGGCTGACCGGCAGCACGTACTGGCCCTGGACCGCCACGAAGGCCTGCAGACCGTCCTCGCTGACCACGACCTTGCCGCCCGTGGGGCCGAAGGCACCGAGCTTGATGGTCGCGGCCACCAGACCCACCGGATCATCCGTCGCGGCGTCGAGGATCGTGAGGAACGACTCGTTCGCGTTCCCGGCGCTCGCCACCAGGACCTGCGCGCCGTCCGGCGTGCGCGTGATGGAGCGTACGTCGGGCGGCACGAAGAGCGTGTGAAACGCACCGCCGGCGACTTCGGGATCGGCGATGACGCTCACGACGCCGGCCGCGGCGTCCGCCACCACGAAGGTGCGCGTGCCCCGACCGTCCCGCACCGCCCCGCCAGCGCGCCGCGTGCCGAGGGCCACGCGCTCGATCAGGCGGAACCGCTCCGGCGAGGCGTTCGCCTCGACGCGGAACAGGTGCGCTTCCGTCCCGATCGACCCCGTGACCAGAAGCTGCGGCCACTGAAAGCGGACCACGCGGCTCACCGGGCGGCCGCCGGAGGAGGCGGAGAGGGTCCACGTCTGACCCGCCATGAGCGGCTCGACCTCCATGGAGAAGCGCACGCAGCCCGAGGCGTCGGCCGGCTCGGCCATGGTCAGCGGAACGCCGTCGTGCTCGAGGGTGAGCACGACCAGCTCGCGCGGCTGCACGCGGTCGACGACCACTTCCATGATCTCGCCGACGATCGGATGGCGGAAGTCGAGGCGCGGCTCCTGCCCCCACGCCGGCGCCGCGGCCAGGAGGGTGAAGACCAGCACGACGCTGCTCAGGCTCCTCGTCATCCGTGAACTCGCCATCCGGCTCCCGGGACCGCCCTCTCGCTCCGGCCTGCTGCGGCGCGGACCGCGGCAGGCCGCCATGCGCCTGATACGCTGCCCGATCCTACCGCGCTGCCGAAAACCCGCTGTCACAAGCATGTATCATCGGCAGAGAATGCCGGCAACTCGCGCGGCTTACTTAAAAAAAGGCCGGCCCCGCGCCGCCGCAAGGCGGAGAGACAGGGCCGGCCCGCGCTCTTGGAGCTGCCCTTGGGGCTTGAACCCAAGACCTCCTCCTTACCAAGGAGGTGCTCTACCACTGAGCTAGGGCAGCGCTTGGTTGTTCGGTTCGAGCCGGGGGACTGTAGCGCGCCGCGCACGCGCTTGCAACACGCGCGGCCGCACGGGCCGGCTCCGCCCTAGAATGCACGCGATGAGCGATCGCGCGCGCCCCGGCCTCCTGGCCCTGCTGGCCGTGCTCGCCGCCCTGGCGGCGAGCTGCGCCGAGAAGGAGCCGGACGACCCCATTTCGCTCGCGCGTGACGTCGTGCTGGTCGTGTTCGACACCACGCGCTTCGACCGCACCTCCCTCGGCGGCCACGCCGGGGCGCGGAACCCCTCCCTGGACCGCCTGGCGCGCGACGGGGTCGTGTTCGAGCGGGCCTATGCGCCCGTGCCCGTGACCCTCCCCTCGCACGCCACGCTGCTCACCGGCCGCTCCCCGCTGGTGCACGGCATCCGCCAGAACGGCACGAGCCGCCTCGATCCGGCGATCGAACGTGTGCCCGAGCGCTTCCAGCAGGCGGGATTCCGCACGGCCGCCTTCGTGTCGGCGCTCGTGCTCGACGCGCGCTTCGGGCTTGGCCAGGGGTTTGACGTCTACGACTCCCCGGCCCGAGCCGAGCGCTCGGCGCAGGAAACGGTCGGAAAGACCATCGCCTGGCTGCACCAGCGGGAGAGCCACGAGCGCCTCTTCCTCTGGGTGCACTTCTACGATCCCCACCTCCCCTACGAGCCTCCGGCGAGATTCTCCGCGCTCGATCCCTACGACGGCGAGATCGCGGCCGCGGACGCGGCCCTCGGCCGGCTGCTCGGCGCCCTGGACGACCTCGGGCGGCTCGACGCCGCGCTCGTCGCCTTCGTGGCCGATCACGGCGAGGGCCTCTCCGACCACGGCGAGGAGGAGCACGGCATCTTCCTCTACGAGGAGGCGATCCACGTGCCGCTCGTCGTGAAGCTGCCGCGCGGCGCGCGCGCGGGACGCCGCGTCGCGGACGTGGTGGAGCTCGCCGACGTCGCTCCCACGCTGCTCGCGCGCGCCGGCCTGCCCGCGCTTGCCCGCTGCGAGGGCGGGGACCTGACGCCCGCGCTCGAGGGCCGCGCCGCGGCCGAGCGCGCCGCCTACGCCGAGAGCCACGTGCCCGAGGACGCCCACGGCTTCGCTCCCTTGTTCGCCTGGGTCGAGGGCGAGCGCAAGTTCATCGACGCGCCGCGCGCGGAGCTGTACGACCTGGCCGAGGACCCCGGAGAGACGCGCGACATCAAGGACAGCGAGACGGCCGTGGCCGCCCGCATGCTCGCCGCCCTGAACGCGCACCGCGCCCGCCTGGAGGGGGAGGCCTTCGACGCCGCGGCCGTGCGCCTCGAGCAGGACGAGCGGCGCGCGCTCGAGCAGCTCGGCTACCTGGGCGGCGGCCGCGCCGCGGGCGGGGCGGCGCGCATCGATCCCAAGGACGGAATCCGCGTCTACAATCGCCTGCGCGCCGCCGCCCTGCTGGTGGAGAGCGATCCCGCGGCCGCGCGCGCCGAGATCGAGGACGTGCTGCGCCTGGACGCGGGAAACCGCAGCGCGCTGGTCCAGTTGGAGCGCGCGCTCTTGGCGCTCGACCGGCGCGCCGAGGCCAGCGCGCGCTGGCAGGAGCACCTGAGCCGTGATCCTGGCTTCCTCGAGGGATGGCTGCGCCTCGGCGCCCTGCAGGGCCAGGACGATCCCGCGGCGGCCGCGGCCTCATTCCGGCGCGCGGCCCTGATCGAGCCCGACAGCTACGAGGCGGTCTACAACTTGGCGCAGGCGCTGCGCCAGCTCGGCGACACGCGCGGGGCGCTCGCGGCCTACGAGCGGGCGCTCGCCCTCGACCGCTCGGCGCAGGCGCTGAACGCGCTGGCCTGGCACCTCGCCACCGCGGCCGAGGTGCTCGATCCGGCGCGCGCGCGCGAGCTGGCGCGCGAGGCGCTGCGGCTGGAACCTGGTCAGGCGGAGTACCACGACACGCTGGCCGAGGCCCTGGCCGGGAGCGGCGATCTAGCAGGCGCGGTCGCGGCCATGCAGGAGGCGGTGCGCCTGGACCCGAACCCGCTGTTCCAGCAGCGCCTCGCCGACTTCCAGCGCCGCGCCGGCAGGTAGGCCCGCCGCGCGCCGCGGGCCGCTATCCTCGGCGGCCGTGAAGCTCTTCCGCCCCTCCGTCGTGCTCGGCGTGGCCCTGGCGCTCGTCGCCGCGCTCCAGGCCAGCATCGGGCTCGAGTTCGACCGCGCGGCCAGGATCGAGAGCCCCCGCGGGGACGAGGCCGGCTTCCCGCTGGACGACGCCTGGATCCACCAGGTCTACGCGCGCAGCCTGGCCGAGCGCTGCGCGCTCGAGTACAACCCGGGCGAGGCCGAGGCCGGCCAGTCGAGCCTCCTCTGGGGCGTCCTGCTGGCGCCGGTGCACTGGGCGGCCGCGGCGGCCGGCGTGCCCGTCGGCAGCGCCACGCGCGCTTTCGGCACCGCGCTGTGGCTGCTGCTCGCGCTCGCGGCCGCGCTCTTCGTGGCCACGCTGCCCGTGCCCGGCGCGCGCTTCGGCGGCTTCGCCGCCGCCCTGCTCGTGGCGCTCGACCCGGCCGCTGCCTTCGCCGCCGCGTCCGGCATGGAGCCGCTCCTCCTGGCCTTGTTCTGCCTGCTCGGCTTCTACGGCCTGTTCCACGGGCGCTTCCTCCTGGCCGGGATCGCCGCCGGCCTCGGCATCCTCACCCGGCCCGAGGGCGTGATCCTGGCGGCGCTGCTCGCCGCCGGGGCGCTGCTCGCGGGCCTGCGCCGCCCGCCGCCGGGAGGCAAGCGCACCCTCGCGCCGCTGTTCCAGACCGCGGCGCCCGCCCTGATCTGCGGCCTGGCCTGGGTCGCCTTCTGTCTCGCCGTGACCGGCCGGCCTTTCCCCAACACCTTCTACGTCAAGGCGGCGGCCGCGGCGCCTCTCGCCGCGCTCTCGGACGGAGCCGTGCTCCTGGCGCGCGTTCTTGGCGCCTCGCCCTTCTTCCAGGGCTACGCCGGCTACCTGTTCCTCGCCATCGGCGCGACCGCGCTGCTGGCGCGCTGCGGCACGGCGCGGGCCGTGCTGCTCCTCCTGGCGCCGGCGGCCTTCTTCGCCGGCGTGGCCGCCACGCGCTCCTTGCCCGAACCGGACGCGTTCTACTGGGAGCGCTACCTGATCCCGATGCTGCCGCTCCTCGACACCGTGACCGCGATCGGCTTCGCCGCGCTCGGCGCCGTGCTGCATGACTCGCTGCGCGGCCAGGCCGGCGCCGCGCCGCAGGCGCCGCGCGGTGAAGACGAGGCCGTCTTGCCCGAGGAGGAAGCGCCGCCCGCCGGCGGCGCCGGCGCGCAGGCCCAGCCCTTCCCTCTCCCCGAGCCCGCCGCGCAGCCCTTCCTCATCCCCAACGTGGTGCTGGCCGTGTTCCTGGCGCTCTGCGGCGTGGTGCCGTTCCTGGCCACGCCACGGCACTTCCGGCAGCGCATCCTCGAATTCGGCCGGAACGTGAGCGACGTGGACAGCATGAACGTGGAGGCGGCTCTCTGGCTCGCGGACCAGGCGCGCCTCTCTCCCGGGGTGGTGGTCGCCGCGCAGGACGCGGGAGCGGCGCGCTACTTCACGCGCAGCGACCAGGTGCTCGACCTGCTCGGCCTGAACGACCACCGCCTGGTGGCGAAGGGCCTCTCGGGGGCGAGCGTGCGGAGCTACCTGGACGAACGCGCGCCGCGCGTCTTCCTGCTGCTCGAGCCGGATCCCGGCGCGCTCGATTTCCGGCTCTACGCCGCCGCGGCGGGCCTCAAGGAGGTGCGTCGCTTCGCGGTGGAAGAGTATTCTCTCTTCGGCGAGCCCGTGCCCCGGGCGGTGGTCATCCTGGCCGACCTGCCGCCCTGACGCGCGGGCGCGCGGGACGAGAACGGCTGGAGGTCCGCCGCCATGTCGCACGCGGCCGAGCAACGCTGCCTCGCGCTCCTGCGAGGCGTGCCCGCCACCTTCGAGCGCTGCCTGGTGCAGGCCGCGCCGCGCCAGGCGATCGACGTGGCCCGGGCGCGGGAGCAGCACGCGACCTACGCCGCGGCGCTCGCCGCCGCCGGGTGCGAGGTGCGCGTGCTGCCCGCGGACGATCTCTATCCCGATTGCTGCTTCATCGAGGACACGGCGGTGCTGCTCGACGACCTGGCCGTGCTGGCGCGGCCGGGAGCGGCCTCGCGCCAGGGCGAGGTCGGTGCCGTGGCCGCGGCGCTGGCCGCCCTGCTGCCCTGCGTGCGCCTGAGCGCTCCGGCGGCGCTCGACGGCGGCGACGTGCTGCGCCTGGGCAGGAAGCTTTTCGTCGGCCTGTCGCAGCGCACCAACGCAGCCGGTGTCGAGCAGCTCGCTCAGGCGGCGCGGGCGCGCGGCTTCGAGGTGGCGACGGTGCGCCTGGCGGGAGTGCTGCATCTCAAGTCCGCCGTCACCGCGCTCGACGACGAGACTCTGCTCATGGCGTCCGGACTGGTCGATCCCGAGCCGTTTCGCGCGTGCGCGCGCCTCGAGACCCCGGCCGGGGAGCTGCGCGCGGCGAACGTCCTGCGCCTGCCGGGAAAAGGACGCGTGCTCCTGCAGGCGGGCTGCGGCGCGACGCGCGCGCTCCTGCGCGCCGCGGGCTACGATCCCACCGAGGTCGACATTTCCGAGTTCGCCAAGGGCGACGGCGCGTTGACCTGCCTGTCGCTGCTGCTGCGCGCGTGACCGGCGGCGCGCGGCCCCCTATCCGGCGCGCAGCGTGCCCGAGATGCTCTTGTTGCTCGGCGCCTCGCCGTCCTGCAGCGCTTCGCCGCGCTCGGCGTCATCCAGGTCGGAGTAGTCCGCCTGGGTGGCGTGACGCACGGTGGTCGAGGTCATGGGCACCGGCGAGTGGGTGCATTCGATCATCAGCCGCTCGACGTCCGCGAACGCCATCAGGAACGCGACCGTGGCGAAGTAGCTCTCCTCGAAGGGGCGCCCTCCGGCCACGCGATTCGGATCGTTCTTGAGCCAGCTCCGATCGTTCAACCGGTTCTCGAAGCGCGAGCGCAGGCCCACCGGTCCGCCGACCACCTCGAGATCGCCGCCGTAGTAGAGGGACTCGCTGGCCGTCCAGCGCAGATGCAAGGGCGCCAACCTGCTGTTCTGGCCGCGAAGATGAAACTCGCCGAAGACTGGCTTTTCTCGTTTCCTCCGATGCACCTCGCGCCTGCTCCTTTCGACGTGAAGGCGTCGCACCCCCCAGTGCTCGAGCGCCTTCGCCTCGCGGCCGTCTCAATAGACCACGTGCGGCCCGCTTGCCACTCCCGGCGCACACGCTGTCCAGGATCGGGATTGCGATCAAGCGGCAGATCGCAACATCATTCGGAACAACGCGTTAGGACGGAACGACTCCTGCCGGGGGCGGGCGTCCATCTAAGAGTAGCCCGAAAACAGGAGGCAGGACGGAAAAGTCTTGTTGAAATTCGGCCCGTCTCGCGTTATGGCCCGCCCCCGCCGGCAGCGGGCACGGGCGGCGCGCTTGCGGCACCGGGAACCTCCTGCCCGTTCTCCGGCAGGACGAGCGCGCGCGCGCGGCGCCGCTCCTCTTCCGGCAGGGCGGCCACCTCGGCGACGATGGCGCGGATCTCGCTTCCCTCGAGAACCTCCTTCTTGCGCACCTCCTCCGCCAGGCGGTCGAGCGCCGCGCGGTTGCCTTCGATGATGGCGGAAGCCTGCCGCATGCACCCGGAGAGGATCTCGATCACCGCCTCGTCGATCTCCACGGCCGTCTGCTCGCTGAAGTTCTTCTCGTAGGAGAAGTCCCGGCCGAGGAACACCTCGCGCTCCGGTCGGCCGTAGGTGACCGGTCCGGTCTCCTCGTGCATGCCGAAGCGCAGGACCATGCGCCGCGCCAGGTCGCTGGCCCGCTCCAGGTCGTCCGCCGCTCCGGTGGAGATGGTGTTGAACACGGCCTTCTCGGCCGCGCGCCCGCCGAGCAGGCCGGTGATGCGGTCGAGCAGCTCCTCGCGCAGCATGATGTAGCGGTCCTCCTCGGGCACCATCAGCGTGTACCCCAGGGCGCTCGGGCCGCGCGGGATGATGGACACCTTCTGCACCGGGTCGGCGTAGCGGCAGTGGACCGCCACCAAAGCGTGCCCCATCTCGTGGTAGGCGAGGAGCAGCTTCTCGCGCTCGTTGATGACGCGCGAGCGCCGCTCCGGCCCGGTGAGCACGCGCTCCACCGCCTCCATCAGGTCCTCGCGCTCGATGCGGTCCTTGCCGCGGCGCGCCGCCAGGAGCGCCGCCTCGTTCATGGCGTTGGCCAGATCCGCGCCGGAGAAGCCGGGCGTGCGCCGCGCCAGCTCCTCGAGCTCGACATCCGCGCCGAGCGGCTTCTTGCGTGCGTGCACCTCGAGGATGGCATGCCGGCCCTTCTTGTCCGGGCGGTCGATGACGATGCGGCGGTCGAAGCGCCCGGGCCTGAGGAGCGCCGGATCGAGCACGTCGGGCCGGTTGGTCGCGGCCAGGATGATCGTGCCCTTCTCGGTCTCGAAGCCGTCCATCTCCACCAGCAATTGGTTAAGAGTCTGCTCGCGCTCGTCGTGACCGCCGCCGATGCCCGCGCCGCGCAGGCGGCCGACCGCGTCCAGCTCGTCGATGAAGACGATGCACGGCGCCTTGGCCTTGGCCTGGACGAACAGGTCGCGCACGCGCGAGGCGCCCACGCCGACGAACATCTCGACGAAGTCCGAGCCGCTGATGGTGAAGAAGGGCACGCCCGCCTCGCCGGCCAGGGCGCGCGCGATGAGCGTCTTGCCGCAGCCCGGCGGCCCGACCAGCAGCACGCCCTTGGGGATGCGGCCGCCGAGCGTGGCGTAGCGGCCGGGGTGCTTCAGGTAGTCGACGATCTCCTGCAGCTCCTGCTTGGCCTCCTCGATGCCGGCCACGTCCTCGAACTTGGTGTCGATGTCGTCCTCGGGCACGACGCGCGCGCGCGACTTGCCGAAGGAGAAGACCGACTGCGTGCGCCCCATGGAGCGCATGAGGAAGATCCAGACCACGACGATGATGCCGAGCGGCAGGAACCAGGCGAGCAGCACTCCGGTGAGCGGGTTGTCCGTCACGTAGCGGAACGAGACGCCCTGCTGCACCAGGCGCGGCAGCAGGAAGTCGCGCCCGTCGCTCGACTGCGGGAAGCGGGCGAACGCCTTTTGCACGCGCACCGGCTCGCCCGCCGCCTCCGCGCCGCTCTCGGGGCGCAGGGCCGTCTCCTGCTTGAAGGTGAGACGCACCCGGTCCGACTCGAGCACCGCGTGCTGCACCGCGCCCTCGTCCACCAGCTCCACCAGGTAGTCGAAGTCGATCTCCGGCTCGTTCGGGTCGTCGAAGCCGTTCATGATGAGGAAGAGCAGGGCCGCGACGAGGATGAAGAGCAGCGGCGCGGGCACCTTGCGCGCGGGCCGCGGCAAGCCCGGACGCGGCCGGTTGCGCGGTTCCTTGGGAGCGCTCACGCCTTCACCTCCTGGACGTTGTACTCCCTGAGCTTGCGCTGCAGGGTGCGCAGGCTGATGCCCAGCATGCGCGCGGCCCGCGTCCGGTTGCCGCCGTTCTCCTCGAGCGTGGCGAGGATCGCGCTCCTCTCCAGCTCGTCCATGCGCATGCCCACGTGGAAGAGCGCCGCGTCGCTGGGCGCCGGCGCGCGCTCGCCGTCGAGCGCGAAGGGCAGGTTCTCCGCACCGATGACGTCCCCGCGCGCCAGGACCGCTGCGCTCTCGAGCGTGTTCTTCAGCTCGCGCACGTTGCCCGGCCAGTCGTGCGCCTGCAGCAGGCGCACCGCGTCCGGATCGAGACGCAGCTCGCGCAGGCCGTGCTCCTGGATGGCAGCCTCCAGGAACGCCTTGGCCAAGAGCGGGATGTCCTCGCGGCGCTCGCGCAGCGGCGGCGGCTGGATCTGCACCACCTTGAGCCGGTAGAACAGGTCCTCGCGGAAGCGGCCCTCGCGCACCGCCTGCGCCAGGTCCGAATTCGACGCCGCGATGATGCGCACGTCCACCTTGATCTCCTTGGTGGAGCCGAGCGGCGTGTAGCAGCGCTCCTCGAGCACGCGCAGCAGCTTGGCCTGCAGCGCCACGTCCAGGTCCGACACCTCGTCGATGAGCAGGGTGCCGCCGTCGGCCGCGCCGAACAGCCCCTGGCGGCGCTGGAAGGCACCGGTGAAGGCGCCCTTCTCGTGGCCGAAAAGCTCGCTCTCGATCAACGTGCTCGGCAGCGCCGCGCAGTTGAACGCGATGAACGGCATGGCGCGGCGCGGCGAGGCGTGGTGGATGGCGCGCGCCACCAGCTCCTTGCCGGTGCCGCTCTCGCCCGTGATCAGGACCGTCGCCCGCGTGGGCGCCACGTGGCGGATGACCTCGAAGATCTCCAGCATGGCGCGCGAGCGCCCGATCATGTGGTCGAAGCCGTACTTCTCGTTGAGCTGCGCCCTGAGCTCCGCCACTTCGCGCCGCAGGCGCCGCTTCTCCACGATCTCCTCGACCATCTTCAGCAGCACCGTCGGGTTGATCGGCTTGGTGACGTAGTGGTACGCGCCCTCGCGCATGGCGGCCACGGCCGAGTCGACCGAGCCGAAGCCGGTCGCTACGATCACCTGGATGTCGGGGTTGACCGCTTTCGCGCGCCGCAGGACGTCGAGTCCGTTCATGCCCGGGAGCTTCAGGTCCGTGACCACGACATCGGTGCGCTCGTCGATCAGATCGAGCCCGCGCTTGCCGTCGCTCGCTCCGGCCACGGCCAGGCCCTTGTCCACCAGGTACTCGGTCAAGGCCTCGCGCAGCGGGTCGTCGTCCTCGACCAGGACCACGCGCCCGCTTCCGGCCGGCCGAACGCTCTCGCTCCGGCCGGCAGCCTCGTCTCCTGACGCACCGACGCTGCCGTTCCCCACCATGTCGACGCTCCTTCGGGATGTGTGCTGCCGGATTCGCTCACCCGCACCCTGTCCGCGCGTCGCGTCGCGCGGACAAATCGTGCCACTTTGGTATAGACGACGACAGATTGTTATGCAAGTTCTTGGCATACGCCAACTTTTCGCATGGCTGGCGCAATGGCTTGCCTGTGCGCTGGCTGTCGTTCTTACCGCCTGCTCCACCGGCAGCACAGAAGCCCTGTGGTCCCGCATCCGGCTGGACGTACCCGAGGGCGGGGTCAAGGCCGTCGTTCTGGGCACGGCGGCACGCAACTGCGGCGAGGTCGCAGTCGATGCGATCGGCCTGGCGCGCCGGCCGGCCTCTCTCTGCCTGCTGGCGCCGGCGGACCGGAGCGTCTTCCTCATCGATCCGAGCAGCCTCGTGCAGAGCCAGCTCGCCGAGGTCGCGGCGGCCGGCGCCGTGCCCGAGGGCCTGATCGATGCGCCCGTGGCCGCGGTGCTGCTCACGCACGCGGATCGACAGGCGGTGCTCGGGCTCGCCGCTCTGCTCGAGGCCAGGCCAGCCGGGCGGCCGCTCCACGTCTACGGCGCGCGCGCCGCGCTCGAGTCCCTGGCCGCGCGCGCGGAGCTGGCGGCGAGCTTTCCGGCCGGGCGCCTCGAGCTGCGGGAGGTCCTGCCGGGCCAGGAGCTGCTGCTCTGCACCTCGCTGCGCGTGACGCCCGTGGCTGCTCCCGTGGAGGCAGGCTGGGGCTTCCTCGCCTATCGGGTGCAGGGCGCCAGGAAGGCGCTGCTCTACCTGCCGCGCTCCGGCCCTCTTGCGTCCCTCGATCCTCCTCTGGCGGACCTGCTCGACTCGGTGGACGTCGCCCTGCTCGATGGCACCCGCCTGGACGGCCGCACGCCCAATCCCGATGGCCTGCCGCAAGCCGCGCATCCTCCCATCGGCGAGGCCGTGCGCCTGCTCGAGGGGATGGACCTCCCGCCCCTGCACGTGCGCTTCACGCACCTCGCACCGGCCAATCCGCTCCTCGATCCCAACAACCGCTATCAGAAGCTCTTGCACGAACGCGGGCTCGACTTGGCCGTGGACGGCAGCGAGTACTGGCTGTGAGGGCCCGCGCGGCGGGAGAGCGCCGCGCGGGTCGCTCAAGGGTGCAGGGGGAAGCGCCGATAAGAACGCTGCGTCCGGGTCCCGCTGGCGGGCTCGGTCCCGGCCGTCGTGCGGACTCACCAGGGACCCCCACCGAGAGGAGGAGGGGCCAGGCGTTCATGGCTCTGAGAGGCGATACCAGCAACCTGCTCCTCGCGGACATCTTCCAGACGCTCGCGCAGAACGGGCAGGCGGGCCTGCTGACGCTCCAGGGCGAGGGGAAGCGCCAGCGCATCCTCTTCTCGCCGCGCGGCATCACCGCGCTCGACGCCGAGGCCCTGCGCGCCCCCCGCCTCGGCCACCTGCTCGTCGCCGCCGGGCTGATCGAACGGTCCAGGATCGACGCCGCGCTCGGCCGGCTGGAGAACAGCGGCACCGAGCCGGGCTCCGCACTGCCGCTGCTCGACCTCCTGGAGGAGGAGAAGGCGCTCGCGCGGGCGGTGGGCGTGCGCGTGCTGCAGAACGAGGTGCGGGAAGAGCTGGTCGAGGTCTTCACGCTGCAGCGCATGGACTTCGAGTTCGACGAGGGCGACGTGCCGGTCGAGGGGATCCCCGGCCAGTGCTACTTCCGCGCCGAGGAGATCGTGTTCGAGGCAGCGCGACGCCTGGACGAGTGGGAGCTGATCAAGAGGGAGCTCGGCGAGGTTCAGGAGTACTACGTGCTGGAAGCGCACGCGGAGGGCGAGGAAGCCGATCCGCGCGTGCTCAAGCTGCTGAACGGCCGCAACACGGTGGTCGACGTCGCCGAGCGCCTGCTGCTGTCGCGCTTCGAGGTGGCGCGCCAGGTGTGGCGCCTGCTCGAGGCGCGGCGGATCCGGCCCGCCACGGCCGACGAGCTCATCCGCGCGGCGCGCGAGCTCGACCCGGTCGCGCAGGGCGGCGCCGTGGCGCGCATCCTGCAGCGCGCCCGGGCGCATCTCAAGCCGAGCGACGCGCGTCTCGACGAGGTCGGCGAGCTGCTCATTCGCGCCGGCGCGACCAGCGCCGCCATCTCTGCGCTGCTGGTGCGCGCGCGCAGTCTCCTGGCCGAAGGCAACGGCGAGACCGCCTACGCCCTGGTGGCGCGCGCGCGCGACCTCGACGCCAGCAACAGCGGCGTGCTGCAGACCCTGGCCGAGATCCACCACGAGCGCGGCGAGAGGGAGGCCGAGGCCAAGGTCCTCACCGGCCTGGCCGAGAAGAGCGCGGCGCAGCAGCAGTTCGGCGATGCGGTGGAGTACGCCACCAGGGTCGCGCGCCTCGATCCCGAGGCGCCGCTCTTGGACCGCGCCTTCGCCATCTACTGCCAGCAGGCGCACCTGGAGAAGCACGGCGCCGACGTCCTGTCGGAGGCCGCCGGCCGCCGCGCCAGCCCGGCCCGCACGGCCATGCTCTACGATTCCATCCTGCAGCTCGATCCCGGGCGCGCCGACATCCGCAAGGCCAAGGCGCGACAGCGGCGCGCGCGCAGCCGGCGGCGCGGCGTCTGGTTCGCGGCCGCGCTGCTCATCGTGCCGCTCTGCCTGGCCGGCCTGCGCTGGGTCCTCACCCGCCTGAAGGAGGAACGCCTCGCCGGCCGCCTCGAGGCGGCAGAGCTCCTGCTCGACCAGGGCCAGGCGGAGCTGGCCGAGGGCGCGCTCCTCCGCGTCCTGGCCGAAGAGCCGCCGGACGCGGTCGAGGAGAGCGCCACCGAGCTGCTCGGGCGCGCGCGGACCGCGCTCGCCGACCACGCCGCCGCCGAGCGCGCGGCGCACGAGCAGAAGCGGCGCGGCGCGCTCACCCTGGTCCAGGATGACCTGGAGGCGCGGCGCTACGCCGAGGCGCTCGGCCGCATGCGGGACCTCGAGGCGCCGGGCGCCGTGCCGCCGGCGGAGCAGCAGTCCCTCGCGGCCAAGCACCAGCTTCTCGAGCGGAAGCTCGCCGACGAGCACGCGGCGCTCCTGCGGCTCGCGGCGCGCTTCCAGGTCCCGGACACCGACTCCGCCCTGCTGGAGGTGCAAGCCGAGTACGGCGCGGCCTTCGCCCCCGAGCGCCTGCGGGCCTTCCAGGAGCTGGTACGCCTGCTGGAAGACCAGCCGGAGGCGGTCGCGGGCGGCGCGGCGTCGCTGCTCAGCCGCGCGCGCGAGGGCCGGGACGCCCTGCAGCGGATCGTCCCCGAGATCCAGACCATCGAGGGCCGCATCGCGCGCAACGAGCAGCTCGACCAGCTCTCGGACGACTACCAGCAGATCCGCGCGGCCCTGGCCGCGGGCGCGTACGCCACCGCCATCGGCGCCTACGATCGTCTGCTCGAGAGCTACGGCGAGGGCCCGCTCACGCCGCTCTTCCAGCAGCAGCGGGCGTCCGCGCAGGCGGTCGCCCTGGCTCTCCGCGAGGTCGAGGCCCTGCTGGCGGAAGGCAGGATCGAGGAGGCGAACCAGCGCGCGCGGCGCTGCGCGGCCGAGGCGCCCGACCTCGAGGTTGCGCGCGTGGCCGGCATGCCGGTGCGCGTCGCCACGCTGCCGGCGGGCTCCGACCTGCGGGCGGGCGAGCGCGCCCTGGGAAGCGCGCCCGCGGTCCTCTGGGTCAAGGATGGCGCGCCGCAGAGGGTATGCGCCTCGGCCCCGGGCTTCCTGCCGTGCGAACGGGAGATCTCGTACGGCAGCGCGCCCGAGCTCCGCATCGAGCTGCCGCGCGCCAGCCGCTTCCAGGTCGATCTCGGCACGCCGGTGGACGTCCGCCCGCTCGCCAGCAACGGCGACCTGTACATCGGCGCGCGCGACGGCGTGCTCTATCGCCTCGACCTGTTCTCCGGCAGGCGGCTCGACACGCACGCGACCGGTTCGCTGTCGGGCATCGCCGCGCCCCCGCTCGAACACGGCGCTCTCCTGCTGCTGGCGCTCGGTGAAGGAGAGGTGCGCGCCGTGGAGCGCGCCACGCTGGCCCTGCGCTGGCACCGGCCGCACGAGGGCGCGCTGGCCGGGCCGCCGCTGCTGGCAGGCGCTCGCCTGCTCGTGGCGACCGTGGACGGCCGCATCCTCGAGATCGACGCGGCCACGGGCGAGGAGCGGCTGGTGGCCGGCGTAACGGGGCCGCTGCGCTCTGGTCCGGCGCTGCTCGGGAGCGCGGTCGCGGCCGGCGCGACCAACGGCTCGATCATCGCCGTCAGCCAGGACGACGGCAGGCTGCTCTTCGCCACGCCCGAGCGCCCGCACCCCATCGTCGGGCTGGCGGTCGCGGCCGGCCTGATCGTCGCGGCAGACGACGGCGGAACGCTGCTCGCCCTCGACCCCGGGGACGGCGGCGTGCGGTGGCAGCGCGAGACCGGCCAGGCGGCGGCGGCCCCGCCCGCCGCCTGCGGCGAGCAGATCGTGTTCGCCGCGGGCCGCACCGCGTTCGTGCTGGACGGCAAGAGCGGCGCCGTGTCCCTCGCGGCCGAGGTCGGCGCCTGGATCGCCGGCACGCCGGCTCTCGCCGGCGGCCGGCTCTACGTCTGCGATCACGCCGGCCTGCTCAGCGTCTTCGACTTGGGCGACGGCGAACTCCTCTACCGCCACCAGCTCGACGGCCGCGTTCGCGCCGCGCCGCTCGTCCTCGAGCAAGGGCTGCTGCTCATCACCGAGCGCGGCACGGTGACCCTGCTCGAGGCGTAGCCGGCCGCGGCGCCTGCCCGCCGGCCGGACGCGCCTCAGCGCCGCTCGCGCGCCTTGCCGGTCATGGGCACGAAGCGCACCCCGAAGATGCGCTCGAGCCGCACCTCGCCCCCCTGGCGGATCAGGACCTGCAGCTCCTGGTAGAAGTCGCCCACCGGGATGACGAGCCGGCCGTTCTCGGCGAGCTGGTCGATCAAGGGCTTGGGCACCTCCGCCGGCGCGGCCGTGACCACGATCGCGTCGAACGGCGCGTGCTCCGGCCAACCCGCGTAGCCGTCTCCGACCCGGCAGTGGATGTTCCGGTAGCCCAGCTCCTCGAGCAGAGCGCGCGCCCGCTCGCCGAGCTGCTCGATGATCTCGATGGTGTAGACCTCGGCGGCGAGCTCCCCCAGGATCGCGGCCTGGTAGCCCGAGCCCGTGCCGATCTCGAGCACCTTCTCCCCGGGCTCGATGCCGGCGAGCTCCGTCATCTTGGCCACGATGTACGGCTGGGAGATGGTCTGCCCCTCGCCGATCGGCAGCGGCCGGTCGTCGTAGGCCTCGTGGCGGATCGCCTCGGGCACGAAGCGGTGGCGCTCGACCCGCAGCATGGCGTCCAGGACGCGCGCGTCCCGCACGTCGCGCTGGCGGATCTGCTCCTCGACCATCTCCTCGCGTCGCCGCGCCAAGATCGCCTCCCGCTCGTCACCATCCTGCTGCCGGCGCGCTCCGGCCGCGGGCTCCGCGGCCGTCTCTCCCGTGCCGGCAGGCTGGCCCCCTGCGGGCGGTTCGGAGGGAGCGCAGGACAGCAACGCCGCCGTCACGACGCAGATCGCGGCCTGTCCCGAGATCCTCGCGTACCGCATGCGGGAACCCAGCAACCGATCGTCCGGCCGGCGCGGCCCGGCCACGGCGACCGGCAGCGCCGCCTTCACAGCATACCAGCCGGTGGGGCTACGCGATCTGCACCCGGTGCTTGTGCCACTATCCGCCAGGATCTTGGCACGACGCGAAGATCCCGAGGCTCCTCGCCGAGAGTCGGAGGCACACTCGAACGCGTTGAAGCCACCAGTAGGCCGAAGGGTCTTCCGGCTTCCGACTACCGACTTCGAACTTCCAACTCGCGGCGGCGCCCGCCGGAGCCAACCAGCGAGCGCG
Source organism: Phycisphaera mikurensis (assembly GCA_020723465.1). Taxonomy (GTDB): domain Bacteria; phylum Planctomycetota; class B15-G4; order B15-G4; family JADJEK01; genus JACQZJ01. Next base: position 17,186 of record DYIW01000033.1, read on the forward strand.
AATCGGTTTGGTGCGGCGCCGCCGCGATGCGATCGGCCGCGTCAGCCCCGCGCGATCCGCTCGACCACGAGGTACACGTTCGGGCCGCGCAGCAGCCCGGCCGCCACGCCTTCCTCCCGCACGGCCGTGCTGGCCAGTAGGGTTCCGATGTGGCGCGGCGTGCGGAAATAGGGGAACCACTCCAGCCACCACTCCATGACCAGGCGGTCGACCGCGGTCAGATCGCGGTGGTAGTGGGCCATGACCATCGCGCCGCCGCGGCCGAGCAGGCCGAAGGCGAAGCCCAGGACCTTGCCCGCCACCTCATCCGGCAGGAAGTCGAGCAGGCCAGGGCTGAAGAGGAAATCCTGCTGCCCGAGGTCCTGCCCCTTCCCCAGCAAGGACGCGCGCACCGGATCGACGTCGAGCGTCGTCAGGCGCGCGCCAAACCCTCCTCGCTCCGCCTCGACGCGCGCGGCCGCCAGGCAGCCGGCGTCGCCGTCCATGAGCGTGGCCTGGACGCGCTCCGCCGCCGGGCCGAGGGAACGTAGGAAGGTAAGCAGCACCGACCTGGGACCGGCGCCGAACGCGAGCACGCGGAAGGGCCGCGCCGGCGCCGCGCGCGCGTAGCGGTAGCGCAGCTCGCGCTGGAAGAAGGTCCTGCGCGCGCGCAGGGCCGAGAGGGCGTTGGTCTTCATCAGGAAACGGTCGAACCCGGCGGCCGCCGGGTTGTCTCCAGCCGGGTCGTTCCCCAGCGCCCGGCAGAGCGCCTCGTAGCTGCGCGTCCCGGCCTCGCCGCGCTTCCTGACCGCCTCCAGCACGCTGCCTGGTTCGAGCAGCGGCCGGAGAGCCGCGAGGCAGCGGTCGCGCTGGCGCTTGCGCTGCGCCGGCGTGTGCCCTCTGAGGCGGCGCGCGGCCTCCCGCGCGAACGAGCGCATGGTGCGCTCGATGCGCTCCACGTCGACCAGACCTGCCACCCCCTGGTGCAGGGTGGCGAGCAGGGAGCGCATGGGATCGTCGATGGCGCCAACGGCTGTCATGGTTGCCCGCACGAAAGGTGTCCGCCCCGTATCGGCGCGGCATACCGGGGCGCTTGAGATGGCGGGCGGAAAGTCGGCGAGAACGGCGGGACGAGCGCGCGGCGGAAAAGGTGGCGGGCCCGGCCGGCGAGACCGGGCGCCAAGCGCGTGCGTGCGAAGGCGCGCTGTCCGGCTAGGACCCGCGGCGGCGCGCGGCGATCCCCGACGCCTCGTAGGTGAGCGAGCCGTCGCCCGGCATGACGACCACGTTGAACAGCACCGTGGCCTCGGGGAAATGCCGCTTGGCGGCGACCTTGAGCCGGTCGATGGTCAGCTCCTCGGCCTGGCGCCAATCCGCGGGCGTGATCGTGTGCTGAGCGGTCACGTGGCCGTAGATCAGGAGCGTCCGGGGATCGGGCTGTTCGAGCACCTGCACGCCCTTGGCCTCGTCCGCCGTCGGCTCCGAGAGCGACCGGCAGCCCAGGGCGCCGGCAAGGGAGAGAATGGCCGCCAGGAGGCCCAAGCCGCGAAGAAACTGCTGCATCGTTTCCTCCAAGTGATCGAGTGCGAGAGGTCTACCGGTTTCACCGCGCCGGAGCAAGAGGCGCGGCCGTGCCTTTCCGTTTCGTGCGTGCGGCGCGCGCGTATACAGTGGTCGAGTCGTTTCCCGCGCGCAGGCCGGCGGCCGGGGCGCGGAGTTCGCTTGCGGGAGTCGCCAGGCCGCCATGATCGAGACTCTGGTCATCCTCTCTTCCCTGTTCCTCGGCGCGGCCGCGGAACCGGAGCCGCGCCCGCGGCTCGTGGTGCTGGACGAGCCGACGGTTGGTCTCGATCCGAACCAAATTGTCGAGATCA
>DYIW01000033.1:19048-29854 GCA_020723465.1 Phycisphaera mikurensis
GCTCGTGGTGCTGGTGGTGGTCGATCAGATGCGGGCGGACTACCTGGACCGCTTCGCGCCGCTGTTCGCCGGCGGCCTGCTGCGCTTCCGCCAGGACGGCGTGCGCTTCACCAGCGCGCGCCACCTGCACGCCACCACCGCGACCGGCCCGGGCCACGCGACCATCGCCACCGGCACGCATCCCGCGCGCCACGGCATCGTCTCCAACGTCATCCCGGCGGGCGAGCCCGGCGCCTTCCGCCAGGCCGCACTCGACGCCTCGCGGCGCAGCCTCAACCGCGACGCCCCGGGCACGTCCCCCGACGACCTCCTGGTCACGGCGCTGGGCGACTGGCTCAAGGCGGCCGACTCCCGCTCGCGCGTGGTGGCTGTCGCCCTGAAGAGCCGGGCGGCGATCATGCTGGGCGGCAAGCACCCCGACGCCTGCGCCTACGTGGACGGGAAGACCGGCGAGTTCACCACCTCCTCGTACTACGCCGAGGAGATGCCCGCCTGGCTGGCGCGCTTCAACCGCGAGCAGCCGGCCTCCGCCTACTTTGGCAAGGTGTGGCGGCCGCGCGTCGCCGAGGAGCAGTTCCAGGCGGTCGGCGCCACCGCCGACGACATGCCGTTCGAGGGCCGCTTCGGCCTGGAAGAGGCGAGCGACCGCACCTTCCCGCGCACCATGGACGAGGTGGAGGACCTGACCTTCGCGCCGTTCGGGGACGAGCGCGTTCTCGCCCTGGCGGCCGCCGCCCTCGACGAGTTCCAGCTCGGCCAGGACGAGACACCGGACCTGCTCGCGGTCAGCCTGTCGGCCGCCGACTACGTCGGCCACGCCTACGGCCCGGACTCGCGCGAGATGGCCGACTACTACGCCTGGCTCGACGAGGGCCTGGGCGCGTTCCTGCAGGCGGTGGAGCGCGCGGTGCCGCCGCCGCGCGTCCTCTTCGTGCTCGCCGCCGATCACGGCGTCAGCCCGATCGTCGAGCAGCTGCTGGCGCAGGGGATCGACGCCGGCCGCATCCGGCCCGCCACGGTCGTGGGCGCGGTGGACGCGGCCCTGGACGAGCTGTTCGGCACCGAGGACTGGGTGTTCGGCGCCGAGCCGGACGTGTACCTGGACCGCCGGATCATCGCGCGGCGCGGGCTGGACGCGCCCCTCGTCGAGGACGCGGCCGCGCACGCGGCCAAGTCGGTGCACGGCATCCGCGACGCCTTCCCGCGCCATCGGCTGCTGGAGGGCGACGCGACCATCCCGGCCACGCACCGGTTCTCCTTCAACGAAGCGCGCAGCGGCGACGTGGTGCTCGCCTTCGAGAGCCACTATCACTTCGATTACCTCGACGTCGCGCCCTACGTGAAGGCCAACCACATGACGCGGCACGACTACGACCAGCGCGTGCCGGTGGTGTTTCTCGGCGGCGGCCTCGCGGCCGCCAGCCGCAACGAGCCGTTCGCCACCGTCAGTATTGCGCCGACGCTCGCCGCGGTTCTCGGCGTCGCCGCTCCTGAGGGCGTCGACGGCGCGGCCGTCCTGCTCGCTCCCTCCGCCGAGGAGAAGCGGTGACGGGCGGCGCCAGGGGGAGCTGGGGAACGAGCAACGCGCCGCTCGGTGCGCTCGTCGGCGCGGGCGTGGGCTTCTTGGTCGGCCGGCTGGCCGGGGCGCTGATCGGCGGGCTGCTCGGCCACCTCTTCCAGAAACAACTGGTCGCGCCGAGGCGCTCGAGCAGCGCGGCGCGAGCGGTGGAGAGGGCCGCGGCGCTGGTCCAGCTCGCCGTGGCCGTGGCGCGGCTCGACGGTCCGCTCGACGCCGACGAGCGTGAGGCGATCCGCTCCTACTTCCACCGCGACGCCGGGCTGCCGCCCGAGAGCCTCGGCGCCGTGGATCGTATGATCGAAGCCGCCCTGGCCGGGCCGGCGCTCGCGCCGGTCGAGGCGGCGCGCGCCCTGCCGCCGCTCGACGGCCCCGACCGGATCCACGTGCTGTTCGTGCTGTTCCGCATCGCGCTCGCTGACCGCTCGCTGCTGCCGGTCGAGATCGAAGCCCTGGCCGCCGCGGCGCGCGTGATGGGCCTCTCCAGCGAGGACTTCCAGGGCGTGCTGGCCCACTTCGTCGCCTCCGGTACGGGCGGCGCCGCGGATGACTTCGCCGTGCTGGGCGTCGAGCCCGGGGCCGACCTCGACACGGTAAAGGAGAAGTACCGCGAGGCGGCCAGGAACTACCATCCCGACCGCTTCCAGCACCTCGGCCCCGAGTTCACCTCGGTCGCCACCGAGAAGTTCCAGCGCATCCAGGAGGCCTACACCAGGATCATGGAGGGGAACGGCTCGTCGTCCGGGCGGGCGAGGCTCTCGGTGTGCACCTCCTGCCGCGCCTTCAGCCCGGCCGCACTCGCGACCTGCCCGGGCTGCGGCACGGCCAAGTTCCTGGAGCAGGACGAGCAGGTGCGCATCCGCTGCCCCTTCTGCACCCAGGTGAACGGCCTGCCGCGCGCCGCTCTCTCCGGACCGGTGCGCTGCGGCAACTGCAAGGTCCTGCTGGTGCGCTGAGCCGCCATGCCTGCCCTGCTGCTGCTCGCCGCCTTGTTTCTGCCCGCCGCCGGCGCGGGCGACGACCCGGCCGCGCTCCTGGCCGAGGCCCTGGCCGCGGCCGGCGACGGCCGCTACGAGGCGGCGGACGCGCTCTACCGGCGCATCGTGAAGGAGGCGCCGGACTCGGAGCAGGCGGTCGTCGCGCGCGCGCGGCTCGAGCCCAACGCGCTCCTGCGCGTGCGCGACCTGGAGGTGAACGGCGACCCGGCGAACCGCATCGACCTGTTCATGCTGGCCGAGGGCTACACGCGCGAGAAGAAGTTCCAGAAGCTCTTCGACCAGGGCGCCAGCGACACCATCACCTACCTGGCGCAGGCGCCGGTCTTCCGCCGCTACCGGAAGTACTTCAACTTCCACGCCATGAACATCGCCTCGCGCGAGGACGGCGTGGACGGCGAGGACAGGCAGTACGACACGGCGCTCGGCGCCTTCGAGAGCGGCGCGATCCAGAAGCAGGTGGCGGTGGACGACCAGGCCGTGGCGCGGTACCTCCGCCAGGACCCGCGCGCCGAGGGCTATGCGATCGTGCTCGTGCGCCTCGGCACGTTCGGCACCGGCGGCGGCGGCGTGGCCGTGGTCGGGGGCGTCCCCAGCAACACGGTCATCCACGAGTGGGGGCACGCCTTCGCCGATCTCCTGGACGAGTACACCTCCGAGGTCGGCTACACGGGCAAGACGCCCCGGGGCGACAACGTGTCCGACAGCCCGGATCCGGAGCAGGCGCCGTGGAAGCACTGGCTCGAGGCCGGGACCGAGGGCGTGGGCATGTTCCCGGGGGGCGCGGGGCGCTCACAGGGCGCGTGGCGCGGGACGGCGAGCGGCTGCGCCATGAGCAGCGGCCCGAGCTTCTGCCTGATCTGCCGCGAAGTGATCGTCGCCCGCATCTACGACCTGGTCAGCCCGCTCGACGAGGCCTCGCCGGCGGGAGAGAACCTCATCGTGGAGGAGGGCCGTCCCGTGGCCGTGCAGGTCGTGCCCATGGAGGTCGACGGGTCTCCGGCCCTGCGCGCCTCGTTTGCGCTGGAAGCGGTGCAGGAGCCGTTCGCTCCGGGCGAGCCGCCGGCGGACGAGCCGGCACAGGGGGACGGCTCGGACGCGTGGCCGCCCGCGGCCGAGGACAATCCCTTCGCCGAGGACGCGGACCTGGGCGGCGAGTACGGCGGCTTCTACTTCTGGAACCGGCCGTCGCGCGCCGCGCGGGTCGCGCCGCTCGCGCCCCTGCCAGGCGCGGAGCTCACGCCTCAGAAGAAGCGCACCAAGGACCGGCGCGTCGCCTACGAGGTCGTGCTGAGCAGGAAGGACCTGGCGCCGGGGAGCTATCTGCTGCGCGCGCGCGTGCTCGATCCCACGGACTGGGTGCTGAAGCCCGAATGGCTGCCGCTGCTCGCCGAGACGCGCACCTGGCAGGTGACGGTGAGATAGCGCACCAGGGCCGCGGTCGCGCCGCTCAGCCGTCTCCCGGCAGGAGCACCGCAGGCAGGGGCGAGGGGGTGATGTTCAGGCCGCCCGCGTGGTCGAGGGCGAGGTTGTAGATCTTCCCCTCCTCCATGCGCGTGAAGGGCGCCTCGCCCTGCGCCACGCGCACGCCCGCCTGGCGCGCCGCCTCCGGATCGTTGGCGTACTCCCAGAAGCGCTCCCACAGCTCGCTCTCTGCCATGCCCTCGATCCCCGCCTCGTCCAGCTTGGCGCCGTCCACCGGCTTCTGGTGCTCGCCGAACACGCGCCGGAACAGGAGGATGCTCTTGCCCTTGATCGAGTCGGCCGCGCCCACGTACTCGTGCTCGAACTTGAGGACGAGCGCGTCGAAGTACACGGTCTCGCCCTCGACCACCACTTCCTTGCTCGACAGCGGCGCGCCGTCCTCGCCCACCTCGACGAAGCGGAGGCGCGTCCACACACGCCCGTCCTCGGTCCAGCGCTTCGCCACCATGGCCTGCGCCACGCGCGTGGAGCCGGACAGGCGCTCGATGACCTGGCGCTGCTCGGCGAGGCGCGCCAGCAGCCGTTCATGCTCGGTGAAGCGGTCCCAGGCGTAGTACCCGGCCCCGCCGAGCAGGATGAGGAGCGCGAGCGACGTCAGGGCGCGCAGCATGGCGGAACTCCGCGGCGGCCGGCCCGCACGCCGCCGCCTGGCAGGGAATCCTAGCCGCGCGCCGCCTACTAATCCCCTCCTCCGACCTCCCCGAACCACGGCGGCCGCCACACCCGCGGCACGTTCGGCTGGTGCTCGAGCGTGAAGCTGTTGGAGCCAGGGCCGACCATCAGCTCGACCGGGCAGGTCCAGTCGCCGAAGTCGACCAGGATTCTCCCCTGGGGCGCGCTGAACTCGTACCGTAGCGTCACGTCGTCCCGCGTGACGCAGTCTGCGCAATACGATCCCGTCTCGACCGCCGGAGCGGGGCGCCAGGTCAGCTCCAACGGCTCCGCGTCACGACCTGTTCCCTGGTCGACGACACGCAGTGAGACGCGGGCCGGAGCCGGCAGAACGAGGCGCACATCGGTCCGACCGTTGTCGCCGACCTCGACCAGCTCCTCGTGATCGGCCTGAGCGCTCCCGATCAGATAGCGACCGGGCTGGACGCTCCCGAAGTCCCAGCGGAAGGTCTCGGGCGCGCCGGGAACCTGCTCCATGTCGTTGCTGGAGAGCACGACGTGGTCGTCCCCTCCATCCAAGGGCTCGTCCAGGTACCGCAGGTAGAGAATGAACTCATCGACTCCCCAGGCGCGCGGGAACAGGACCGTGCCGGTCAGGGGTACCTTGCGGAAGGAGGGCGGTGGCGCGAGCTCGAGCGTGACGAACGACTGGACGCCCGCCGCGATCGTCACCGGCACGGAGCCGAGCACGCGCGGTTCATCCCACCAGTACCCCAGCTCGCCGTTCACCAGGTACGAGCCGATGGCCACGGACTCGATCTCGACCTGGTCCCGTTCGCCGAGGCAGTCGTTCAAGATCGCATCCTCACAGTCGTCCTCGCATCGGCGCAGCCGCAGCATCGTGTACGGACTCCGCTGCGGCGCCACGACCGTGACGCAGAGGGATCCGGCCGGCTGCAGCACGACCAGCTCCTCTCCGCCGACGAAGGGATCGACCTCGACGCGGTTCCAGGCGTAGCCCGGCCTGCGGAGGCAGCACACCCAGCGCTCATAGCCCCCCTCGGAGTGATCCAGCGTCAGCCGGATCGGGGACGCGGCCGAGGCCAACAGGACCTCGCCCTCGCGCGGGGTAGAGGGGTGCTCGAAGTCGTCGCGTGGCCACTCCGTCAGGCGCAGGACCTGCAGCTCGTCGAGCTCGATCCCGGTGTCGGCGGCGATGACCCGCAGCACCACGTCCTCGAGCCAGTGGGCGCTCAGGTCGAGGAAGCCGCCGGGAGCGACCTCCAGGTCCTGCCAGCGCTCCTGCATGGCCGCGTGCCGCCGGCCCAGGACGATCTGCTCGACCCGTACGCTGGAGACGGCCGGCAGGTCGGCCGCGAACTGCCCGGAACGGATCTCGACCGCAGTCTCTTGCCGCTCGTCGTGCGGCCAGGACAAGACGACGAATGACCCGTCTTCGTGCAAGTGCTCGACGCCGTCGCGGTCCGCGACCCGGATCCTCCCCGTGATACGAATGGTGTCCCGCGTTGCCTGCTCGGGCGGCGTGGTTTCCGCTGCCTCGGGAGCGGCCCGCGGCACCTCGCGCACGACGCTCGTGGGCTCCGGGACGGAGGCGGCATCGCTCGCGTTCAGCGCGAGTGTGACAGGACGGCGCGGCTCCTCTCGCCCGGGCCCAGGATCGCCCGGGAAGCAGAAGAGCACGAGGAAGACGAGGGCCAGAACCACGCCGGTGATGATGAAGGAGACCCGGGGCACGGCCTACCCTCCAGACGTCTCGTCGGGTTCCTTTCGACGCCAATAGCCGCGCGGCCTGAGGCGTTGCCAGCGGCGCGGAGTCGGCGCCGCCCCTGGTCCTTCGCACTCGGCGGGAAAGAGCCCGGCCCTGGCTTCGCCGTGCTATGGAAGCGCCGCGAATCGGCTCCGCACGGTCCCGCCGTGTGGAGTCGACCCGGCTTCACCTTGAGAACAGCCCGCTCGTGGACTGGAGAAGCCGATCGCCTGGACCAGCGCGGGACAGTAGGAGAGTCGGCCATGAGACCGCAGCGCACGCTGCTCCTCGGGATCATCGCTGGCGCGCTCTGCGCGCTCGCGCCGGAGACACACGCACAGCTCGAGCCCGGGCCAGCGGAACGTCTCGGGTCGGCCGCGGAGATTCCGCGGAGCCTGAGCGCGTCCGACTGGACGGGCATCCGCGCGGCCTACGACGCCAGCCGGCACGCGGCCTGGGCGGTGGCAGGCGGATTCCGGGCCAGGAACCCTGGGCAGCAGTGGACCACCCGGTTCGACGAGCGCGGCTTCAGCGTCGAGCCCGACGCGGGCGGCTGGACGTGGGGACTGGAACTGCAGAGCTACGGCGTCGCGGGCGCGGAGCGCGGGGTGGCCGCGCCGGCGCGCCTGCGCGCCGAGGGCCAGCGCGTGGCGCGCGCCTGGGACGCGCTCCTCGAGGAGTGGTACGTGAACGACGGGCGCGGGCTGGAGCACGGATTCATCGTGCGCGAGCGGCCTGCGGGAGATGACGAGAGTCCACTGGCCTTCATCCTCGCGCCACGCGGGAACCTGCGCGCAGAGGTGCTGCCGGACGGCCGCGGAGTCCTCTTCGTGGATACCGGCGGCGCGAGCGCAGTCACGTACACGGGCCTGTGCGTGACGGACGCCGCACGCCGGAACCTTCCCGCGCGCCTGGAGCGCGCGGGAGCAGACCTGCGCCTGCTGATCGAGGACCGCGGCGCGCGCTACCCGCTCTGCATCGATCCCATCGCGCAGCAGGGCTACCTCAAGGCCTCCAACACCGAAGCTGACGACAGGTTCGGCATCTCGGTGGCGGTGTCGGGCGACACCGTGGTCGTCGGCGCGGACCAGGAGGACAGCGCGGCCATGGGTGTGAACGGCAGCCAGAGCAGCAACGGCGCCACGGACTCCGGGGCGGCCTACGTGTTCGTGCGGAGCGGCGCGACCTGGACCCAGCAGGCCTACCTCAAGGCTTCCAACACCGGCAGCACCGACCACTTCGGCTACGCCGTGGCGATCGCGGGCGACACGGTGGTGGTCGGGGCGCGCTACGAGGCCAGCGCCGCCACCGGCGTGAACGGCAACCAGGCCGACAACAGCGCCTTCGGCTCCGGAGCCGCCTACGTGTTCGTGCGCGGCGGCACGACCTGGAGCCAGCAGGCCTACCTGAAGGCCTCGAACACGCAGTTTTTCGACGAGTTCGGCTTCTCGCTCTCGGTCTCGGGTGACACGCTGCTGGTCGGAGCCCGCTCGGAAAGCAGCAACGCCACGGGCGTGAACGGCAACCAGAACGACAACAGCGCGGGCATATGCGGCGCGGCCTACGTGTTCGTGCGCGCTGGCACGACCTGGAGCCAGCAGGCCTACCTCAAGGCCTCCAACTCCGGCGCGAACGACGCCTTCGCCAGCTCGGTCGCGCTCGACGGCGACACGGCGGTGGTCGGGGCGTGCTTCGAGGACAGCAGCGCCACGGGCGTGAACGGCAACCAGAGCAGCAACAGCGCCGGCGATTCCGGCGCGGCCTACGTGTTCGTGCAAAGCGGCGCCGCGTGGAGCCAGCAGGCGTACCTCAAGGCGTCCAACACGGAGTTCGGCGACTACTTCGGCTGGTCGGTATCGGTATCGGGCGACACGGCGGTGGTCGGAGCGCTCCACGAGGACAGCGGCGCCACGGGCGTGAACGGCAACCAGGGCGACAACGGCGCGGGCAGCGCGGGCGCGGCCTACGTGTTTACGCGCAGCGGCGCGACCTGGAGCCAGCAGGCCTACTTGAAGGCATCGAACACCGAAGCCGCGGACCTGTTCGCCAGCTCGGTAGCGGTGTCGGGCGACACGGTCGTCATCGGAGCGCCCCTGGAGGCGAGCGCCGCCACGGGCGTGAACGGCGCGCAAGGCGACGAGAGCGCCAACGACGCGGGCGCGGCCTACCTGTTCAGGCGGAGCGGCGGGATCTGGAGCCAGCAGGCCTACCTCAAGGCGTCGAACAGCGCGGCCGCGGACTACTTCGGCTACTCGGTGTCGGTCGCGGGCGACACGGTGGTGATCGGGGCGATCCACGAGGACAGCGCCGCCACGGGCGTGAACGGCAATGAGAACGACGAGGGCGCACTGAGCTCGGGCGCCGCCTACGTCTTCACCGCGCCCTGCGGGCCGCTCCTGACCTACGGCACGGGCTGCGCCGGCTCGGGCGGGTTCATCCCGGACCTCGCCATGTCGGGCTGCGCGACGGCCAACGGCTCGCTTGACCTCAGCATCGGCCAGGGCCGCGGCGGCGCGCTCGCCTGGCTGTTCGTGGGCGCCACCCAGACGAGTCTCTCCATGGGCGCTGGCTGCACCCTGAACGTGTGGCCCGCGCTCGGGCCGTACGGTCCCCTGCCGCTCTCGGGCTCCGGCCCGGGCCACGGCTCCTTCTCGGCACCGGTCGCGCTACCGCCGGCCTCGCCCCTCGGCGCGGTGACGGTGCAGGCCTTCGTGCTGGACCCGGGCGCCGCGCTGGGCTTCTCCAACTCCAACGGCGTCCTCGCGACCATCGAGTAGCGGCCTTCTTCCGGATTCGCGCTTCAATCGGGGCCCCTCGAATCCGATACGGACTCTGTATGGCTCCGCTTGCCCTGCTGCTGCTCGCCGCGTCCACGCTTCTCCCGCCGGCCGCGCCGGACCGATGCGGGACCGTGGCAGGCCGGGTGAGCATCGCGAGCGAGGCAGCGGCCGGCGCCGAGGTGCGCCTCACCCGGCTCGACCCGGATCTCGGCGCGCTCTCCTACTCCAAGGTTCGCGCCACGAGCAGCGGCCCGGACGGGGCGTTCCTCTTCACCGAGCTGGACGCCGGGTCCTATCTCGTGGACGCGAAGAGCGGCGAGCACTGGCTGCCCTTTCCCGTGCGCGTGCGCGTCCGCGCTGCCGGGAAACTCCCGCCAGAGCTCGATCTGCACCTCGAACTCGCGGCCGCCATCGAGGGAATCGTGACCGACGAGGATGGCACGCCGCTCTCCGGCGCCCGCGTGAGCGTGGGCGACGGCGGACTGCAGGCCGCGGCGCTCGAGCCGGTCGCGGTGCTCGACCAGGAGACCGGCGAGCTGGTGCGCCTCGCGCGCGGGGTGACGTATCCGCGCCTGCCGCTCCCCGTGGCCGTGACCGACCGCGAGGGTCGCTTCCGGCTGGCGCCGATCCTCCCCGATCTCGAGACCACGCTCCGCGTCGGCGGGCTCCCTTCGCACCACGACCGCACCATCACCGGAGTGCGCGCGGAACGGGGCCAGGCGGTCCACGTCGAAGCCACGCTGACGCGCGGCGCCACGATCATTGGCCGCGTGCTCGGCCCGGACGGCAGGCCCGCGCAGGGTGCACGCCTGCACCTTCTGGTGCTCGAGGGCCGCCCGGCGCGCGCGGCCTGGTCCGTGCTGCCGCGCGGCCCCTCGCCGCGGCACGGCGCGGCCGGGGCGGCGGCCTCGACCGTGGGCGCGGACGGCACGTTCCACCTGGGGCGGCTGCTGCCGGGCCGTTACGTGCTCGTCGCGGAGGTCGAGGAGGCCGGACGCACGTGCAGCCCGATCCTGGTGGTGGCGCGGTCGAACGAGGTCTTCCGCATCGACCTCGTTCTCCAGGAGCCCCGCTCCCTCAGCGGGACGGTGCTGGCCGCGGACGGCAGTCCGCTCGGCCACGCGGTCCTCGAGGTCGTCGCTGGCGCCGCTCTGCCCGCCGACTGTCCCGAGCTCCTGGACACGAGAAGGGTGCTGCTCGACGAGGAAGGCCGCTTCGCCATCGACGACCTGAGCGCGGACCACGTCGACCTGCGCATCGAGCGGCCGGGCAGGGCGCCGGCGCTGCTCGAGGCCGTGCCCACGGGCGGCGCGCCCCTCACCATCCGGCTGGACGGCATCTCGCGCGCCGCCCTCGCCCCGCCCTGCAGCGACTGAACGGTCCCCCGCTGCGAGTGCGCGACAACCCGTCGTGCGGCGTGCCCGCGAGACATGGGCAACCTTCCCGGTTCGCCAGCGCCACCCTCTGCGTATCCGTGGACGGCCACGACCGCTCCACTCCTCCCCTCTTCTCCGGCTCCGGGAAACCGGTTGCCACGCCTATCTCACGGCGCGTCCGCGCGCCGTGCACTCATTCCGGGGCGGGAGCGGG
>DYIW01000413.1 GCA_020723465.1 Phycisphaera mikurensis
GCCCCCCCGGCGCTCGCAACGCGGCCGCGGGGGATTCCTGCTCAGGCTCTGAGCCAAGAAGGGCGACCGCGCGCGGCCCCGATCTTCAGTCCAGCCGGAAGCGATAGACCGTTCCCGTGACGCCGTTTCGCAGCAGCGCACCCTGGGCCGACATCTCCACGCTGGCGGAGCTGCCCTCTTCCAGCCGGGTCGGCGTGAAGGGCAGCGCCGCGTCGCCGCTCGCGATCAGGGCGAGAGCGGCCGCGCCCCGTTCCGGATAGACGACCACGCCCGCGTCGCCCGCCAGCGTTTCGGCGTAGCAGCGCCCGTCGCAGCCCATCCACCAGCGCCCGTCGGCCAGCGGGCGCGGAGCGCCGAGCGGCCTGAGACAGGCGAGCGACAGCACCGCCCCGAGCGCGCGCGCCGGTTCGTCGCCCAGCCGCGCGAGCGTGCGCGAGCCCACCGCCGGCACACCGATCGCGACAGAGCGCGCCGCCCAGCGCAACAGGTCCTCGTCGCTCTCTCCCTGCGGCGCCGAGAAGATGGGCAGGTCGGGAGACAGCGCGGCGAGCAGGCGGACGCGCGCCTCGCGCGTCCGCGGATCCACGCCCGAGGCGCTGAACAGGATGCCTCCCTGGTCGGCGACGCACTGCGGCAGGGCACAAGGGGAAAGCAGCAGCTTCACGCCCGGGCCGCACAGGAGATCGGTTTCCCGGCGGTACTCCGCCAGCGCCAGAGCGATTTGCGCCAGACCGGTGCTGGCCGGCCGGTCGGTGGACGCGCGCGCGCGCGCCGGATCGCCCACCAGCTCGAGACCCCCGAAGACGAAGCCGTCCGCGCCCAGACTGTGCAGCTCGTCGATGAGACAGTTGCGCACCACTTCGTGCACGTAGGGCCGGAAGCGGCGGCTGCTCGCGTCGGCGACACCGGTGCCCGCGACACCGATGACCTCGGCGAGCGCTCCCGGCTCGAGCGCGAACAGGTTCCAGCGCAGGAGCACCCTGCGGCCCTTGACGTGCTGGGCGGCGATGACCGTGCGCAGCTTGGCAAAGTCGCGCGAGGGCGCCGGATCGCCCAGGGACCTGTTCCACTGGCCGTCGATGACGAGCGTGAAGTCCGTCAGGCCGAGCCGTTCCTCGGCCTCGCGCACGCTTTTCTCCACCTCGAAGGCGTCGTAGCGCGCGAAGCGACCGGAGCCGGCCGGCGGCTGCGCGAAGAGCAGGGGCCGGCGCCACCACGCCGGGACCGTGATGCTGGAGGCCGCGCGCAGGGCTGGCGCGGCGCCGCTCGCCACCAGGGTCAGGCGGTAACGCTCCGCGACCTCCTCGAGCGAGCGGCCGACGATCACGGTCACGAAGAAGCGGAGCTGTTCCTCCTCCTCCTGCTCCTCGTCCTGGCCGTCCCGCACGCGACCCAAGGCGAGCGCCGGCACGTTCAGCGTGATCCGGCCCGCCTCGACCGCGAAGCGCGTGGCGCCGGGCACCTGGCCAAGGCCCACGCCGATGATCTCCCCGCCGGGCGCGCGGAAGGGCAGAAGCAGCGGCGCGGGCAGGCAGGAGCGCCGCGGGCTCTTCTCGACATCGACCACGGCCACGCTGCCGCCGAGCGGATCCGGCTCCGGCGGCAGCGGAACCAGGCCCTGCGAGATCAGGTCCGCTCCGAGCGCGCCGGCGAAGAGATCGATCCCGGGCTCGTCCTCGCGCAGCAGGTCGGCGACGGCGCAGGTCGCGCCCTCCGCATCCAGCAAGGTGGCCTCGAGCAGATCGGCGATCGCGTTCCCCTCGACGCGAAGGGTCAGCTCGCGGCACGCGGGCAGCGCGACGTCGAAGGCGACCGGGTCCGCGCCCCGCGGCACGGAGGGACCGGCGTGGAGTTGGATTCCATCCGCGTGGATGGTCAACGCCGCGGTCGCGTCCGGCGGCGACGCGTCATCCACGGCGAACAGCCCGCGCAGGCTGAGCGGCCGCGCGCCGGTGTCGGCGAACAGCCGCGCCAGGCCGATCACGATCCATCCCGGCGCGACCAGCGACACGCCCGCGGAGAACTCGCGGCCGCCGGCTCTGAGCGGCAGGCCCGCGGCCGAGCGGCCGAAGTAGGGTCCGCCTGGCGCGCCGCTCTCGAGCGTGCAGCGGGCCTCGAGCCGGGCAAAAGCACCGTACGGGATGCCGTAGACCAGGATCGGCCCGAATGGGCCGGCACGGACGCCGGCGCCGGCGCAGGTTTCCACCTCCGGCGACGTCAAGCGGAAGACCACGCCCGCCGGCGGCGCTGGACCCGTATCCCCCGGACTGCCGGGCAGCACGTCCGCGGCGGTCCGGCCCGCGGGCGAGAAGAGCCGCGGCGGCCGCCCGGGGCGAACAGCCACCGCGACGGGAAGCACGGCCAGAGAGCGCCCCTCTTTGGTCAGCAGTTCGAGACGGCCCCCATCGAGGTCGAGAGCGGTGTCGGCATCTTGCCCCACGAGAACCGGCCGAACCGGTTCCGCGGGGGCAGGCCCCGGCTCCCCGGCCTGGCAGGCCAGCACCAGCAGCAGCCGCAATGGCAATGTGAGCGCCGTCATCGGTCCGTCCGATCGCCTGTCCGCGCGTGGCGCAGAATCTACACGGCGGTTGCCGTCCCGCGGCACGCAGCCGCGGGGGCGTGCAGCGAAAACGTCGCCAGACGGCGCCGGTTCGCCCCCTGTCGCGAAGGCCAAGGCCTGGGTGCTCGTCCGGCCGGTACGCAAGTCCGTGTTTCGGCCGACCTTACCGAGATAGGGCCCGGGAGACGTCACGGGCTCGACAGCGGTCGCGCCGGCACCCGTGTGTTTCAGCGCGAGCGGGACGGCGAACGGCCAGTGAGGGACAAGCGAAAAAGTCGCCCCACGCGTGCCAATCATGGCAAATACTTGTGCACGGATAGGCTGCCGGAACCCAAGGAGGAGGCAGAGGCTGGAACCCCGTCCCGGGTGACGTGAGGGGGTGTGAAATGCTCTCCAGAACAAGTCGATTGCTGAGACCGAGTCTCGTCCTTCTGGCCGCGGCGGTGTTCGCGTTGGCCCAGCCGCCTGCGGCGCGCGCGGAAGAACCTCCGCCCGACCTGCTGGCGCTGGCCATCCAGGGGCCGAGCACGGCCCTGGTCGGCACGGTCGTGGTGGTCAACGTGATGGTCGTCAACCTCGGCGGTGCGACGGCGGGCGAGTACTCGCTCGAGGTGTTCCTCTCGCTGGACGACACGATCGGCCCGGAAGATACGGTCGTGGCGACGTTCTCCACGGCGCTCATTGGTTCGCTCGCGGTTGCGAGCAACATCCCGCCCGAGATGCCGCCGGACACCTACCGCTGGGCAGTGCGCATCGCGCCGGTCCCGGGCGAGGTGGTGCTCTTCAACAACGAGATCCTCGGGGGAATCACCCAGGCCTACCAGGTCAACCTCGAAGTCGACGGTCCGGCGGAGCTGACCGCCGCTTGCGTGCTTGATGGCGACGCCCCGCCGTCCCAGACCGTGTACGTCAGCAACAGCGGCAGCGCCAACGGCATCCTGGTGTTCACCGTCACCGAGAGTCCGGCCGCGCCTTGGCTCGCGGTGACGCCCAGCGCCAGCTTCGCCCTGGGCGGCGGAGATCCGCAGCCGATCGTCATCGCGTTCAACGCCGAGGGGCTCGCCGTCGGCGAATACACCTCGAGCCTGGTCTTCCTCAACTACGCCGATCCGCTGGACTTCGAGATCATCCCGGTGACACTCGTGGTCGGCGAGGCGACGATCGACGCCGGGGACCTGATCGTCGGCGACATCGAATCCGCGGACGACGCCGACGAGGCCCTGTTCGCCGCGGTCCAGGGCATGCGCCTGAGCCTGAGGGTGTCCTCCTACACCGGCTACGTGCGGCCCGTGGTC
>DYIW01000034.1 GCA_020723465.1 Phycisphaera mikurensis
TCATGGGAGTAGTAGATCAGCAGTAGCCGTTTGGATGGCGCCGGTACCAGTCCCAGGCCGTTCGCACGATCTCGTCGAGGTCACCGTGGCGCGGCTGCCAGGACAGCTCGGCACGCGCCCGCTGCGAGGAGGCCACCAGCACCGGCGGGTCGCCGGGCCGGCGCCCCTCCTGCGCGACGGGGAAGTCCCCCCCCGTGACGCGCCGGGCCGCGTCCACCACCTCCTGCACGCTGAAGCCTCGGCCGTTTCCCAGGTTGAAGGCCCGGCACGATCCCCCGGAGCGCGCGAACTCGAGGGCCTTGAGGTGCGCGTCCGCGAGGTCGGTGACGTGCACGAAGTCCCGCACGCAGGTCCCGTCCGGAGTCGGGTAGTCGGCGCCGAACACGCTGAGCGCGGGCCGCCGCCCGAGCGCCGCCAGCAGAGCGCAAGGGATGAGGTGCGTCTCGAGCCGATGGTCCTCCCCCAGCTCCCCGTCCGGATCCGCGCCCGCGGCGTTGAAGTAGCGCAGGAAGATCGGCCGCAGCTCGCTGGCCGCCGCCAGGTCCGCCAGCAGCTCCTCGGCCACGCGCTTGGTCCTGCCGTAGGGGTTCACCGGCCGGCAGGGAATCTCCTCCTCGATTGGCTGGCGGTCCGGCTCGCCGTACACGGCCGCCGAGGACGACAGGACGAAGAACCGGACTCCCGCCGCCGCGCACGCCTCGGCCAGGCGCAAGGTGCCGAGGACGTTGTTCTCGTAGTAGGCGAGGGGCGACCTGACCGACTCTCCTACGTAGCAGTAGGCGGCGAAGTGCATCACGCCTTCGACGTGCTCCTCTCTGAGGACCCTCTCCACGGCCGCCCGGTCCTGGACCGCGGCCCGCACCAGGGGCGCGCCCAGGAGTGCCGGCTCGTGCCCTTCTCGCAGGTCGTCCAGGGCGATCGGGAGGTGCCCGGCCCGGCGCAAGGCCTTCACCGTGTGGCTGCCGATATACCCGGCGCCGCCCGTGACCAGAACCTTCAACGCGTACCTCCCTCCGGACCTCTGGACCCCATGCCCAGGATAGGAACGGTCATCCTAACCAACTACCAGAAAACGTATTATGCCGCAGATCGTGACCGCCAGAGGAACACCTGGACGCGATTCTACGCAAGCACCGGAGACCTTGGCATGACGTTTTTCGGTTGATCAGGACGGGGATCCCCCTACCATGAGCCCCCGGTTTCGGAGTCCGGCGGCGAACGGAGCCGGACCCGGCCCTCGGTCGAAAGGACCGGTGCATCCTGACGCGAAGCACAGCAACCCAGCCGATACCGTGTGACGTCGACTTCGCCGGGAGGTCTGAATGTCGCTGCAGGTAGCGCTGTTCCTTGGCATCGTCATGGTGGCTCTTCTGCTGAGGCTGTACATCGAGTACCTCGAGGAGAAGTGACCCGGCGGCGGCGGGCCGCCGGTGCGGACGGACCGCCCGGGTGCGGCAGCGACGCAGCGGAGGAGAGTCCAAGGATCATCAGCGGGGTCGGCTCCGAGCGGCGGAACCGACCCTTTTTTTTGGCAGCCCCTGAGGACGGGAGAGACGCATGGAGGCCGGACGTCCGGAGCCGGTGCTGCGTGTTGACCTGGACCAGCTTCGCCTGGTCAGCCGCGGCAAGGTCCGCGACATCTATTCGCACGAACAGGGCTTGCTGCTGGTCGCCAGCGATCGGGTCTCGGCTTTCGACGTGGTCATGGCGGAGGGGATCCCGCACAAGGGCCGCGTGCTGACGTTCCTTTCGGAGTTCTGGTTCCGCCAGCTCGCGGACGTCATCCCGAACCACTTGATCACCACGGACATCGAGCGCATGCCCGCGGAGGTGCGGCGCTCGCGCGACGTGCTCGCCGGCCGGACCATGCTGGTGCGCCACGCCGCGCCCTTGCCGGTCGAGTTCGTGGTGCGCGGCTACCT
Source organism: Phycisphaera mikurensis (assembly GCA_020723465.1). GTDB lineage: Bacteria > Planctomycetota > B15-G4 > B15-G4 > JADJEK01 > JACQZJ01. Next base: position 1,923 of record DYIW01000034.1, read on the forward strand.
CTCGGGATCCGCGCTCAGCGAGTACCGCGCAACCGGCCAGGTCTGCGGGTTGACGTTGCCCCGGGGGCTGAAGGAGAGCGCGAGGTTGCCGGAGCCGATCCTGACGCCGACCACCAAGGCCACCAGCGGGCATGACCAGGCGCTCACCTTCCAGCAAGTCGAGGACCTGGTGGGAGTCTCGGCCGCACGTGCCGCGCGGGCTGCGGCTCTGGAGATCTTCCGCCGCGCAGAAGCTCTGGCGTTCGAGCGCGGCCTGCTGCTCGCTGACACGAAGTTCGAGTTCGGCCTGCTGGATGGCCGCCTGATCTGGATCGACGAGGCGCTGACCCCGGACTCGTCGCGCTACTGGGCGCTGCGCGCCTACGCGCCCGGCAAGCCTCAGGAGCCCTTCGACAAGCAGCTCCTGCGCAACTACCTGCTGGCGACCGCGTGGGATCGCAAGCCGCCGCCCCCTCCGCTTTCCGAGGACATCATTCGCCGGACCAGCGAGCGCTACCTCGCGGTGGCGAAAATCCTCACCGGACGCTCCCTCCTGTCTGCGGCGACCGGACAAGACGAGGAGAAGGCCTTGTGAGTCCACGAGTTGCGATCGTCGTCGGCTCCGATTCTGACCTCTCCCACCTCGATGGATGTCTCCTGGCGCTCAGGGAGTTCGAGGTGCCGTTCGAGGTCCGCGTGCTCTCGGCGCACCGCACGCCCGAGCGCGCGCACGAGTTCGCTCGGGATGCTTCCGGCCGCGGCATCCAGGTCATCATCGCGGCAGCGGGCGGCGCGGCGCACCTCGCTGGGACTCTCGCCGCGGCGAGCCTGGTGCCGGTGATCGGTGTTCCCGTGCCCGCGGCCCCTCTGGCCGGCGTGGACGCGCTCCTCTCCACGGTGCAGATGCCGGCCGGGATCCCGGTGGCCACGGTCGCCATCGGCAAGGCGGGCGGGACGAACGCCGCCGTTCTGGCGGCGCAGATCCTCGCGCTCGGCGACAGCGGCCTGCGCGCGCGTCTGGAGCGCTACCGTGCCGAGATGCGCCAGAAGGTGGAGGCCAAGGACGAGGCCGTGCGGGCGCGAGAGAGCTTCGAGCCCAAGGCGCCGTGACACGCTGCCAGCGACCCCTGGCGTGCCCGCGCCGCGTCCGATCGGACAGACCGCGAGGATGAAAGGCCCGACCATGCCCATCCCGACCATCGAGTGGATCGGCGACGCCGACGGCCGCGCCCGCATCGTCGAGCAGACCCTGCTGCCCGGCGAGCTGAAGTTCGTGGACCTGGCGACCATCGAGGAGGTCTGGGACGCCATCAAGCGCCTGGCTATCCGGGGCGCTCCGGCCATCGGCGTGGCGGCGGCGTTTGGCGTCGTGCTCGGCCTGAAGGGATCCCGCGCGGCCTCTCCGGCGCAGTTCGACGCGGACGTGCGGCGGGCGGCGGACTACCTGGCCTCCTCCCGGCCCACGGCGGTCAACCTGTTTTGGGCCCTGGAACGGATGCGGCGGTGCGCGGCCGCCGTGCGCGCCCTGCCCCTGCGCGAGGCGCGGCAGGCGCTCCTGGAGGAGGCCCGGACCATCCTGGCGGAGGACCGGCGCATTTGCCGCGCTCTCGGCGAGGTGGGCGCCCCGCTCGTGCCCGATGGGCACAGCGTGCTCACGCATTGCAACGCCGGCGGACTGGCGACCGCCGACTACGGCACGGCGCTGGCGGTCCTGTTCCGCGCGCGCGAGCTGGGCAGGACGTTCCGGGTGTTCGTGGACGAGACCCGCCCGCTGCTCCAGGGCGCGCGGCTCACGGCCTGGGAGCTGCAGCAGGCGGGCATCCCGGCGACCCTGATCTGCGACAGCGCCGCCGGCCTGGTCATGCGCGACCGCGACGTGCGCGCGATCTTCGTCGGGGCCGACCGGATCGCGAGGAACGGCGACGCCGCCAACAAGATCGGCACCTACTCGGTGTCCGTGCTGGCCAGGGCGCACGGCATCCCGTTCTACGTGGTCGCGCCCGCCTCCACGTTCGATCTGTCCCTGGCCGACGGATCGGCCATCCCGATCGAGGAGCGCGATCCGCGCGAGGTGACCGCCGGGTTTGGCAGGCGCACCGCGCCCGAGGGCATCGACGTGTTCAACCCGGCGTTCGACGTGACCCCGAGCTCCCACATCGCCGCCATCGTCACCGAGAAGGGACTCATCGAGCAGCCCGACGCGGCCCGAGTGCGGGCCGTCCTGCTCGGGTGAACGGCCGTTTCCCCTCTGGCCCCGGCAGGTCGCTCCTTGCGCGGAGGAGCGATTCCGTCTAAAGAGAACGCGTCCCGACGCCCGAAAGAAGAAGAGGACGGAAGAAGGCGACCGATCCGGATACCGGGTCCGCGTTTCCCGGCCACGGAGACAAGCAGCTCCATGAGTTCTCCCACCAAGCGAAGGCCTTCTCCTCGCAGACGAGGAACAGGCTCCATCGTCGACGAACTCCCCTGCCTTCCACCAGAGGACCTGAGCGACACGGACACCCTCGAGTTCCTGCGCGCGATCGACGCGTTCAAGCGCAGCACGGGCCGGAGCTTCCCGACCTGGACCGAGGTTCTGGAGATCCTGCGCTCGCTGGGGTATCGGAAGGCCGGCAAGGTAGACTGACCCGACCAGCTTGCCACCGGCCCGCGCCCGCGGCCGGTCCTTGTCGCCGAGTCTCTGGCGGCGGTCGCCAAGTGTCCCGATTGGGACGCGGGGTTCACGCCCGCACGCCTCGGCAGACACCTCGTGCGACCACCCGCGCTCCGGAAGTCCTGTCGGCCTGGCTTCCTGCGGCAGCGGCGCCGCGTGCGGCCCGGGCCCGTTGGTACCGTGCGGTGCGGGCGCCGTCTCCGCAGGCGATGCCACCTACACCGAGGAGACACGGGTCATGAGGTTCGCCCTTCTTCTGCTCGTGCTGTTCGTCTCGCTCTCTGCTCCCGCCGGGGCCGGAGTGTCGTACCGGTCCCTCACCCGCGAGAAGGAGGCCGCCGAGTTCTACCGGAGCGGCGGCCGCGCGTTCCTGAATCAGCGCGTCCACCTCCACGTGCCGGCGTCCTGCTTCCACAAGAAGCCGTCCCGGACCGTGCCGAGCAAGGGTGGCGGGCACTATCACGTGTACGAGAACAGGACGGTGCCGCTGATCGTCAGCCCGCGCAACATCTACCTGCGCAAGATCGTGCAGCGCGCGGGCCAGGGCGACCTGGTGTGCGTCAAGGGCATCGTCCGCAGCGAGCCGCTCTCGGGCAAGGGACGCTTCGCCGTATTCGTCACGACGCTCAAGAAGGCGCCCGCCAAGGACTAGCAGCCCGCGCCCGCGGTTGCCCCGTCGCGCCTGCCGGCTAGGTACGTCTCAGGGGTCTCTGCTGGCCCGGTTCGAGCTGGCGTCGGCCCCTTGCGGCAGATCCCGGGCTCAGAGCGTGAGCAGGAATCCCTGCTGGATTCGACCGGCTGCGGCTGCGCCTGGCTTCGCCTTGCCTCCTCCCCGTATCTCTCCGTTGATACGGGTCGTCGGCGCGGCTCGCCAGGCTTGTCCTCGCTCGGTCTCGGTCCGACGCCTGGATCCCTGCTCACGCTCTCTGCCCGGGGCTAGAATCGCACGTGCTCATGGCGATCTCGTGCACCGGTGTCACCGCCCGAGTGGCCGATCTCGTGGCGCGCTACTACCTGCGCAAGCCGGACCAGGCGGAGCTCCTGCGCATCAAGTTCCCCACCGCGTCCGCCCTGGGCTGGGGCGCGCTCAACGAGGCCGCGTACCGGCTGCGAAGCACGCGCTCCGCGCGCCTGACCACGCTGAACGTCGAGGTGACCAACCGCTGCAACTTGCGCTGCGGCTACTGCCCGGTCCGACTCGACCCCGGACGCCCGCGCCTCGACCTGCCGTACGACCTGTTCCTGGACATCCTCGAGCGCGCGCCCACGGTCAGGACGCTGCTGCCGTTCCAGTGGGGAGAGCCGCTCCTCCATCCCCGCATCCTCGACATGCTGCGCGCCGCGGCCGCGCGCGGCGTGCGCACCTTCCTAACCACCAACGGCACGCTGCTCGACCGCGCCATGCAGGAAGGGCTCCTCACCTCCGGCCTGTCCCGCCTGACGGTCAGCGTGGACGGCGCCGACGAGGTCCACCTGCGCCGGCGCGGAGTCGAGCTGGCACCCATCCGCGAGCGCGTGCAGGAGCTCTGCCGCCGCCGCGATCAGGCTGGTTCGCCCCTGCGCGTCGACGTGTCGATGGTCCTCGACGAGACCACGGCCAGCGGCTACGCCGAGTTCGTGCGGGCCTGGGAGCCCGTCGTGGATCGGGTGCAAGCCGTTCCCCGGCTCCTCAGCGCCCCGCGCGGCGAGGCCTGTCGCGAGCTGTGGCGCGGCCTCCTGGTCGTCCTGGCCGACGGCCGCGTCACCGTCTGCTGTCCGGATCACGCGGGCGACCTGGCGGTCGGCGACGTGCGCGCGGCCGCCCCGGCCGAGCTCTTCAACGGCCCGCGCCTGCGCGCACTGCGGGCGGCGCACGCGCGCGGCCGGCTGCCGCCGCGCTGTGCCTCCTGTGGCGAATTCCGCCATCCGCTGGTGAGCCCGCGCTTTCGCCGGGCGGACTGAGGCAGGGATGTCCCTCGCGGTCGAGGTCAAGAAGCTGGTGGACCGGGCCGCGGGAGTCCCGCTCGTCCTCGGCCTGCGCTGCCTCGAGCCCCTGCGGCGCCGCCGGCCGGGCGGCACGGACGACGTGCGCCGCGTCCTGTGCATCAAGCTCTGGGGGATCGGCAACCTCGTCATGATCCTGCCCCTGATCGCGGCCCTGCGGCAGCGGCATCCGGCAGCGCGCATCGAGTTCCTGACGCTGCACGGCAACCGCGCGTTCCTGGCGGCCTGCCCCTGGATCGACGAGGTGCTGCTCTTCTCGCCGCGCGGAGTGGCCCGCCCGCTCCTGGCGCTCCTGGCGCTGGCCATGCGCCTGCGCAGGCGCCGCTACGACCTGATCCTCGATTTCGAGCAGTTCCTCACCTGCACGGCCCTGCTGGGGCGCCTGGCGCGCCCGCGCCTGTCCGTCGGCTTCCGCACCGCCGGCACGCTGCGGCACGGCCTCTACGACCGGGAAGTGCGTCACGACTCCAGCCGCCACATGGCCCAGGGCTTTGGCGACATCCTGCGCGCGGCGGGCGTCGCGATCGGCGGCGCGCCCGCGCTCTTCGTGCCGCGCAGCGCGGCCGCCGGCGCGCGCGTGGCCCGCCTGGTCGAGGGCTTCCGCCTGGGCCGCCGGCCGCTCGTCGTGCTGCACCCGGGCAGCGGTGACAACTTCCCGGGCCGGCGCTGGCCGGCCGAGTCGTTCGCGCGGCTCGCCGGCGTGCTGGCGCGCGCGCGCGGGGCCTTCCTGGTCTTCACCGGCACGGCCGCGGAGCGACGCCTGGTCGCGCGGTGCCGCGCGCTCTGCTCCGCCCCGTCCGCGGACCTGGCCGGGCACCTGGACCTCGAGGAACTGGTCGAGCTGCTGGCGCGCGCCGACCTGATCGTCTCGAACGACACCGCGCCGGTGCACCTCGGCTCCGCGCTCGACGTGCCGCTCATCGCCCTGTTCGGGCCCAACACGCCGCGGCTCTACGGCCCGCTCTCAGCCCGGGCGCGCGTCTTCTACCAGGCGCTCGGCTGCTCGCCGTGCATCACCAACAGCAACGCCAAGACTTCGTTCTGCCGCGCGCCCCTGTGCCTGCGCTCCATCCGGCCGGCGGAGGTCGCGGCCGCGGCGCTCGCCCTGCTCCCCCGGGTGCCCGCCGCACCCGAGACGCGGCCGGAGGCCGTTCTGGAGCAGTCGTGAAGCGCCTCCTGGCCTTCGCCACCGACGCGGCCCGCGCCAACTTCGGCCGGACCAGGCCCTTCAAGCTGACGTTCATCGTCACAGAGGTCTGCTCCTGCCGCTGCGCCGCGTGCCAGCTCTGGCGCGCTCCGCGCCCGGGACCCGGCCTGGACGAGGTGCGCCGGTTCTTCGCCGCCAACCCGCACCTCTCGTGGCTGAACCTCTCCGGCGGGGAAGTCGTCGAGCACCCGTGCTTCGTTGACTTGGTGGAAGCCGCCGTGCGCGCGACCAGGGTGTACGCCCTGGACTTCCCCACCGCCGGCCAGCGGCCCGAGGAAACGGAGCAGCGCGTGCGCGCGGTGCTCGAGCTGCCCCTGCCGCGCCTCTTCGTCACTGTCAGCCTCGACGGTCCGCCGGCCGTGCATGACCGCCTGCGCGGCCTGCCTGGCGCCTTCGAGCGCGCCGGCGACACGTTCCGGCGCCTGCGGGCGCTCGGCTCGAGGCGCCTGGTGGTGCGCGCCGGGCTGACCTTCTCCTCCTGGAACGACGCCGACCCGGCCGGCCTGGTCGCGGACCTGCTCGCCGCCGCGCCGTTCCTGCGGCGCGAGGATCTGCACTTCAACCTCGCGCACCACGCGCCCCACTGCTACCGCAACCGGCGCGTCGACGTCCCGGACGACCGGCGCGTCGGCGAGTTCCTCGCGCGCCACGGCGCAGGGCGGCTCGCCCGGGCCACCCCCCTCGCGCTCCTGGAGCGGGCCTACGCGCGCCTGTCCGGCGACTACCTCGCCACGCGGCGCTGCCCCCTGCCCTGTGCGGCCTTGGCCGCCTCCGCCTACGTCGATCCCGAGCTGTGCCTCTTCCCCTGCGCCTCCTGGGACCGCCCCCTGCTCGACCTGCGCCAGTTCGACTACTCGCTGGCGCGCGCCGTGCGCTCGACCGCGGCCCGCGCCGCTCGGCGCGAGCTCAGGGCCGGCCGCTGCCCCGGCTGCTGGACGCCGTGCGAGGCCTTTCCCAGCCTGGTGGCGCAGGTGCTGCCGGCGGCGCTGCGCCTGTGCCGCGCACGCCGTCCAGCGCCGGCGGCGCGCCCCCTGCCGCCGGAGGAGCGCCCGTGCGAGCGAGCCTGAGGCATCACCTGTGGGCCGAGCTGCGCCGGGGCCGCGCCCGCGGCCTGCTGCGCACCGGCTGGCGGGCTCTGGCCGCGCGCCACGATCTGCGCCTGCCCGCGCGCTGGGACGGCCCGCTCCTCGCCACGCTCGCCGTCACCTATCGCTGTCCCCTGTCCTGCCGCGCCTGCCCGGTCTCGCGGCGCGCCGGCGCCGAGATGCCGGACGCCGCGCTGGCGGACTGGGTCGACGCGATCGCCGACCTCGCCCCGGCCGGCCTGGGCTTCACCGGCGGCGAGCCGCTCTTGCGGCGCGCCACCCTGCCCGCGATCGAACAGGCCGTGCGCCGGCGTCTGCTCGTCCACCTCAACACCAGCGGCCTGCCCATCGCCACGCCGGACGCGGCCGCGCGCCTGCTCCAGAGCGGCGTCGCCTCCATCAACGTCAGCGTCGATCACCCTGCAGCGAAGGTGCACGACCTGCTGCGCGGGCGGGACGGCAGCCAGCGCGCGGCCCTGCGTGCCGTGGAGCTGCTGGCCGCCGCGCGCGGCCAGGCCGGCGGCCGCCCCAGGATCCAGGTCGTGATGGCCGTGGCCGCCGCGACCCTCGACGCCGTTCCGGCCCTGGAACGTCTCGCCCGGGCAGCCGGAGCCGACGCGCTTTCCCTGATCCCGGTGCACGACTTCGCGTCGGCCGCTTCCCGCCGGGCGCCTTGGCCGCGCGGCCGCGCCCCCCTGCCCGCGCCGCTGCGGCGCGCGCGCCTGGAGAACTCGAGGCAGTACCTGCGAGGGATCCTGCCCTTCCTCGAGGGCGCTGCCACGCCCGCGGGCTGTTCCGCCCGCAGGAGCGCCCTCTACGTCGATCCCGGCGGCCGCGTCTTCCCCTGCACGCCGGCGGCCAGCGCGGGCGGCCCGGGTGCGACCGCCACTCCCACGACCCTCGCCGCGCTGTTCCGCTCCGGCCGCCTGGAGCAGGCCGTGCGCCCGGACCTGTGCGGGCGCTGCTGGTGGAACTGCCACCGGGAGCTCGACATCGCCCTCGGCCGGATGTAGAGCGTGCCGCTCGTGAGACCTCGCTCGTGGACAGCGCGCGACGTGCTGGCGGCCGCCCTGCTGGTCGGCCTGCCCTTCCTCGTCTATGCGCCTGGCCTGACCGGCGAGTTCGTCTCCGACGACCACCGCTTCATCCTCCTGAACGGCGAGAACCTCGACCGCCTGCAGGCCCCCTGGGTCTACTTCACTGAGCCGCTGACCAACGCGGATCGTGGCGACAGCGACATCTACCGGCCCTGGCGCACGCTTTCGTACGCGCTCGACTGGCGGCTCTTCGGCCCCGCCCCGCTCGGCTACCACCTGCACAGCGTGCTGCTGCATGGTCTGGCGGTGTTCCTGGCCTATCGCCTGCTCCTGGGAGCCCTCGGCCAGGCCCGCCGGGCGGCCCTGCTCGGCTCCCTCCTGCTCGCCGTGCATCCGCTGGCGACGGAAGCGGTCTGCTGGGTGTCGAGCCGCGCGGATCTGCAAGCGGCCGTCGTGTTCTTCTTGGCCGTTCTGGCGGCGCGTCGCGCGGAGGCGTCTGGCGGCGCGCTGCCGGGAGTCGTGCTGCTCGCCGCCGCCGCTGGCTTCGCCAAGGAGACCGCCGTCACACTGCCGTTCCTGTACCTGATCGAACACCGCGTTCGCACCGGCCGCTGGCTGCAGGGCGCCTGGCGCCCCTTCCTCGCCCTGGTTCTCGGCGCCGCGCTCTACGTCGCGGCCTACCTGGCGGTCATGGACCGCGGCCTCGCCGGCCAGGTCGGCTACTACGAAGGGAGCTTCGCCAGCCATCTCCCCTACGGCCTGATCGGCCTGGCTCGCCTCTGGCGCCTCGCCCTGCTGCCGTCCGGCCTCACCTTCCTGTGGGAGACGAACCTCTTCCAGCCGTTGAGCATCGTCGAGGTCGCGTGCGCCGGCCTTGGCCTGCTCGCGACCCTGGCGGCGGTGCTGCTGGCCTGGCGGCGCTGCCCCGGCTGCGCCCTCGGCGTCGTCTGGTTCTTCGCAGCCGTCCTGCCGGCCGCGAACATCCTCCTGCCGCTGCGCACGGTGCTGGCCGAGCGTTTCGCCTATGTGCCGCTCTTTGGCCTGGCCCTGGCCGCGGCGGCCGCGATCGCCGCTCCGGGCCGGACCGGCCGTCTGGCCGCCTGGTGCGTGCTGGCGCTCCTGCCCCTCGCGGCGGCGCGTACGGCTCTGCGCGCGTGCGACTGGAGCACGCAGCAGTGCCTGTACGAGGCGGCGCTCCGGGTCCATCCCGGCTCCTACGGCGGCCACCTCGGCCTCGGCGGAGTCCTGATGCAGCGGGCGGAGATCAGCCCGCAGGACGAGCACTCGCGGCAGGACCTGGAGCGCGCCCGTGTGCACTTCGAGCACGCCGGGGAGATCGCGCGCGGCGATCCGGCACGGCGGCTCGAGGCGGCCTACGGCCTGGGCCACGCCTCCGTCCTGCTGCAGGACTGGGACGCGGCCGTGGCGGCGCTCGCGCCCGTGGACGCGGCGCTGGCGGAGCATCCGGACCTGCGGCAGCTCGTCCGGCACGCCGCGGAGGCGCGCTACGACCTGGGTCTGGCATTGTCCCGGCGGCTGGATCTCGGCGCGGCGGCCGCCGTCTTCGAGCGGCTGATCGCGGACTTCGGCGAGACCCCCCGCTGGCTCGACGCCCTGGGCGAGACACGGCGTGCCCGCCTGGAGGGGAGAGCCATGGACCACTACCTGCGCGCGCTGGAGATCGACCCGGACTACCACGACGCCCGGGTGCACCTCGCGGAGATGCTCTTCCAGATTCCCGGTCTGGAGGGCGAGGGACGCCGTCAGGCCAAGGAGGTCCTGGCGCGCGATCCGGGAAACGAGAAGGCGCGGCGCCTGCTGCAGCGCAACCAGGAATGAGCGCGCCGCGGCGGGCAGTCCTCGGGACGACTCCGGCCCGCGCCTACTTCTTCTTCTTCTCCCCTTCGGGCTGCCCCTCGGCCGGAGACGCCCGCATGTTCCGGAGCTGCATCTTCGGCGGCGCCGTGCCCTTGTTGGCCTTGCGGTGTTGCTTCGTGGGCTGCTTCGGATCGGGCAGGGCGGGCGACAGCACGGTCAGGTTGGCCGTGAAGTTGAGCGTCCGTCCCTGGGCATCCACGCCCTGAACGGGCTCGACGAGCTGGTAGACCACGTTGCCGACCCGGTCGTGGTGCTTGACGTACATCCCCTTGAGGATCTCCGCGGCCTCTTCCGACTTCGGTTCGATCCGGCTCCGCTCGTCCGCAAGCTTGGGTCCATCGGTCGGGACCGCCTGCTGCTGCTTGAAACCGACGCCGTCGTCCACGTGCACGCCTGATCCCCCGCCCCCTCCCGCGACGAAGACCAGCACCGCGCCCACGGCCACGGCGGCGACCACCACGGCGACCAGCGGCACCGAGATGCCGCCCAGCTCACGATTGAGTCTCATCACGAGGCTCCTGGGTATGCGAGGTTCGGGAACTCGACTGATTCCGGGACGTGTACAGGATACTCTGGTTTCTTTCCGCACGGCAAGGAGCTATCGACGTCTGGCGTCGCGGGACTTGAACCACGTGCTCCCATCCTGGGATAGACTCTGAAGATGCTTCGACCGCCCCTTTCGGGACCGCCAGAAAGGCGCGGAGCGGTTGGCCTCTGGGCGCTGCCGCTCCTGACCGTTCTGTTCCTGTACGCATGCGGAGAGCACGGCGCCGCGCCGCCGCGGGCGAAAACAGTCGATTCCGCGCCCGCGGCCGAGGCTCGGCCCGCGCCGGACGCACCCCCTCAGCCGTTCCTGCGGGCCAGGGAGGACGGATTCGACTTCGGCTCCCTGCTTCAAGGGGAAACTCGGACCCACGGCTTCAAGATCGGGAACGCGGGCCCGGCTGGCGTGACGATCCACAGGGTGCAAACTGATTGCGGTTGCGCACTTGCGAAGATCATCAGCCCGAGTGGCGAGAGCATCGTTCCGCTCCCCGGCAGCCAGGGCGAGGCCGACCTTCTCACCCTCGCGCCCGGAGAGGAGTGCGAGCTCGTGGTCGAGCTGATCACCCGAGACCAGCGCCCGGGACGCCTGGAGAAGAGCGTCCAGATGCACAGCAGCGATCCGGCGCGCCCCACGCTGCGCCTGCGGCTGGCCGCGGACATCGTGCGCGCGTTCGTCCTCGAGCCCGAGTCCGCGGTCTTCGGCCAGGTCCGCCGCGGCGACACGCCGCAATGCACCATTCTCGTGCGCCCGGCGGCCAAGGAACTGGAAGCGGTCCGGATCGTCGGCTTCGCCGAGCTGCCCCCCTTCCTGGACGCGACGAGCGAGGAGCGCCTCGACGATTCGGGCAAGCGCTCGTTCGAGGTGACGATCCGGCTCAAGGACTGCGCCCCTACCGGCTGCCTCCAGCCCACGTTCTTCGCGCGGCTCGACCACCCGACCTTCACCGCCCTGCCGCTCAGGGCCACGGCCACGGTGCACAGCCGCATTCGCTTCGACACGGGCAATCCGGACAACCGCGAGCTGATCGAATTCGCGGCCATGCTGCCGGGCGCAGCCAGCCTGCGCCACGTGGAGATCCAGAACGAGCAGCCGGACCGGCCCTACACGATCACGGGGGTGGAGGTCGACTCCAAGTACGCTTCGCTCATCACCCCCGAGGTGGTCACCCTGGAAGCGGGTGTACACTACCGCATCGACGTCAGCGCGCTGCCGAGCGCGAACGTACGGTTCCTGCGCGGGAGCCTGCGCATCCTGAGCGACCACCCGGACCAGCCCGTGAAGGAGATACCGTTCCAGGGCTGGCTGGAGGGCAGGCGATGAAGGTGACCGCGTTCCAGGCCCGCAAGGCGAGAGGAAACAACATGCCTTCCCGACCCGAGTTGGCAAGAGTGCTGCTGCTGGCCGCGTTGCTGGGCCTGGCCGCGTGCGGCCAGGAGGACGCTGCCCCAGGCCCTTCCTCCGCGCCCGCACCGTCGAATGCCTCCGCGCCGTCGAATCAGGAAACAGCGGCGGACGCGACGGTTCCCGGCGCGGCCGGGAGCCGCGGCGCGGCTCAGACCGTGGTGGCACCGGTGGGAGAAGGCGCGGCTCCACCACCCGTCCCGGTCGCGGCGCCGCCGGGCGGCGGCACGCCCGCCAGCGGCGCGCCGGCGCCGGGCCTGCCCGGCCAGCTCGACAGCCTCACCAGCGTCCCCGACAAGGATGCGGCCGTGTTCTCGCCCGAGCCCGAGTTCGACTTCGGCGAGGTCATCCAGGGCGAGAAGCGCGAGCACACCTTCACGGTCGGCAACCGCGGCGCCATCGATCACACCATCCGCGCGGTCAACAGCACCTGCGGCTGCTTCGTCGCCGAGGTGACCGCTCCGGACGGCAGGGCCATCGATCCGCGCAAGCATCCACCCAGCACGGACATGATGACGCTCAAGCCCGGCGAGGAAGCCAAGGTCAGGATCGAGCTCAACTCCTTCGGCCAGCGCGTGGGCAAGCTGCAGAAGCAGATCATCGTCATCTCCTCGGACAACCGTCAGCCGGCCCTGCGCCTGACCCTCAGCATGACCATCGCGGCCGGTGTCCAGGTCGAACCCAACCCGCTGCAGTTCGGCGAGGTCCTGCGCGGCCAGACCAAGACGGAGCGCGGGTGGATCAAGCTCAAGCAGTTCACCGACCTCGAGATCACCGGCTGGGTCGAGAAGCCCGAGTTCTTCGAGGTCAAGGCCGAGAAGGGCCAGGCGCCGGACGGCAGCCCGGCGATCGCCCTGGACGTGACGCTCCTGCCCAACGCGCCCGTCGGCTACATCGCGCCGGCGCTGATCGCCAAGACGAACAACTCGCGGCTGCAGCAGGTTCAAGTGCAGCTCTACGCCAACGTCAAGTCGCAGGTCGTGTTCTCCACCGGCAACCAGATCAACAACGAGCGCATCGACTTCGGCGTGATTCCCTTCGGCGAGAGCTGCACGCGCTGCGTCGAGATCACCAACGCCAGCGCCGAGGAGCCCTACGTGGTGGAAGGCGTGGAGGTCGAGTCGATCTACCGGGAGCAAGTCAAGGTCGTCGTGGAGGAGCTGGAACGGGGCATGCGCTACAAGATCACTCTGACGACCGACCCCAGCCTGAGTGCGCGCTTCTTCCGCGGCATCCTCAAGGTGAAAGCCAAACACGTCGACACGCCGGAGAAGCAGATCCACTTCATGGGCTGGGTGAAGAAGAGCTAGACGCACATGGACCGCCCGCCCGCGGCCCGCGCCCCGCAGCGCCGCGGCTTCCTGGTCGAGGCGCTGGTGTTCACCGCGCTGGTGGCGCTGGCCGCCTTGGTCTACTTCGGCTTCCTGCGGGCGCCGGCGCGACCGAACGTCATCCTCATCTCGATCGACACGCTGCGCCCCGACCACCTCGGCTGCTACGGCTATGCCAGGCCGACCTCCCCCGCCATCGACCGCTATGCGGCCGAGGGCGCGCGCTTCACCTACGTCCACTCCTCGACCTCGTGGACGTTGTCCGCGCACGTGTCGCTCATGACCGGCCTACCCGACGACCTGCACGAGGTGGTCTGGGACCGGGTCGGGCTGGATCCGCAGCGCGGCATGCTGGCGGAGCGCTTCCAGCAGGCCGGCTACGCCACCGGAGGCTTCTTCGGCGGGCCCTATCTGCACCCGACCTTCGGCTTCGGCCGCGGCTTCGACATCTACGAGAACTGCGGCGAGCCCACGGTCTACGACGCCAACCGCCAGAACCTGAGCGCGGAGGAGCTGACGCTTCTCACCATGCAGAAGGAGGTCGAGTCGCACCGCATCCGCACCGCCGACACCATCCAGGCGCACGTGGACCGCTTCCTCGAGCGCAACGGCGAGCGTCCCTTTTTCCTCTTCATCCATCACTGGGACTGCCACTACGACTTCAACGCCCCGCGCGAATTCGTCGACCTGTTCGCCCCCGGCTACGGCGGCTCCCTCTCCATGAAGGGCTTCATGACCAACCCGTGCATCGCGCCGGGCATGGACGCGCGCGACTTCGAGTACCTGCTGGCCAACTACGACGCCGAGATCCGCTGGGTCGACCACCACGTGGGCCTCTTGCGCCGGAAGCTCGAGGAGCTCGACCTCGCCGAGGACACGCTCCTCGTCATCACCTCGGACCACGGCGAGGAGTTCTTCGAGCACGGTAACAAGGGGCATCGCTGGAACCTGCACGAGGAGAGCCTGGCCATCCCGCTGATCATCGGCGGACCGGGCGTGCGCCGCGGCCTCGAGATCGGCGCCTCGGCGCGCATCTTCGACATCGCGCCGACCATCCTCGACCTGGCCGGGCTGCCGCCCCTGGAGGAGGCCTACGGCGTGTCGCTCCGCCCGCTGCTCGACGCCAGCGAGGACGCCGCTCTCCGCGACTTGCCCATCGTCGCGGAGCTGACCTACATTCCCAAGGAGATGGGCCCGGGCGGCCTGCCCGCGGGCAGCGACCACTACCTCAAGCACACCGCCGTGGGCCGTGGCCGCAGGAAGCTGATCCAGGTCGACACGCTCGCCTACGACGAGTCCCAGCCCATCGACTTCACCGGCAAGCTGCGCGCCGATCCGCAGCGCCTGCTCTACGACCACACGGCGGATGCGCGGGAAACGCGCGACCTGGCCGCGCGCGAACCGGCCCTGTTCGACGCCATGCTCCGCTTCCGTTCCGGCGTGCTCCACGGGCTGCGCGCGTTCCTGGACAGCCTGCCCCGCACCGGCGGGCAGGCGCCCGTTCCGATCCCGTCGGACGTCCTGAAGCAACTGCAGGAGAACGGCTATCTGCTGCCCGGCCGGGAGGAGAAGGAGGGGAAGTAGGCTGCCTTGGCCGTCCACCCCCACAGCGCGCGCCGCCTCCTCGCCAGGCTCGGCCTGTCCCTGCTCGCCACGCTCGTCACGCTCCTCGCCCTGGAGGCAGCGCTGCGCCTGGCCGCGCTCGCGGGCCACGGCCCGCGCGGCGGCGCGCGTGGCCGCGTCACCATCCTCTGCGCCGGCGACTCGCACACCTACGGCCTCCATGTCCTCCCGCCGCTGTCCTATCCGGCGCAGCTTCAGACGTTGCTCGATCCAAGCGGCCGGGAGATCGGCGTGCTCAATTACGGCGTTCCTGGCCGGAACTCCTCTGCGCTGCGGCGCGAGCTGCCGCGCTACCTGGACGAGACCGCTCCGGCCCTCGTCCTGATCAAGGTGGGCTTCAACGACACGTGGAACTTCGATGGCGTCGCGGGCGACGCGGACGGCGCGAGCCTGCCGGCGCTGCTGGCTTCCTCGCGCCTGCTGCGCCTGGTGCGCTGGCTGCTGCTCGGCGCGCGCGGTCGGGAGCCCGCGCCGCCCGACGTGATCGAACAGGACGGGAAGCTGGTCGTGGTCGAGGACGGCCGGCAGCGACCGGCTGGCGTGGGCGGCGCCGCGTACGGACTGCTCCAGGGCGAGGCGCTCGAGAAACGCGTGGCGACCAACCTGGAAGAGATGGTGCGCCTGGTGCGCGCGCGCGACGCCGTGCCGGTGCTCATGACCTACGCCACCGAGAACCAGCAGGTCTTCCGCGAGCTGAACGCGCTGACGCGCGACCTGGCCGCGCGCCTGGCCGTGCCCCTCCTGGAGCTGGACGCGCAGTTGCGCCCGGAGATCGCGGCGCGGGGCTATGACGCGCTGTTCTTTTCCGACGACCACCCGAACGCGCTCGGCAACGAGCTGATCGCGCGCGCCGTGCGTGACTTCCTGATCGCCCGGGAGCTGGTGTCTCCTCCCGCGTGCGCCCCGGCACCGGCCGAGGAGCCCGCCCCGCGGCTCTCGATCGTCAGCCAGGACCAGGAAGCGGTCACCTTCGCGCTCTGCGGCGCGCCCGATCGCGACTTCCAGATCGTGCTGTCGCCGGACCTGGCGCCGCCCCTCGAGTTCCTCGGCAGGACCATGCCGATCGGCCAGCATCCGCTCATCGCCCGCTCGCTCGAGTCGCAGGACCTGCGCGGCCGCACCGACTCGGCCGGCCGCGCGCGCGTACGCCTCGGCCTGAACTTCCTCGCCGCCGAGGCCGGCCAGGAGGTGCACGCCTTGGCGGCCGTGTTCCCTCTCGCCCTCACGCCGGAGACGCCCCCCGGCGTGTCGAACGTGGTGTCCCTGCGCCCCTGAGCGCTGCCGGCGCGAGGTCGTCTGGCTGCTCTGGTCGTTCGAGGAACGGCAATCGCCTGCCCGAACTGGCCCGGGTGTTCGCTAGGTTGACCGTGCTCGAGGTTCGCGAGGCGAGAGGAATCGACATGCCTAGCCGACCCCGGTTGGTCAATGCGCTGCTGCTCGCCTTGCTGCTCGGCCTGGCCGCGTGCGGTGAGGAGGAGGGCGCCGCGAGCGTCCCCCAGGCGGGCTCCGCGCCGCCCGCGGCCGCGGCCCCGGCCCCGGTGCCGCCCCCCGCCACCGAGGCGCAGGCCAACAGGACGGCCGGCTCCTTCCTCGACACCAGCACCATCGTCCCGCAAAATCCGGATGCGGCCATCTGCTCGCCCGAACCGGTATTCGACTTCGGCGAGGTGCTCCAGGGCGAGAAGCGCGACCACACCTTCACCGTGGGCAACCGCGGCGCCGTCGACCTCACCATCCGCGCGGTCAACTCGACCTGCGGCTGCTTCGTCGCCGAGGTGACCGCGCCGGACGGCAAGGTGATC
Organism: Phycisphaera mikurensis; assembly: GCA_020723465.1. Taxonomy (GTDB): domain Bacteria; phylum Planctomycetota; class B15-G4; order B15-G4; family JADJEK01; genus JACQZJ01. The sequence goes on from DYIW01000034.1 coordinate 18,449, forward strand.
GACCCGCGCAAGCACCCGCCCACCCTGGACATGATGACCCTCAAGCCCGGCGAGGAGGCCAAGGTCAAGGTCGAGCTCAACACCCTCGGGCAGCGCCCGGGCAGGCTGCAGAAGCAGATCATCGTCATCTCCTCGGACGACCGGCAGCCCGCCCTGCGCCTCACGCTCAGCATGACCATCGCCGCCGGCGTCGAGATCCAGCCCAACCCGCTGCAGTTTGGCGACGTGCTGCGCGGCCAGACAAAGACGGAGCGGGCCTGGATCAAGCTCACGCAGATCACCGACCTGGAGATCACCGGCTGGGTGGACAAGCCCGAGTTCTTCGAGGTCGCGCACCAGAAGGGCCAGGCTCCGGACGGCAGCGCGGCCATCGTCCTGGACGTCACCCTCCTGCCCAACGCGCCCCTGGGCTACTTCGCGCGGGCGCTGGTGGCCACGACCAACGACGCGCGCCTGCAGCAGGTGCAGGTGCAGCTCTACGCCAACGTCACGTCACAGGTGGTGTTCTCGCTCGGCAACCAGATTGACAAGAGCCGCATCGACTTCGAGGTGATCCCCTTCGGCGAGAGCCGCTCGCGCAGCCTGGAGATCACGAATCCCTGCGCCGAGGAGCCGTACGTCGTGGAGGGCGTCGAGCTCGAGTCCAAGCACCGGGACAAGATCCAGGTGACCGTGGAGGAGCTGGAGCGCGGCAGGCGCTACCGGATCACCCTGACCACGGACCCGACCCTGGACGCGCGCTTCTTCCGCGGCATCCTCAAGGTGAAGGCCAAGCACGTGGACACGCCGGAGAAGCAGATCCCCATCACCGGCTGGGTCAGGAAAGGCTAGCGCCGCAGGAACAGCTCGTTCAGTTCCTCGCGGTGCCGGTCGCAGGCCTCGGCGACCTGCTCGAAGTCGACTTCCATCATCTTGAACTGCTCCGGCCCCAGCACGTGCTCGGGCCGCGGCACGGCCGCGCGCAGCGGGATCTGCGCCGAGTCGCTCCGCGCCAGCATTTCCTCGACCTCGCGCGACAGCAGGAAGTCGACCAGCACTCGCGCCGCCGCCGGGTTCGGACCGCCCTTGACGATGCACACCGAGTTCGGGATGAGCAGCGTGCCGATCCCGTCCGGGCCGCTGTCCGGATAGACGGCGGTCACCGGGTAGCGCGGGTCGACGTTCACCCGCGCCACGTTGTAGTCGTCGGTGTCGGTGAAGCCGAACGCGGCGTTCCCGTCACGCACCTGGCGCATGACGGCGGCGTTCCCGGAGGTCAGCATCACGTCGTTCTGGATCAGGCCGTTCAGGAAAGCGCGTGCCTGCTCCGGCCCGAGCTTGGCGAACAGGGCGGCCGCGTGCGTCATGGTCGTCCCGGTCAGGGGCTTGGCCATCGCTCCCTTGCCGCGGAACGACTCGTCGAGGAGATCCAGGTAGGAGGTGGGCCGCTGGCTCGCGTCCGGCAGGAGCTCGGTGTTGATGATGAACACGCGGGCGCGCGCGGCAAACCCGTGCCACGCGCCCCCCGGATCGCGAAAACTCGCGGGCAGGTCCGACCCGGCCGGGCTCTGGTAGGGCTCGAGCAGCCCCTGCTGCTTCAGCCGGATGGTGTGGATGATCTCGTTGTTCCAGAACACGTCGCAGCGTGGGTTGTTCGCCTCCTCCTCGATCTTGCGCACCAGGCCCACCGTCTTCGCGGCCTCGAGGTCGAACTGAGGCTTGACGCGCACCCCGGTCCGGCGCTCGAACTCCCGCAGAATCGGCTCGGAGAAGTTCTGATCGAGCGCGCAGTAGACCACGACCTCCTGACCCGATTCCGAGCAGGACATGAGGGCCAGGAGCAGCGCCGTGGACAGCGGGACCTTCATGGTCGTCACCTCGCGGACAGGGGATGGTTCTCTCGTTCAACGCTCGGGCGCGGCGCGCAGCTCCTTGACCGCGCGCTCCGCCCTCTCCAGGTCCACGAGATCGCCCGATCCGGGACCCTCGGCCAGGCCGGCCTCGAGGAGCCGCAGCGCCTCGCTCCGGTCCTGTCGCGGCGAAGGTTCAGCAAGCATCATGCCGAGCAGCAGCCTGGCCGCGGCAGGATGGCGCCCGCCTTCCCCCGCGCTCCGCAGCACGCCCGCCGCCAGGTTGAAGTCCTCGCGATCTCGCGTTTCCAGGAAACGCGCGGCCCGGGCGCGCGCAAGGAAGAACTCGATCTCCTCCTGCTGCTCCCGGTCGCCGGTCCGCTCCGCTGCCGCCTGCAGGGAGGTGATCGCGTCGCGGTAGCGTCGCAGGCCGTGGTACGCCCGCCCCTGGTAGAAGAGCAGCAGCCAGTCGTCCTGGAACGACTCCAGCGCCTGGAGGCACAGCCTCCGCGCCTCCTCGTAATCGCCGGCGAGCGTGAGCGCGGAGTCGACCTTCTCCCGAGCCGACTTCAGCTCCTCCGACTTCTCCCGCGATCCCATGCCGCAGCGGAGGGCGAAGACACCAGCGGCCGCGAGGACAACGGCGGCCGCGATCCACAGGACCTTCTGACCTGACATGCCGGCCGGGACTGTACCGGACCGGCGCGCCTCAGTTCAACGTGTCATGAGGAGCCGGTCTCGATCGCCAGATCCTCAAGTCGCGGGCCGTCGCGTCCCAGCGCGAGCCGGGCGGCCGCCTCCTGAGGAGGGATCATCTTGGAATCGAGAATGGAGCCACACACGTTGCAGATCAGCCGGATGCACAGACTCCCGTTGGCCTCGAGGATCTGCTCCTCGCGCAGATCAAAAATACTGCAGGGGCAGCTCTGCATCACATCCCCCAGAAAAACTCCGAGCTGCGAGCGCCGCCGGCGTGCGTGCCGCCCTCGGCGCAAGCCCTACTACCGAGAAAGTCCTCGGGCAGTCTCTACCCGCGCATTTCATGCGGCCTGCGGGCGTCGACCCCCGAACATCTCCATTCCTTCTCGCGTCTTCCCGTCGTGCACCAGCTACTTGCTGGTCTTCATTCTGTGAGCGAAGAAGATCAAGGCGTTCACATCCTCTACGCTGCCACTGACGAGACGTTCGCGTTCCGCGTTTTGTTCGGCGAATTTTTCGTAGTTCTCGCGGGCCCGCTCCAGCAGCGCGATCGCCTCGTCCAGACGCGTGTTCCGCTCCTCGTGCGGCACAGTGCGATCTCGCACGGCGGCGAGGATCGCCTTGGCATCATCCCTCAGCCGATCGCCTTCATCGATCAAGGCGCGGTCGAAGCTGCGTCTCGCCACCGGGATCGACAATCTCCGTACGTTGTCGTTCAGCGCCCGCAGGATCTCGTCCGCGAGGGCAGCGGCGGCCGCGTCCACCTCATCGTTTCCTCCTGGTAACACTGGTTCCCCGGGAGCGTCTGGGCCCATTGGCGGCGTTTCGGACTGGTCGCCGGCGCGGGCCGGCCGCCGGAGGGGATCAGGGGGAACCGGCAGCGCCCCCTCGCTGCCGTCCGTGCCCACGGGCCAGCTCCACGGCGCCCCGAAGCCGCGGCTGAGCACCAGGACGCATCCGGCCGCGAAAAGCAAGGCGAGAGCCACGACCGGACCAGGAATCCGGCGCGAGACCCGCCGCGCCGCTCCCGGGGCCGGGCCTGGCTCGCCCTCGCCAGCGCTCGCCAGGCGCGCGTCCGCGCCCGAGGATCTCCGCGTCCTGCGCCCGGTTTCGCCCGCCGCTGGCGCCCCAGAAGCGGAAACGCCCCGAGCCCAACCGACGCGCTCCAGGATCGCCGCAGCCTCGTCAGGGGATGGGCCCTTTGCCGCCGCCTCGAACAGCAGGCGCACGGCCTGAGCCGTCGCCGGCGAGGCCTGCCGCTTCAGCTCCTCGGGCAAAGCACCGACTCCAGCCGGCCGCACCGGCCTCAGACCGGCGATGAGATGGCAGGCCAGATCCGCCAGCGCGGCGAGGTCTCTCCCCGGCGCCGCAAGCGTTCGCCTCTCCCTCTCCGCCGCGGCCTCCGCGCTGCCGCTGGCGCCCATCAGCTCGCGCAGGCGCTCGGGCAGCAGGATCGGCGGCAGGATCAGCGTGCTCCCGTCCGCGAGCAGGGTGATCCCGTCCGGTTTCAACGTCCCGTGGCTCTCTCCTGCCGCGAGCAGCCGCGCCAGGGACGAGCTCGCCTCCTGCAGAATGCGCAGCGCTCCCCCCTCTCCCAGCGGCTCGCTGCGCCAGGCGCTCTGTCCCGTCTCGCCCGCCACCACGAGTCCGACCTGGCCGGCCTCGGCCACTGCCCGCACGATGCGGGTGACGCCCTCGATCTGCAGAGCCTGGTAGCGCCGGGCCGCTTCGTTCACGGCTCCCGCCACGGTCGCCTCCTGGAACATCACCAGGATCTCGGCGCGCGGCGAGTCCAGCCGAAAGCGCCGCGTGTACGCGTCCCTGCCCAGTTCGGACAGCACCTTCAGGCCGGCGATGGTCGTCGATGGCTGCATCACGTCTCCAGGATGCGCTGCGGAATCCCAGCGGTCCGCCTGCGGGCGGCGCGGTCGAACCGGCATGTTACTTCCTCGCGCCGGCCGGGCAACGCGGGCGCTCGCGCTTCCCGGCGAAGCAGCCGCCGGAACCGTGGTCCGCCGCCAGCGTCGCGCGCTCACGCGGCTCGGTGGCTATACTCACCGCTCCTTTCTGCCGCCGGAGCTGCGCCGTGACCGCACGACTGCCCTTTCCCGAGAAGCCGCTGCCCGCGGCCGAGACGCCCCGCCCAGGCCGGTCCCGCAAGGGCCGCGTCTTCCTCCTGGACGGCACCGCGCTCGCGTACCGCAGCCACTATGCTCTCATCCGGGCGCCCCTCACCTCATCCCGCGGCCAGAACGTCTCGGCGCTGTTCATCTTCGCCAACACCCTCTTCCGCATCCTCGAGCAGGAGCACCCCGACTTCCTGGCCGTGGCGTTCGATCCGAAGGGCAAGACCTTTCGTCACGAACGCTACGCGCCGTACAAGGCCACGCGCGAGAAGACGCCGGAGGAACTCATCGACCTGTTCCCGGCGCTGCGCGAGCTCGTGACCGGCTTCCGCGCGCCCATCGTCGAGGCCGAAGGGTACGAGGCGGACGACGTCATCGCCACGCTCGCCGTCCAGGCCGCCGGCGCCGGCCACGAGGTCTTCATCGTCACCGGCGACAAGGACTTCCTGCAGATCGTCTCGCCGCGGATCAAGCTCTACAACATCCTGCGCCCGGACAAGGACGTCGAGATCCAGGGCGAGGAGGCGGCGCGCGCCAAGTTCGGCGTGGCGCCGGAGCAGGTCGTGGACGTCCTGGCGCTCATGGGCGACTCGAGCGACAACGTGCCCGGCGTGGCGGGAATCGGCCCCAAGACCGCCATGCAGCTCGTCGCCGCGCTCGGCGGGCTCGACCAGATCTACGCCCATCTCGATCGCGTGGAGCGGCCGCTCGTGCGCGAGAAGCTGGCGCAAGAGCGCGCGAACGCCTTCCTTTCCAAAGAGCTGGTCACGCTCGACCTGGCGGCGCCGGTCGCCTTCGACCTCGAGGCCTTCCGCTGCCGCGGGCCGGACCCGGCGCGGCTCGGCCCCCTGTTCCGCACGTTCGAGCTGGACTCGCTCATGCGGCGCATCAGCGTGGACCAGAGCCACGACGAGCATGCCTATCGGATCGTACGCGATCGCGACACCTGGGAGCGCTTTCTCGGCGAGCTCAAGGCGGCGGACGGCTTCGTCTTCGACACCGAGACCACGTCGCTCGACCCGCTGCGCGCGCGCCTCGTCGGCATCGCCGTCTCCTTCCGCGAGCGAGAGGCGTACTACCTGCCGGCCAACCTGGACCCACCGCTCTTCGGCGGCGCCCGGCCTGACCTCGACCACTTCCTGGAGGCGCTCGCCGGCCCGCTCGCCGACCCGGCCGTGGGCAAGCGCGCGCAGAACGCCAAGTACGACCTGCTGGTGCTGCGCCGGCACGGGGCGGACGTGCGCGGCATCGACTTCGACACGATGATCGCGTCCTACTGCGTTTCGCCAGGGGAGCTGCAGCACAACCTCGACCACCTCGCGCTCAAGTACCTGAACTTCAGGAAGGTGGCCACGAGCGAGCTGATCGGCCGCGGCCGCCAGCAGATCACGATGGACCAGGTCGACGTCGCTCGAGTCGGCGAGTACTCGTGCGAGGACGTGGACATCACCGGGCGGCTGATCCCGCTCCTGCGGCGCGAGATGGAGCAGGCCGGCGTCAGCGACCTATTCGCCTCGGTCGAGATGCCCCTGATGAGCGTCCTGGCCGACATGGAGGAGGCGGGCGTGGCCGTGGACGTCTCCCTGCTGCGGGAGCTGTCCACGGAACTGGGAAGGCGCATCGGCGGCCTGACGGAGCGCATCCACAAGCTGGCGGGGGAGGCGTTCAACATCAACTCGCCCAAGCAGCTCGGAGCGATCCTCTTCGACAAGCTGGCGGTGCACCAGCAGACCGGCTCCCGGAAGCCGCGCCGCACCAAGACCGGCTGGTCCACGGACGCAGCCGTGCTCGAACAGTACGGCGGCCATCCGCTGGTGGACGCGCTGCTCGAGTACCGCGGCCTGGTCAAGCTCAAGGGCACCTACGTCGACGCGCTGCCCGAGCTCGTCAACCCCGCCACCGGGCGCATCCACACCTCCTACAACCAGGCGGTGGCGGCCACCGGCCGCCTGTCGTCCTCCGACCCGAACCTGCAGAACATCCCGGTGCGCAGCGAGGACGGCCAGAGGATCCGTTGTGCCTTCGTGCCCGGCGCTCCCGGACGCATGCTCCTCTCCGCCGACTACTCGCAGGTGGAGCTGCGCATCATGGCCCACCTCTCGGCCGACCAGCACCTGCTGCGCGCCTTCCGCGCCGGCGAGGACGTGCATCGCTGGACCGCCAGCCTGATCTTCGGCATGCCCGCGCAAGAGGTCCCGCCCGACCTGCGCGCGCGCGCCAAGACCATCAACTTCGGCGTCATGTACGGCATGGGCGCGCAGCGCCTCGCGGCCGCCACGAAGATGACCGTCAAGGAGGCGACCGAGTTCATCGCCGCCTACTTCAAAACCTTCTCCGGCGTGAAGCGCTATCTCGACGAGACGCTGGCGCGCGCGCGCCGGGACGGCTACGTCACCACCCTGCTCGGGCGCCGGCGCTACATCGGCGAGCTGGACTCCCCGCACGCGCGCGTCGCCGCGGCCGCCCGCAACATCGCGGTCAACACGCCCATCCAGGGGACGGCCGCCGACCTCATCAAGGTGGCGATGATCCGCCTGCACCAGCGCCTGCGCGAGCGCGGCCTGAAGGGCCGCATGATCCTGCAGGTGCATGACGAGCTGGTGCTGGAGGCTCCCGAGGACGAGGTGGAGGACCTGAAGACCCTCGTGGTCGAGGCCATGCAGGGGGCGCTCGAGCTGTCCGTCCCCCTGGTCGTGGACGTGGGCGTCGGCCGCAACTGGCTCGAAGCTCACTGATCCGCCTGGGACGGCGCGCCCGGCCAGACGGTTCTTCCCCCCACCCAGGTGCGCACGACGCGCGCTGGCAGGCAAAAGCCCGCCCAGGGAGAGGCGCGCGCGCGCGAGGCGAAGTCGCTCTCGGCCGGCGTCCATTCGGCGCCATCGTCCACCAGGACCAGGTCCGCGGCCTCCCCGGGGCGGACGCGCTCGGCGGCGCCCACGCCGAAGATGCGCGCGGGAGCGGCGCAGGCCCGCTGCAGCAGCGTTTCCAGGGTGAGCACGCCCTGCCGCGCGAGGAGCAGCAGCACCGGCACGAAGACGTCGAGCGAGGAGATGCCGGCCGGGCAGGGGGCGAAGGCCCGCAGCTTCTCCGCCGGCAGGTGCGGCGCGTGGTCGCTGGCGATGACGTCCAGCGTGCCGTCCCGTACTCCCTGGCGCAGGCGTTCCCGGTCGAGAGCGCCCTTGATCGCCGGCTCCGCCTTGAGGAGCCCTCCCTGGCGCGCGACGTCCGCGTCGGTGAAGATCAGGTAGTGAGGACTGGTGCCGGCCGTGACGGCCAGGCCGCGCGCCTTGGCCTCCGCGACCAGGTCCACGGCCGCGGCCGTCGAAAGCGGGGCGAGGTGGAGGCGGGCGCCCGTGATCTCGGCCAGGCGGATGGCGCGCGCGCACGCGCGCGCCTCGGCCGCCGGCGGCCGTGCCCGGCTCCAGGCTGCCGCACCGGCCGCCGCGTGGCGCCGCATGCCGGCACGCACCGCGGCGCGGTCCTCGGCGTGCACGGCCAGCACCTTGCCCAGGCGCGCCGCTTCCTGGAAGAGTCCGCGCAGCGTCACGTCCGAGTCCACTCCCGCATCGTCTCGCCGCGGCGCCAGGGAGAGGCTGAAGCCCATGACCAGGTCGGCGAGCGTCTCCAGCCGGCCGGCGGAGACGCGCGTGGCGTTGCCGTAGAGGCCGAGGTTGACCAGCGCGCGCCCGCGCGCCCGCTCCAGCTTGCGCTGGAGCGCCGCGCGCTCGACCATGAGCGGCGCGTCCTCCTGCAGGTCGAGGAGCGTCGTCACCCCGCCGTGCGCCGCGGCCAGGGTGCCGTGGCGCAGCCCTTCCTGCTGCGCCGCCCCGGGCTCGCGCAGGCGCGCACGGGCGTCGAGCAACCCGGGCAGGAGCACCTGCCCCGCGCCATCAATCTCTTGGAGCGCCGCGTCCACCCTCTCCGCCACGCGCGCGATCCGGCCCGCATCCAGCGCCACCTCGCTCCGGACCAAGCCCTCCGGGGTAAAGACCCGGGCGCCGCGTATCGCCAGCTCGTGCATGCTGCGCCGCGCGCGGGCGCGCCCTCACAGCGCTCGCACGACCACCAGGGTGAGGTCGTCGCCGGGCGCCACCCCGCCGGTGAACTCGAGCACCGCGCGGTGCACGGCCTCGATCAGCGAGCGCGCCGCCAGGGCAGAGTGCGCGCGCACCGCCTGCTCCAGCCGGCCGCGCCCGAAGAACTCGTCGTCGCGGCGCGCCTCGAGCACTCCGTCGGTGGTGAAGACCAACACGTCGCCCGGCGCCAGGTCGAGGGGTTCGGACACGCCGTAGGGCATGTCCCGCTCGATGCCCAGCGCCAGCCCGGTGCCGCGCAGCTCCAACGTGGTGTTGCCGTTCTTCCTGACCAGGAGCGGCGCGGCGTGGCCGGCGTTGCCGTAGACGAGAGTGCGCTGCGCCGGGTCGACGATGCCGACGAAGAGCGACATGAAAAGCGTTCCGCCGGTGTCCTGCTGGAAGCGGTTGTTCATGCGCCACAGGACTTGCGCCAGCTCGAAGGGTGCGTCGGTGAGGGAGTGCAGCAGCGAGCGCGCGCTCGACATGAGCAGCGCCGGGCCGATGCCGTGTCCCGCGACGTCGCCGATGGCCACGACCCAGCGCCCGTCGGCGAGGCGGATGAAGTCGTAGTAGTCCCCGAGCGCCTCCTCCGCCGCCAGCGACCAGCCGGCGAGCTCGAAGCCCTTCACTCCCACCGGATTCCGCGGCAGCAGACCTTCCTGGATGGCGCGCGCCACCTTGACCTGCTCCTTCACGCGTTCGCTCGCCACGGTCTCGCGGATGAGCCGCGCGTTCTCCACGGCGATGGACAGCGCCCCCGCCAGGGCGTCGAAGAAGCGCAGATCGGCGCGCGAGAACTCGCGGTGCGAGGCACGCGAATCGACGTAGATCACGCCCAGCCGGCGCTCCTTGACGCGCAGCGTGACGCACATGACCGCGCGCAGCTTCATGTCGACGATGGACTGCGACAGGTCCGCGGCCTCCTCCTGCGAGGAGACCTTCCAGCACATCGCCTCCCCCTCGGTGGCGACCTTCCTGGTCACGGTCGTCGAGTACTGGATGGGCGCCTCGAGGTCTCTGCCGGCGGCGTCCCGCGCCACCTGGATGCGCAGGCGCGTGGGGTCGCCCTCCTCGAACAGGAAGAGGATCCCGCGCTCCGCGCCGACCACGCGGATCGACTTGTCCACGATCGACCTCAGCACCTGCGCGTGGTCGGTCGTGGAGATCAACTCCGCCACGGTATCCAGCAGGATGCGCACCTTCTGCGAGTCGATACGATCATCGCCGGTCAAGAAGCGCGTCTGGTCCGTGTCGGGCTCGGACGCGCGCGTGCGCGGCTCTCCTCGGTTCCTCCTGTCATCTCGACCGCGCCCGAACCAGCTCACTGGCCGCTCCCTCCTGCGCGCGCGCCCAGCGCGCGGGGCTGCTGATCGTAGCGCGCCCGGCGCGCGGCGACAAGACGCACCCTTCCTTGACGCTGTGCCATCGGCCCGGCAGAATCAGCCTGCCGGAGGAAACGCCGCGCGCGGCCCGCGCGATTCGCGGGCGGCAGCGAGCGCATCACGGCGGAGAACGCGATGAAGATCGATCGGGAGATCAACGGCGACCTGGCGGTGCTGAGCCTGCGCGGCGAGTTCGACTCCTTCGTGGTCAGCTCCTTCCTCGAAGAGATGGAGTCCCTGGTCGCGAACGGCATTTCCTCCGTCGTGCTCGACATGCGCATGGTCAAGTTCATCATGAGCACGGCCATCGGCGCGGTGGTGAAGTCGCGCAAGATGCTGCGCGACATCGGCGGCGATCTGGTCATCGCCCAGCCCTCCGGGTTCGTGCGCGACGTGCTCGAGAGCCTCGGTCTCACGCGCGTCATCAGGGTCTACGACGAGAACAACCTGGCCGTGGAGTCGCTCGGCCGCCACGTCTCCGCCGAGCTGCCGGCCGGCAACAGCGTCATGCTGCACTTCGCCAACCCGGAGCGGCAGAAGGCCCTCGGCCGGCCCGCCGTCGGCCGCATCCTCGACCTGGACGAGAACGGCATGAAGCTGCAGGTGGCCCAGGCCGCCGCCTTCTTCCCGGACGGCGCGGAGGTCAAGGCCAAGTTCCGCCTGCCGCTGTTCAAGAAGGCCTACTACTTCGAGATTCCCTCGATCATCGCCGAGGCGGTGGCGAACGAGGACGGCGCGGCGGTCCGCATCCGCTTCGAGCAGATCGAGGATGAGGACCGCAAGTCGATCCAGCAGTTCGTCTCCGACATGGACTTCCTGCGCAACGAGGTGAAGAAGGCTGGCGATCAGTGACCGCCCGTCAGGTCGCCGCCACGGCCAGGTAGACGCGGCGCGCGCCGGCCGCGAGCAGGGCGCGGGCGGCGGCGTGCGCGGTCGCTCCCGTGCTCATCACGTCGTCCACGAGCAGCACCGCCCGGCCGCGCACGCGCCGGCGCTGCCAGGCGGGACGAAAGGCCTCGTCCAGGGCGACGAGGCGTTGCGCCACGGCCGTGCGCGCCTGCGCGCGCGCGAAGCGCACGCGGGCGATAGCGCGCCGCACCAGGGGCCGGTCCAGTCCCCTGGCCACGAACGCCGCCAGCAGCTCCGCCTGATCGAAGCCACGCACCAGGCGGCGCCAGGGATGCAGCGGCACGGGCACGACCACTCCGATGCG
>DYIW01000414.1 GCA_020723465.1 Phycisphaera mikurensis
CCTGCTCGCTCCTCGACCCGGCGCGGCTACCGGTAGATTCCTGCTCAGGCCCTCACTCGGCCGCGCCCGCCTCGGCCTCGGCCTGCACCTGGCGCAGGCGGTAGCCGGTGCGGCGCAGCAGGTAGAGGCCGGGGAGCGTGACGATGAGATAGGTGGGCACGTGGAAGAAGGCCGAGGCAGCGAAGGCGTCGGCCTCGGCCACGCCGAAGGGCACGAGCGCGATGTTGAAGGCCGCCTGGATCGAACCGAGGAAGCCGGGCGCCGCGGGCAGGGTCACGGCGAAGGTGGTCGCGGCGAGCACGATGAACGCGGCCGAGAGATGGACTCGGATGCCCACGGCGAGGAGCGCGGCGTAGGCGGAAAGCCCCATGAGCGCCCACTGGGCGATGGATGTCGCGATGATGCCGGCGAGGAGGCGCGGCCGGCGCAGCGCGTACAGGCCTTCCACGCCGACCTCGAGCTGATGCAGCACGGCGCCGCGCATCCTCTCGAGGAAGCCGAGGCCGCGCGCGCGTGCGAGGCGCGGCACGAAGAAGGTCAGGCGGCGCACCAGCTCGAGGAAGGCGGCGGTGCGGGCGATGTAGAGCGCGGCCACGACCATGAAGGCCGCGGCGCAGGCGGCGATGACGTAGCCGGCGTGGATGAGCGCCGGCGCGACGCTCTGCGCCGCGAAGAGCGCCAGCGCCAGGAAGAAGAGCACGGCGAGCATGTCGAGGACGCGCTCCAGCACGATGGTGGCCAGCACCTGCGTCTTGCGCAGCCGGAGCTGGCGGGCGCCGAGGTACATGCGGGCGAACTCGCCGAGGTGGGCGGGCAGGATGTTGTTGAACATGAAGCCGATCATCATCGGCGGGAAGATGGCGCGGGCGGTCGTCTCCGTCATGGGCGCGAGCAGCAGGCGCCAGCGGATGGCCTTGATCCAGTAGTACAGGCAGTAGGCGGCGAGCAGCGGCGCGCACCACCACAGGCGTGCCTGCGCCAGCGCCGCGCCGATTTCGGAGAAGTGGGTGCCGCGCAGGGAGAACCAGAGGAAGAGCACGCTCACCGCGGCGCCGAACAGGATGAGGAATCGTCGCTTGCCTGGGCTCATGCCGTGTCGCGCTCGCGCCTCGCGTCGCGCCCGCAGCAGGACGCCAAGGCGAAATCCGCGAAAAGCGGCACCTTAGCGTTGGCGCGCGCGGCTGCCAAGGGGACGGCGCGTGTGTCCACTTGCGCCGCTCCCGTGGCGGCCCTACCATCCGATCCGGCGGCGGAAATCCGGGATGCAAGCACTGGCGCGGGGCGGCGGTCGCCGGCCAGGCTCTCGAACTGAGCCGTGGAGGTATGGTCATGTCACGAGGCACAACTGCCTTCTCTGTGTTGGTCGCGGCGCTTTTCAGCGCTTCGCCGAGCCCGGCGCAGGAGCTGTCCAGGAAAGGCCCTCACGTGCAGGTCATCTGCGACTTCGAGAACGAGCAGGTCGCGGACAGCGCGCTCGAGACCGCGGAAGCGGTCTGGCTGGCGGGAACGGAGCTGTACCGGCTGGAGGATGCGGCTCTCGACGAGCTATATACACTGCACCTCTACCGCACGGCCGCCGCCTATTGCGCCGCGGACAGCCGTCTCACGGGCGGTCGCTTCCAGGAGAACCTGGCCTTCTCCCACCACGCCACCAAGTCCGCGCACGTGGCGCTGCAGCCGCCGTGCTCCGACGCGCTGCTGGCCGAGATCGGCCTGCCGTCCCTGACGCGTGCCCTCATCGCCCATGAAGTGGCGCACCTCGTGCGCTTCTGCGCCTTCCGGAACTTCGAGTCCCATCCCCGCTGGCTGGCGGATGGCACGGCTTACTGCCTCGAAGTGGAGAGCCTCATCGCCAAGGGTTGGAGTCCTGGGTGGGACGAGGATCCTCGGCTGGCCACAGAGAACTGCCTCGCGAAGGCGCTGGTCGATTCGGGCAAGCTCCCCAGCGTGGACGAGTTGCTCCAGGATGCCGCCGCCGATCTCTCCTTTTCCGAGGTCTACGCGGTGCACGCCGTGTTTTTCCGCTTCCTGAAGGAGAAGCTCCCCGCTAAGGACCTGCGAGCCATTCTCGACCAGGCGCGCCGGCTCGGGGACGGCGAAGGCTACTGCGACCGACTGCACGCGAGCCTGACCGACATGCTCGGAGCGAAGCGCCTCTCGGATCTGGACAAGGGCCTGCGCGCCTACATCCAGGGGACGGCGCCGGCGTGGCGCGAGGAATACCGCTCGCTCGAGACCGCGGGCGACGGCTGGGTGCAGATCGCCTTCCCGGACACCAACGCCATTGCCTGGCGCACCCAGCCCGCGGGCAAGAAGCCGTACGTGCTGCGCGGGGCGGTGAAGATGCTCTCGGCAGAGGCGTCGCAGATGAACGTCCTGCTCGACAAGTCGGACGCTGGCTTCCTTTCCGTGGCCATCGTGGCCGGCTACGGAGCCACGGCCTTCCGCTACCACGCGGAAGGCGACCGGTGGGAGCGGCTGGGAGATGGAAAGGCGCCCGGCGTGAACGTGGGCGAAAAGGTCTCTTTCGAGGTCAGGGTCGCGAAGAAGTCGCTGATCGTCAAGATCGGCGGGGAGGACGTCCTCAGGGTCGACCTGGAAGCCGAGTTGTCGGGCGGTCCCTGGGGACTTGGCGCGCAGGCCGGCTCCGCCGGCATCTGGTACGACGTCGAGCAGTCCTCGCCGTAGGGGCGTGGCGCGCGTCCGGCCGCCGCGCCGGGCTCAATCCCCGAAGTATCGCCTGAAGATCCTGCAGATCGCCAGGGTCACCCAGAGGCGTGTCTCCTCGGTCCCTACGTTCTCGCTCGCCTTGTGGATGGTGGAGTACGAGTGCCGCCAGAGGCCCGAGTCGAGCTGGTGCTCGATCAGCCAGCGGAGCGCCCGCTGCACGTTCGCGTCTTCCCGCGGGATGCCGATCAGGGAGACCGAATCCAGCGCCGAGACCAGGTCGGTCCAGAAGAAGGGGTACTTGAACCTCACCCAGTTGTCGGGATCCTGGTAGGAGGACGACGAGTCCTTCTGGAAGAAGCGCGACGCGAGCAGGCGGGCGGCGGCGAGCGCCTCCTGGCGATGCCGCCACCTCGGGTGCAGGGCGAAGGCGCGCAGGACCATTCCCGTGCCGGTGTGGTGGAAGGACCGGGCCCGGTCGAAGTCCCTTCGGGTCGCCACGTCCTGGCTGGTGAGCGCGAGGCGCTCCTCCTTCGTGTACTGCCCGAGGCAGCCGGGGCTGCCGATCAACCAGCCGCCGTCGTCCTGGCGCATGGACAGGAGCCAATGAAGGCCCCTGGCGACGCGCGCGTCGCCGGCATAGCCGCCGGCAATGAGGTGGGAGAGGATGAGCCCGGTGTAGTAGGGCGCATACTGATTGCCGAGGATGCCGCGGATATCGCCTTCGACCGTTTGACAGGAGAACACGTACTCGGCGGCCGCGGCCAGGGCGAAGTGGCGCCGGTCGAAGCCGAACTCGCCGGTCAGCCGGGCGAGTTGCTTGAACGTCTCGAACAGGTCGTAGTTGACCGCCGGCGCCTTCTTCTTGCCGGGCGAGCGCGAGATCCAGCGGCCGGAGGGGTCCTGCTTCTTGAGAATCTTCGCGGCCGCGGGCAGGTCCCAGAGGGCCTTCGTCTCCGGGACGCGCTCGGACAGCAGGTCCTTCCTGGCCCAGAAGACGACAGCGGCGTCGCCGGAAGCGAGCAGCGCGGGCAGGGGATCGTGGCGCAGTTGGGCCAGCCAGTTTCGCATGGATACTCGGTGTGCCGGAGAGGGCGAGGTCGGATTCTAGCCCCGGAACAAGCGTGTGCCCCCCCGAAATCCGCATGGGCGGAGCCCTCCG
>DYIW01000415.1 GCA_020723465.1 Phycisphaera mikurensis
CAGCGGGCCCTCGCGCTTCACGTCGTCCACCCGCGTCTCGTGGCTGATCTTCACCCCCGTCGCCTCGAGGATCCGTTGCCAGAGCGCGAGCAACGCCTCCTTGGTCGTCTCCCGGAGCTTCACCGGGCCGTAGAGCGGGACGCGGATCGGACGGGTCATGACGATCTTGCCGCGCGGGTAGTTCCGGATCGCGCCGCCCCAGGTCTCCCGCTCGAGGCAGAGGTAGCTCAGGCCGAGCTCCTGGGCGCGGAGCGCGGCGCCGAGCCCTGCCGGCCCCGCGCCGACGACGATCAACGCGACCGCGTCCTCGGGAGCCTCGACGGGGCCTTCGCTCTCGAGGCTCTCCTGGATGCTGTCGACGGCGCGGATCGCCTGCTCGAAGGCGTTCGAGATGAGCCCCATCCCGCCGAGCTCGCCGGCGATGTAGAGGCCCTTGACGGTCGTCTCGCCGGTGGGCTTGAGCTCGGGGAGCTCCACGCCCCGCTCGGCGGTGCCGAAGACGAGCTGGATCGCAGCGACCGGACATCCCTCGCGGCACGCCCCGCAGCCGACGCAGTTGGCGCCGAGCACGAGCTGCGAGCGGCCGTCAAGCAGGCCGAGCACCTGCTCGTGGCAACCCTTCACGCAGGTGCCGCAGCCGATGCACCGGTTGGCGTCGATCCGAGGGTGGAGGCTCGCCGGGAGATCGAGACCCTCGGCCTTCGCCTGCGCGAGCCGCGAGAGCGCGCGCCGTCGTGTGCGGCGACCGAGCGCGAAGTTCAGGACCAGCCCGACGACCAGCACCGCACCGACGCCGCCCCGGAACAGGCGCCGATCGCGCAGCGACCTGGCGTGCTCGCGCTCGATCTCCGCGGGCGTCAGCTCCGGGAGCGGCTCCCTCTTCGCCTGCACCTTGATCTCGATCGGCGCCATCTCCGGTACCCAGCGCTCGGCGGCGGGGGCGTCCTTGGGCGGGATCGACGGCGATCGTGGCCGGGTTCGGCGAGAGCTGCGGGCCTGAGCGCTGGTCGCCGCGAACGCGAGGGCGATCGCGACAGTCCACAGAATCCATCGCATTGCTTCCAAAGCTACGACGGCTGCCGGCGCGAGGTCAATTGAGGTATGTGTAGGCCTTATTTTATCTGTCTTGAATTGCTAGACAAAAATCTCAGAACCCGCGCTGGAACGCCCAGACCACGTGGAGCAGCACGGTAAGCACAAAGATGATGGAGACGACCCGGTGGAGCCCCCGCCAGGTGTCGATCAAACGCCCCGCATGTCGAAGGACGACCGCCTGCCGGGTCAGCCGTCGCATCCGGCGGAGCACAGGTCGGACCGCCCTCCAGTCCACGGTCGGCGAGTGGCTCGCGGCCCGCGCGAGGTACTCGACGCGTGCGCGCGCTCTCCTTAGATCCCGCAGGGTCCCGCGCAGGGCAGCCGGGGCCTTCACCGCCGCGTCGTCCACGAGCTCCTGCAAGAGGCGAACAGCCTCGGGGTCATAGAGCACGGCGCTGCGGATCTCGTCGACGAACGCCATCAGCTCGTCCTCGAGCTCCGCCGGGGTCTTGAGCTCGCCGGCCGCCGTGCGGGGGAGGAGCCTGACGAGCCAGTAGCCCACGGCCCCGGTCACGAGGACCACCGCGAGCGCCTGGATGCAGACCTGGGCGAGCTCGCTGCGGGCGAGGAAGGCGGAATGGAGCGCGACCATCGCCGCGCCAAGCAGGCCGCTCGCCACGTGGAGCCGCAGCCAGCCGCGCAGCGAGCCAAGAAAATGCCAGGAGGTTGCCAGCTTACGCACCAAGTAGGCAACGTTCGTGAGGAACAGGACGAGCGCCGCGAAGCCCACCGTGAGCCCGATGCGGCCGCCTCCGCTGAACAGGCGGTGCTCCTGGCTGGCAGAGCGCTCGAGCAGCGGGGTGCGGTAGTACCTCCAGCCGGCGGCAAGGATAACCACGCAGGCTGCCAGCAGAATTACCACTGTCGCAGCAAAAAGGTACGTCGATGCCCGATTGGGTCTTTTCTCCACAAACGGATTTTGTAAACTAGCCGGCGACCCACTGCCAGGTTGTTCTTCTGTTGAAGTGCCCGCTCGTTCGGGGGGAGCTCGAGAGCGCTGGCCGGCGTCGCCGGGCGACCATCGCCGCCGCCGGGATGGCCGTGCTGCTCGGCTGGCTCCCCGATCTCGCCCGGGCTCAGCTCACCTCGCCCGGCCCGCTTGCCCGGCCTCACGCCCAGCTCGACGGAGCCTGCAAGGCCTGTCACCCCGCCAAGGCCGAGCTCAGCGCGGCTCGCTGCCTCGCCTGCCACGGCGTCTTGCGCGAGGCGCTGCGCGCGAAGCGCGGCTACCACGCCCGTGTGAAGGGGACCTGCTGGAGCTGTCACAAGGACCACCACGGTCGCGACTTCCCGCTGATCAGCTGGCCAGGAGGAGCCCCGGCGGCCTTCAACCACGCGACGACCGGGTTCGCGCTCGTCGGAAAGCACAAGTCGCTGGCCTGCGAGAGGTGCCACCAGCCCGCGCTGCAGCGAATCGGCGTCGAGGGCGTTCCGCAGGCTCGACGCCGGACGAGCTTTCTCGGTCTGACCACCGCCTGCTACGGCTGCCACAAGGATCCGCATAACGGCTCGCTCGGGTCCCGCTGCACGCAGTGCCACCAGGAGGGCTCGTTCAAGTCGGTGCTCCGCTTCTCGGAGCACCACCGGACGAGCTTCCCGCTCCGGGCCAAGCACGCGGCGGTCCCCTGCGCGAAGTGCCACCAGGGCCCCGGCCCGAACGGGGTCTGGGTGTTTCGCAAGATCCGTCACTCGGACTGCGGGGACTGTCACAAGTCGGTGCACGTCAACACGATGGGGCAAGGGCAGGCGAAGAAGCGGCTCGCCTGCTCGGCCTGCCACGTCGAGGCGGGCGCGAAGCTGATCAGGTTCCCGGCGGCGCTGCACCCGCCGACGGTCGCGCTCACGGGACGTCACGAGCGCGCGGCCTGCGTCCGCTGTCACGGGAAGCAAGCGAACCGGCAGGAGCTGCCGGTCCAGTGCGTCGGGTGCCACCGCGACCCGCACCAGAGTCGGTTCGGGCGCCAGTGCGCCAAGTGCCACACGAGCCACCTGAGCTGGCGCATCAACCCCAGGGCGGTCCCGAAGGCGCCGGTCAGCCCGACGCAGAAAGCGATCGCCGCCTGGACCGGGATCCCGCTCGAGAAGGTCAAGGCCGTCTCGTTCCACAACCGCACGCGCTATGCGCTCGAGGGCCGCCACGTCCTCGTCACGTGCAACCAGTGTCACAAGCCGAGCCGCGGCCACAAGCGTCTCCGGGGGCTCGCCTTCAAGCGTTGCGCCGACTGCCACCGCGACGTTCACGAGGGACAGTTCAACCGCCGGCCCGCGGCGCTCGCGGCCGCCAGCGAGGCCCCGGCGAGGTGCGAGTCCTGTCACGCGGTCCACGGCTGGAAGCTCGTCGGCTACGGGGTCGCCGATCACGCGCGGAGCCGCTACCCGCTGCTCGGCGCCCACCGCGGCGTCGCCTGCGTCGCCTGCCACAGCAGCCGCCGGCCCGCGGCGAGCCGCTTCACCTTCGCGGACCGCTCCTGCGCCGCCTGCCATCGCGATCCGCATCGCGGCAAGCACCAGCTGCCGCCGGGCAAGACGATCGGCTGCGAGGCATGCCACGACGTCACCTCCTTCCGCCGCGTGGCCTTCGACCCCTCCCGCACGCGGCGGCCGCTCGGCGGAGCTCACCAGCGGGCGGCCTGCGCCTCCTGCCACCGCGGCGCGGGCCCCGGCCAGCTGTCCTTCGTGGGCACGCCGGTCCGCTGCGACCGATGCCACGGCGATCCACACCTCGGGCAGTTC
>DYIW01000035.1:0-674 GCA_020723465.1 Phycisphaera mikurensis
CCGGCTGCTCAACACGATTGTCGTGCCGTATCGCTTCACGGCCGAAAACGACTTCACGCAACTGCTCAAAGGCCGCACCGCAGCGGGCTGGATGCCGGACCGCCTGTTCCTGGCCGTGCCGGCCGGCGCATCGGCCATGCGGCTGGTGCTGTCCGTTCCCGAAGGGCAGACTTCCAAGGCCGTGCTGAACTACCTCTTCAGCCCCACCGGCGCGGCGGTGAGCAACGGCGGAAATCGCCTGGATACGACGGCCGGGCGGCGCGAGGTCGCCTGCGCGACCTGCGGGTTGCGCTACCTGGTCGAGGACGGCAAGGTGACGGAGCTGTCGCCGCCGTGACGGGCGTGGCGCCGGGCGGGGAGCGCATCGGCATCGTCGGCGCTGGCCTGCTCGGCCTGACGCTGGCCCTGCGCCTGGCGCGCGCCGGACACGTCGTGACTCTTCTCGAGGCCGGGGAACGCCCCGGCGGCCTGGCCGCGCCCTGGGAGATCGGCGGCATCACCTGGGACCGCCACTACCACGTCATCCTGCCCTCGGACGCCGAGCTGCTGGCGCTGCTCGAGGAGTTAGGCCTCTCCGGCGAGGTCGCTTGGCGCGCGACGCGCACCGGCTGCTTCGCCGGCGGGACGCTCCACTCGGTGTCGAGCACGCTCGAGTTCCTGCGCTTCCCACACCT
>DYIW01000035.1:684-24760 GCA_020723465.1 Phycisphaera mikurensis
AAGCTGCGCGTCGGCCTCGCCATGTGGCGCGCGGCGCGGCGTGCCGATCCCGCCGGCCTCGAGGACCTGCTGGTCGAAGACTGGCTGGTGCGCCTCAGCGGCCGCCGCGCCTTCGAGCGCTTCTGGCTGCCGCTCTTGCGCTCGAAGCTCGGCGACAACACCCGCACGACGTCGGCCACGTTCATGTGGGCCACGATCCGGCGCCTGCAGGCCGCGCGGAAAGCCGGCTCCAACCGGGAGTGCCTGGGCTGGGTGCGGGGCGGGTACGAGCGCATCCTGGCGCGCTTCCGCGACGCGCTCGCCGGGCTGCAGGTCGAGATGCAGACGGGCGCACGCGTGGAGAGCGTGGCGCGCGTCTCTCGCGGCGTGGCCGTGGTCGTGGCCGGGGAGGAGCGGCTCTTCGACCGCGTCGCCGTCACAGTCGCCGCGCCGCTCGCCGCGCGCCTCTGCCCCGGGCTCGCGCCCGCGGAAGGCGCGCGCCTTGCCGCGGCCCGCTACCAGGGCATCGTCTGCGCCTCGCTGCTGCTGCAGCGGCCGCTCTCGCCCTTCTACGTCACCAACCTGCTCGATCCCGGCTTTCCCTTCACCGGCGTCATCGAGATGACGGCGCTCGTGGATCCGGCCGAGCTCGGGGGGCGGCACCTCGTCTATTTGCCGCGCTACGTGGCGCCGGACGATCCGTTGCTGGCGGCACCGGAGGCGGAGATCGAGCGGCTGTTTCTCGATGGCCTGCGGCGTATGCACCCGCGCCTCGCGGCCGCGGACCTGGTCGCCTTCCGCGTCTCGCGCGTGCCCTACGTCCATGCGCTCCGCGCGCCCGGAGGCGACCGGACGCCCCTGCCGCTCGCGACCTCGGTTCCCGGCCTCTACCTCGCCAGCTCGGCCCACATCCAGGACGGCACGCTCAACGTCAACGAGACGGTGAAGCTCGCGAACGCCGCGGCGCCCGTGATCGTCGCGGCCGGTCCGTGACTTGCAAAGCGCGCCGCCTGCCTAGTCGCCGTCCTTGGAGCCGGACGCGCCGGTGATGCGGCCGTGGCCGAGCGACTCGAGGCTGTCGACGACCTGGTCGCCGACCCCGCCTCCATCCGCGTCCAGGTCGTCGTCGGCGAACAGGGCGCCCGCCCGGTTGCTCTCGAGGTCCTCGTTCCCGCCCAGCGGGGCACCGCTCTCCTGGCCCGAGACCCACTGCGCCACCTCGACCATCCAGCCCAGGATCTCGGCGAGCGCGTGGTTGTGGTCCTGCCCGACGTCGGCCGCGGCCAGGAAGTGCCGCATGTCGATCAGCGTGCCGTCCTCGAGGCGCACGTAGCGCACTTCCTCGGGGCCGGGCCACCCCTTGCGGCTCTCGTCGCCGAGACGGTCCACGGTGGCGTCCGGATCCTCGCCCTCGGCGGCCGTGCCGTTCAGGTACTCCCTCAGGCCGCAGCGCCCGCAGGTGCCGCTCCAGTCGCGGTTGAGCCCTGCGCCGTCCTTGGTCAGCACCACCCATTCACCGCACACGCGGCAGATGCCGTGCGTCTCGGCCAAGGAGATGGTGGCGGCGAGCGCGGCCGCGGCGAGCACGAGACAAAGGGCGCGCTTCATGGCCGGGACTCCTCGTTCGAGCGGCGCGCGAGCGTCAGCCCGGCCAGCGGGCGGCTCGGGTCGTCGGTCATGCAGAGCAAGATCGTGTCCGTGTCGAGCCACTGGATGTCGAGGGCGCCTCCCGGGCCGTCGAGCGTCCAGCGGTCGCCGTCTGCCGACTTGAGCGACCAATCGCCCTCGACGGTCGTCTCGCCCTTGCTCAGGCGGACGCGCTCCGCGCTGAAGTCGAGGGTGAAGGGACCGAGCAGCGCGGCGTATTGCGCGCGCGCGTCCTCGTCGCCTTGGATCCCGCTGCCGGAGAGAGTCCTCTCCACGTCCAGCGTCCACGTGCCGCTGAGGTCACGGCGCTCCTTGGCGCACCCCGAGAGCAGTACGACGACCAGGACGACCCACAAGATGTTCCAGTGCATGCGGCGAGCGGACATGAGCGGCTCCCTTGGTCTGGTGCGTTCTGGCGCGCGGCGTCCACGCCATCCCTATCTCGGCGCGCTCCGAGTCCAGGCTTGACGCGAAGAGCGCGCGGCCCCGCCTTCCGCGCGCCCTCGCCGGTACCTATCCTGCACGGCATGGCGGACTCGAACCCGAGCGCGCGGCCGGCGGCGAGCCTTTCGCTGGATCTCGACAACCTCTGGTCCTACCTCAGGGTCCACGGCGACGCGGGCTGGGAGTCCTTCCCGAGCTACCTCGACGTGGCCGTGCCGCGCATCGTGCGTTTCCTGGCCGAACGCGGGCTCACCGTCACGATCTTCGTCGTGGGGCAGGATGCGGCGCTCGAGCAGAACCGCGCGGCGCTGGCCGCGCTCGCGGCCGCCGGCCACGAGATCGGCAACCACTCGTTCAGCCACGAGCCCTGGCTGCACCTGCTCGAGGAAGGGGCGATCGAACAGGAGATCGCGCGCGCCGAGGAGGCGATCGAGGCCGCGACCGGGCAGCGGCCGCGCGGCTTCCGCGGACCGGGCTTCAGCCTGAGCCGGGCCGCGCTCCGCGTGTTGGAGCGGCGCGGCTACCTCTATGACAGCTCCACCCTGCCGACCTTCCTCGGCCCGCTCGCGCGCCTCTACTACCTGATGCGCTCCGACCTGAAGGGCGAGGAGCGGCGGAAGCGCGCGCGCCTCTTCGGCGCCTTCTCCGAGGGCTTCCGCCGTCTGGGTCCCTACCGCTGGCGCCTGGAGGGCGGAGGGCTGGTCGAGGTGCCGGTGACCACCATGCCGCTCCTGCGCCTGCCCATGCACGCGAGCTACGTGCTCTTCCTCAGCACCTTCTCGCCGGCGCTGGCGCGCGCCTACTTCGCGCTCGCCACGCGCCTCTGTCGCGCGCTGGGCGTCCGTCCCTGCCTGCTGCTGCATCCCCTCGACTTCCTGGGCGGCGACGACGTGGCGCGGCTCGACTTCTTCCCAGCCATGCGCCTGCGAGGAGCGGTCAAGCTCGAACGGCTCGGCCGCTGCCTCGACACCTACACGCGCGCTTTCGACGTGCGCCCGCTGGGCGCGTGGGTGCGGAGCATCCTGGAGGAGAAGCCGCTCGCCGAGGTCGAGCCGCGCTTCGCGAGGTGAAGAGGAACCATGTCCGGCCGCGCCGCGTCCCTGCTGATCCTGCTGCTCGCCCTGCTCGTGCGGCTGCCGGACGCGCTCCGGCCCGTGGACGGGACCGTGCTCGACAACGTCTCCTGGCGCGAGTGCGACACGGCGATGATGGCGCGGAACTTCAGCCGCGGCGACCTGAACCCGCTCTGTCCCACGGTCGACTTCGGCGGCGACGGCGCGGGGCTGGTGGAGGCGGAGTTCCCCTTCCTGCCGTGGGCGATGGCGCTCTGCTATCGGGTCATTGGCGAGCGTCCCGAGGTGGGGCGGCTGCTGAACCTCCTGGCGTCGCTCGCTGCCCTGGTTCTTTTCCTGCGGCTCGCCGCGCGCCTCCTGCCTCCTTTCGGCGCCAGGGCCGCGGGCCTGTTCTTCGCGCTCTCTCCTCTGCCCACCGGGCTCGCCACTTCGCTGCAGCCGGACGGCTTCATGCTGCTCGGCGTGATCGGCGCGGCGCACTTCTTCCTGCGCTTCACCGAGGCGCGCCAGAAGCGTGACCTGGTCGGCGCCCTGCTCTTCCTCGCCGCGGCCCTTCTCGCCAAGGCCTCGGCCGTGCACCTCGGCCTCTTCTTCCTGCTGCTCCTGCTGGGGCGCGATTCCCGCGCCCTGCTGCGCTCGCCTCTCCTCTGGCTTGTCAGCCTGCTCGCCGTTCTGCCCGCCGCCCTGTGGTATCTCCACGGCCGCACCGTGTGGCTGGAGCACGGCAACTCGCTCGGCCTCTCCAGCGAGCAGCACTGGGCCGGCGCCGCGCTCTTCACCGACGCGCGCTTCGTCTTCGGCGTGGTGACGAACCAGCTCCGCCACGTGTTCCCGCCGGCCGCGCTGCTGCTCGCCGCCTGGGCCGCCCTGTTCCTCAAGAACGAGCGCTGCGTGCGGGTCGCCCTCGCCTGGTGGCTGTCCACATTCATCTTCTTCCTGCTCTCGGCGCGCACCTCGGGCGACGACTGGGCCTTCTACTATCACGCGATCTCGGCGCCGGCCGCGGCCCTGCTCTTTGGCGCGGCGCTCGCGGCCCTCGAGCGCCGCATGGCCGCTTCCGCGCCGCCAGAGAAGCGCCGCCTCGGCGCCGTGCTCGCCGCGGCCGCGCTGCTCGCCGTGCTCGCGGTCTTTGGCGCGCCGCGCCTGGCCCCGCTTCTCGACTGGCCGCTGCTCGTGGCCCTGACCGGCCTTCTCGCCTTCCTCGCCGCGCTCTGGGCGCTGCGCGGCCACGCGGCCGGCGCCTGGGTCTTGCTGCTCGTGCTCTCTGCGCCGCAGAGCCTCCTCCACCTCGGGCTCAAGGTCGCCCTCACGCGCGCCGGCCCGCGCATGAGCACCTCGTATGGCGCGGCCCGCGAGATGGCGCCGTTCCTCCAGGGCGAGGGGCTGATCGCCGCGGCCGGCGATCGCAGCCGGGACGAGGACGGCTGCCCGGTCGACCATCGCGTGCCGTACATGTTCTTCTGGCTGGAGCGCCGCGGCTTCTCCCTGCCTCTCGAACAGGTCGGCGTGGAGGAACTCCACCGCGTGGCGCGGCGCGGAGCGCGCTGGTTCGTCATCGAGAACTGGCAGCTTCGTGCCGTTCCGGGGCTTCAGGAGGCGCTCGCCGGCGCGTTTCCGCCGCTCTACAAGGGCGCGGCGGCCAGGTTGTACCGCCTCGAGTGAGGCGCGCGCATCAGCGGCGCAGCAGCGGCAGCGGCGCGAACTCAGAACCCAGCACCGCCTTGCTGTCAAAGCCGAGCCACGGTTCCAGCACCGTGGCGTACACGCGGCGGAAGTCCGTGTGGTGCTTCGGCGCGTCGTCCACGAGGTCAACGAGGCTCGGGTGGGAACCGATGAGCCCGCCCGCGAGGCCGCCGCCGGCCAGGAAGAGCGGCGCGGCCTCGCCGTGCCCGGTGCCGCGGCGGCCGTTCTCGCTCACGGTGCGGCCGAACTCCGAGAAGGTCATGAGCAGCACGCGGGGAAGCGCGCCGATGCGCTGTAGGTCGCGGATGAAGGCGGCCACGGACTCGGCGAGCTGCCTGAGCAAGGCGCAGTGGTTGCCGAGCTGGTTGGCGTGATTGTCGAAGCCGCCGATGCCGCCGCCGCCCAGCTCGCAGCAGACCATGCGCACGCCCAGGTCGGCCTCGATGAGCCGCGCGGCCTGGTGCAAGTCGGCGGCGAGCGAGAAGTCCGGGTAGCCGGCCGCCGCGCCCTCCTGGCGGGCGAGCGGCTCGAGCTTCAGGCTGTTGGCGCGCGCGCGGCGATCGACGCCGCGCACGTGCTGGAGCAGCGGGTTGTCGCTCGGCGCGCCGCCGTGCTCCTCGGTTTCGCGCAGCACCAGCTCCTCGAGCGAACGGAGCGCCGGCACCACGGTCTCTTCCGCGCTCAGAGCGAACGGCCGCGGGATGGAGCCGACGAACGCGGCCGGCACGCCCGGGCTGTCCGGGTTCCACGCCAGGTCCGCGGCGCGGCCGAGCCAGCCGCTCTGGGCGCCGCCTGGTGCGCACTCGGCAGTGTGCCAGGCGCGCATGGCGCCGCCGTGGTCGCGGTCCTGGCCCGGGTAGCCCACGCCCTGGACCACGCTCAAGAGCCCCTGGTCGAAAAGCCCCCGGAACTCCTGCATGTCGGGGTGGAAGCCGAGGTCCGCGCTGACGCGGTGGAGCTGCGCGGCCGGCAGGCGCAGCGTGGTGCGGCTGCGGCCATAGACGTCGTCGGTGAAGGGCACCAGCGTGTTCAGCCCGTCATTGCCGCCGGTGAGCTGCACCACGACCAGGACCGTGTCGCGCTCCGGTGCGCGCGGCGCGGCCGCGAGCGCGCGCGCCAGCAGGCGCGGCACGCCGCCCGTGAACGAGACGAGCGCCGAGGCGCCGAGGGAGGCCTTCAGGAATGCGCGTCGCGAGGCCGGCATGGCGTTCCTCCCGGCTTCAGGCCAGTTGATACTCGGGCACGCGCGCAAGCGCGCGGGCGAAAGCGCGAAGCGTCGCAGCCGGGTTGCCGCCCGCTTCCTGCGCCGCCTGAAGGAGCGCTCCGGCGTCGAGATCCGCGTCGCCCTGCAGCAGCAGGTCCACGAGGAAGCGCGCGGCCGAATCCTCCCGCTCGCAGCCGTGGCGGCGCGCGACCTCGTACGGATCGAGGCGGTCGCCATAGCGGCCCGCGCCGCGCAGCAGGTCGGCCGCCAGGTTGTGGCGCCGCGCCAGCGTGGCCTCGTCGATCCAGCGCCGGCCGCCAGCCCAGCCCCGGGCCGAGGGCGGCCGGAACAGCTCCTGGCCGAGCGCGGCCAGGTCCTGCGCCAGCTCCGTGGTCGAGACCATGCCCTCGAGGGCGAGGATGAGCCCCAGCGCGTACTCGAGCGGGCTCTTGATCTTGCGGCGGTAGGCCCGCGCCGAGAAGAACAGGTTCGAGCGCAGCACGGTCTCCACGAGCTGGCCGAAGTCGTGCTCGCGCACGAACGCCTCGGCCAGCGGCGCGAGGAGCGCGCGCTCCGGTTCGTCCTCGTCCGCGACGAGCCAGCGGTAGAGAGCGCGCGCCAGCGACTCGGCCGCGGCCGGCTGCTCGCACAGGATGCCGGCGAGGTCGTCGCCGGAGAAGTTCCCCTCGCGGCCCAGGATGCGCTTCACGCCCGCGTCGTGCTCGCGCGGCACGAAGGCGTAGCGGCCGCCCTGCACGAAGCCGCCGGTCAGGGCGCGCGCGGCCTCGTGCACGTCCTCGGGCGAGAAGTTCCCCGGCCCGAGCGTCACGTTCTCCAGGAGGTGGCGCGCGAGCCGCTCGTTCGGGCGGGAGCGGCGGCCCGCTTCCCCGCCGTGGCCGAGCAGCATGGCCGGGTCGCGCAGCAGCGACGCGAGGAGAGTTCGCGGATCGCCGAGAGCGTGCTGGCGCAGCAGGCGGACGTGCTCCAGGAGGACCCGCGCCTCGCCGGCGCGCGCGCCATCCGCGGCCGCGCGCTCGAGCCAGAAGACCGTCATCTTCTCTTGCAGTGGGTGGGGCGTCTCGAGCATGCGCCGCAGCCACCAGCTTCGGAGCGCCGCTTCGCCGCCGGTCTCGGCCGCGCGCCCCTCGTGCTCGTCGAAGGCGCGGTCGAAGGCCGCCGTGTCGGCCTCGGGCCGGAGCAGCGCGTCGATCGTCCCTTGTGGGCCGGCCTCGAGCGCCTGCCCGAGGCGCGCGCGGCCCGCGCCGAAGCCCGCGCGCCGCAAGAGGTGCGCGGCCACGCCCAAGTTCCAGGGCCGGCCGTCGCCGGGCTGGTACGGCAGCCAGGCCTGCTCGGGACTTGCTGGCGCGGGAGCGACCTCGGGCGCGCGGCAAGGCGGAGTGCGGTGGACCATGTCCAATCTCCTTCCGGCGGCGCGGCCCTCAGCGCGCCGGCGCCGCGAGGTCGAGGCGGGCGGCGGCGCGGAAGCGCGCGGCGCCCTGGACCGAGCCGGCGCACAGCTCCAGGCGCTCCACAAGCCGCGCCAGGGCGATGACCGTGCTCACCTCGGCCTCGGCTTCGTCCATGGTGTGGCCCTTCTCGACCATGTTCTGCTCCACGAGCGTGGCGTGATTGGCCTCGAGCAGCGAGGCGAGCTGGCCGCCGTCCAGCTCGAGCAGCGTGTCCGCGCCGGGGAGCGGCGCCTCCCGGGCGTCCCGGCCGAGGGCGTCGAGCAGGTCGCGCGCCAGCCCCTCGGCGGAGCTGAGGATCAGGTGCTCGCCGCGCCGCGCCAGCGCCGGCCGGAAGTTGTAGCGCTGGTGCAGGCGCGCGCGCTCCTCGGCGCCGGCGGACGAGAAGTAGGCCACGGTCATGCGCGTGTCGCCGTGGTCGACGCGGTCGATGATCAGGCCGGGCAGGGCCTGCTGGCCGCGCGTGAAGTTGATGAGGCCGAGCGCCTTCTGCCAGGCCTCCTCCATCACCTCGGCGAACTCCTCGGGCTCGCTCAGCTCGAACACGGCGGCGAAGGCGGGAAGCTGGACGAGCGGCGTGCCGATCGCGGGATCGTACTCCTGCTCGGCCACGACCAGGCGCATGGTGGGGCGCGCCTGGGCGAGCACCTCGCCCGTCAGCTCGCGGCCGGTGAAGAAGATGCCCATCATGTTCTCGAAGAAGATCAGCTCGGAGGTGCGCTCGGGGAAGAGGTCGTCCTTGGCCGCGTAGAAGCGCGCCAGGTCGCGGTACAGGCTGAGCGCGGCCACGCGCCGCGGGAGACCCAGGTTGGGCAGGGCACCGTCCCCGGGGGTGGCGGGCAGGGCGAAGGCCGCCGGGTCTTCAGGGTCGCGCTCGGTCTCGCAGAGCGTGACGTCGAGGACGAGCGTGTCCTGCTCGAGCCGGAGCGCGCCCGCGAGCCAGGACGAATCGCGCAGCGCCTCGCTGATCCCGGCGAGCAGCAGGGCCGCGAGAGGCTTCTGGCGGCTCTCCTCGAGCGCGCGCTGGACGCGCGGGGCGCGCCGCAGGCGGGCGAGGTCGAGGTAGAGGCAGGCGGCCGCGTCCTGTAGGGCGGCGAGGCGCGCGGCCTGGAACGGTGGCACGGTGGCGAGAGTCGCGGCGCCGTCGCCGGCCTGCAGGTCCAGCGCGGCGCGTAGCGCCGCCTGGCTGCTCGCGAGGACCAGGCGGCTGCCGATGAGCGCGTGCGCGCCCTGGCCGTCGAACGTCCAGCAGGTGACGCCGGCGTAGTCGCTCGAGGACACGCGCTCCGCTTCGCCCTGCTTCTCGGCCTCGGCGCGGGCGATGCCGAGCAGGACTTCGTGGAGGCTCTGCAGCATGTCCGCATCGCTGCCGTCGATGATGAGGAGCGCGGCGCCGCCCGGGCAGAGCGCGAACGTCCAGCCGCCGCTCGTGAGGCGCGCGAGGGCGCCGCGCCAGTCGGTCCCGAGCTTGGCTTCGAGCAGCTTGATCAGGCCGAGGAAGTCCTGGAACTCCTTGGTCCCTTCGTTTCGCCGGTAGGCCGGCAGGCTCGTGACCCGCGCGCAGGTCCTTTCGCCGCAGAGCAGCTCCAGGAGAGGCGCCGGGCGGAGGACCTCGAGCGCGAAGATCGCGTCCTCGGGGATCCAGCTCGCGGCCGGCGCGAGCGCCTCTTCTTGCGCCCCGGCGGGCGCCTCGCAGAAGGGCAGCATCAGGGCCAGGAACAGGACACTTCTCAGCTTCATGTCTCTCCTCCGGCGGCCGGGCGCCGCGGCCACGAGCCTACGCCGCCCGCGGCCGCGCGCAACCGCGCGGCCCCGGGGGGCGCTGCTCCGGTAACGATGCGCGCGGGGGGAACGGGCAGCGGGATCCGAGAAAATGCCGCGCGGACCGGCCATCCGACGTTGCATGGGTTCGAATCCCTGCGCCTTCCCTTCGCACTCTGCGAGATGGTGCGCGACGGCCGCAGCGTCTGAAACGTGGCGAGGGCAGTCGCGACGCCTTCATTCTCTCCTTTCGCAGAAACCCCCATTGAAATCGAAGGCGCTTCCGGTCCATGATCGTAGTACTCCATCGCCCGAGGATGGCGGCCATGGGCTGACCCGAGGATGCTGATGAGCATCGCGGGGCGGCCGAGCAGGGCCGACATCGCCGCCTTGTCGGTGGCGGCTTCCCAGAGGGGATGTCCTCGAACGGCGACGGCGGCTGCTCCCCTGCGGGGGACGGCCAAAGAGCATTCCTGAACGTCATCAGCAGGAGATGCAGATGTCACTCCCCCTTCTCCTCCCACCACCCGTCCAAGTCTGTGTCCTCGTCGCGACCTGTGACCGTTCTGAGTTCCTTGCGGAGCGATGTCTCCCATCGATCGCGGCGCAGACCATGGCACCGCGCTGGCTCATCGTGGTGGACGATTCCTCCACGCGGGAGTGCCGCGAAAGGAACGAGCGGATCGTCCGCGGGATTCCGGCCGATCCAACCAAGGTCGTCCATCTGAGCAACTGCCGCGCGCAGGGCTGCGCGGGAGCGTGGAACACTGGCATCGACTGGCTCCACCGGCAGACCGAGCGGCCGGAACGCGTCTACGTCGCGATTCTGGACGACGACGATTGTTGGGAGCCAGGCCATCTGCAGGCGTGCCTCGATCGGGCGCTCGCCAGAGACGCTGACATGGTCGCCGCCGGCATCGTCCGACATGACTCGTCGGTCCGGCGGCAGACCATCCCGTCCGCGCTGCGCGCGGAGGAGTTCCTCGTCGGCAATCCCCAGATACAGGGCTCGAACCTCTTCGTCAGGCTGGAGAAGCTCCTACTGGCCGGGATGTTCGACGAGCACCTCCCGTCGTGCACCGACCGAGACCTGTGCATCAGGATCGCTGATCTGGGAGGCATCCGCTACGAAGCGCTCGCCGTTCACACCGTGCACCACCTCGCGGATGGTCCTCTACCGCGTCTCAGCGACCCCGGCTCTGAGTCGAAGCTGCTTGGTCTCCAGCGGTTCTGGAGCAAGTACCAGACTCGGATGACGCTGGAGCAGCAGCAGGCCTTCCTCACCCGGGGGCGCGATCTGTTCTGCTGGACACCGGCGCCACGTGAGCGCCCGCCAATGCCCGCGGCCCTTTCGATCGCTTCCGAGGCGCAACCCTTCCCGCTACTGGTCGCCCTGACCACCGACAGCGCGAGCCGAAGTCGTCCGCTCCTCCTGCAGTTGCTGCAGCTCTCTCGGCATCCTTCGATTGCCGGACTGGATGTGCTTGTTTCTGAGAACGGGACGGTCGCTGAGGGCAGGGAACTTCGCCGGCTCATCAAGGAACTAGGGCGGCTGGGGCTGCGATGCTACTTCTGTGGCCGCGGCCGCCAGCGCCGGGACGCGCGACGTGGGTGCTTCGGCCATCCTCTTGAACGACCGGAGAAGGCTCCGATCGCTCTGGCGCGCACTATGCTCCAGACGTACCTCGCCGAGCTGGCAGGCTCCCGGCGTGATGCCGTGGCCTGGATCCTCGATGACGACATGCGCATCGAGTCGGAGGCGATCATTCCCTGGCTGCAGGAGTTCAGGAGGCAGGGGGTCGATGTGGTCCTGGGCGCGACCGTCGGCGCCCCGCCCCTGCCGTACGCCAGCACCGTTCGCACTCAGATGGTTGACCTCATGCACAATCTGACGTGGCTGGACGCCCTCCCGGACGATGATCCTCTCCCGGACCGCTCCGGCGAGAACGAGCAGCTACGCAGGGAGTTCCGGGACTACTACTACGATCTGTCGCGCAGGGACACGGGCCATCTCGAAAGCCCATTCTGGCTCGAACCGGCAGCGCCGGGGGAGACAGTGGGAGAAGCACGACAGCGTGTTCTTTCACACCTGCCGCGGATCCTTGCTGGCGAGCACCTCTTCCGCCGCGTGGTGTCACCTCCCATGGTCGATCCCGTGGCGGATGCGAAGGCATCGGACCTCCGCGGGGGCAACACGTTCGTGCTGAACGTGGCTGCCCTGCGAGACGTCCCCAACTTGGCCGTGGAGTTGAACGGCAGATGGCTGCGGCGGTCGGACATGGTCTGGGCCCTGATCAACGGCCGGGTCCGCGGGCGCAAAGTGGTTGCAGCCCCGCTTCCCGTTCGGCACGACCGCAGCGATGTGCCCTCCGACGGGCTCGATCTTGACCGGCTGGTCCAGGACATCCAGGGCTACGCCGTCCACTCCGCACTTCGGGACCTGCTCGAATGGCGAGGGAAGGAACGCGACGATCTCGAGTTCGGGCGTGCGGAGGTGGTCTGGTTCGTCCGGCGGGCCCGCAAGTACCTCAGGGAACGCTTCTCGGCGTTCTCTCTCTCCGTGTGGCGGATTCGCGGAGTCTGTCGAGCTCTGCGTTCCCGGAGGGCAGGTGGGGCGGTTGGAGCTTGGCTGAGAGGGATCGAGGTGGAGTACGCGCCGGGGCTCCTCGAGGAGGTGAAGCGACGTGTCATGGAGCTGGATCGGCCTCACCTGAGCGCGTTCCTCCCCGGGCTGCGCGAGGAGCTGAGGTGCTTCGTCGAGAGGACTCCCCTCGGCGACCCATTCGCACGGCAGAGGATCGCCCTCGCGCGCTCCCAGGTCCGCCGTCTCGCGAATCCATCTGGCGCGCTGCGCCTCCTCGGGGCCGGCACCGAAGGAGTGGTTGTCACGGACGGCCGCCAGGTATTCAAGTGGATCGATGGCTGGACGTCCCGCGACCTTCGGCGGACGAGGGCGTTTCTGCGGTCCCTGGCTGGTCAATGGCCCGACGGAGATGGGCTCTACCAGATCGGCGCGTTCATCCAGGACGGCTGCAACGCCATTCTCGTCTACCGGTTCGAGGAGAGTCAGCCGTACGAGGGGGGACACGGACCCGGCTTGGTGCGTCTCCTGCAGGAATGCCGCGATCACGGTGTGGCGTGTTCCAACATGCACCCGGACAATCTCCGGGTAGTGGGAGAGCACGTGAAGCTCGTCGACTATGGACGGGACCTTCTGCCCTTCTCCGGCCCCGGCTTTCGCAGCATGTGCGTGCGCGCTTGGTTGTCGTGGCGCTGGCATCATCGCCCGGACCTGAAGGAGATCATGCGCCGCGCCCTGACCGACGAGAAACTTCCCGAGTTGGACGGCCTGGCGCGGTTCCTGGAAGCGGTGAACGGACCGAGCACGGTCCGCAAGCTGGAAAAACTGCTTCTGCGGCTCACGCTGGACGCCCGCCCCAGGCGAGTCCTGGACTTCGGCTGTGGCAAGGGCAGGCTCGCCATGCGGATCGCCGCCGAGGGCATCGAGGTCGTCGGATTCGATCCAGACACCAGTCTGTCGCCTGCGTGGGAGACTTCGACGAGCGCACGTCTTACGTCACGGCTGGACGGAATCGCGGATCGTGGGACGTACGACGTTGTGATCTGCTCGCGCGTCGTCTGCGCCATCGACAGCGATGAGGAGTATCGGTCCGTACTGGCCGGCCTCCGCTCGGCGGTAGCCGCCGGGGGCCAGGTCCTGCTCGCGCTGTGCGACCCGTTCTTCACGGGCGGCGGCCCGACGCCCCTCCAAGACAGGATCGTCCCGGCCGACTTCGATCCTTCGCGGGTGACGGTCTGGAAGAAGAGGATCCGGTCATCTGGCAGGATCCGGCTCGATGTGCACCGGCCCATGGAGCGGCTGATGCGGGACTTGCTGGCCGCGGGGCTCGGCATCGTCGAGGAGCACGAGATCGAGACCGTGGACCTTGAGCGCTTCGAGCCGAGTTCGGAGTTCCGCGTCCTCCGGCTTGTTCCGATTCGCCGCACCGCGGAGTCGGTGTCTCTGCTCATCAAGACGTGCGCCATGGAGTGGCGCACGATCGAGCCGCAGGTGCGCCATATCGTTTCGCAGCTCCAGAGCCCGGCGCCGTTCTGTGAGGTCGTTCTCGCCGTCGATTCCAAGCGAGACGGGTTCGAGCGGGCCTACGACCGGGCGGATGCGGATGCCCTGGAACGAGCGATCGAGCGGCTCGTGGCAAGTGGGCTTGTCGACCGCGTCGTGCGCCCGGACGATGTCACCGCCTTGAACCAGAGGTGGTTCGGCCTGGCGACTCCGGCGACACATTCGGTGGACAACGCGCCCGTCGCCCCTTTCTTGGCTGGGATCGAGTCCTGTCGGGGCGATTACGTGTTGCAGGTGGATGCGGACATGATGATCGGCCGTCGGGATCCGCGGCGGGATTACCTGGGCACGATGATCGGGCTGCTTCACGCCGACCCGAAGGCGGTGACCGTGGCCTTCCCCATCTTCCGGCATGTGGAGGCCCTCTGGTCCGCAGAGAGGCCCTGGCGAGTGGAAGTGCGTGCATGCCTTTTCCACCGGCAACGGCTTCTCGCGCTCCGTCCCCTTCCGAACAGCGCCCGGAATGGCGGCCTTGATGTCAAGTGGCACCGGTCGCTGGACTTGCTGGTCCGGAGTGATTTGGCGCATTCCTACCGCGGGGGCGACGGCGACTTCTTCGGCATTCATCCTCCAAACGACCTGAAGCAGAACAGGCGGTTCTGGTGGGCCGCTGTCGACGCGGTCGAACGTGGGTACATCCCGGAGGTTCAAGAGGGCCGTCCGGGGATGGGTGGTTCCGAGGAAGACTGGCTCGGCCCGAAGCGCGAGGAACCGCTGGTGGTTGTGATCTGCGCACGGAACGTGCCGCCCGGACGGTTCTGGCGTTGCTGGGCTTCTCTCGTCCAGCAGGTGGACGTGGAGTGGGGGGCCGTGGTCATCGACGACGCGTCGACGCCGGTTCATCGCGACTTCATGCGGCGGCTGTGTGGTCGCTACAGGGAGCGGGTGACGTTTCTCTCGAGGTGCTCACGCCGCGGCCAACTGGAGAACCTGGTTACCGCGGTGCGGCACGTCTGTTCCGACCCGGACTCGATCATCGTGACGCTTGACGGAGACGATGCGCTGCTCGGCAGGGGGACGCTTCGCCGTGTTTGGCAAGCGCACGCCGATGGGGCTGACGCGACGGTGGGATCGATGTTGCGCACCGACAAGCACTTGAGCTACCAGGTCGACTTCGATGCACCCGTCCCGCTCAACGTCTGGCAGCACCTGCGGTCCTTCCGTAAGCGGTTGTTCGACTCGATCCCGGACGAGCTGCTGCGATTGGACGGCGAGTACGTGGCGTTGGCCTCGGACTGGGCGTTCATGGTGCCGCTGGTCCTGCTTGCCGACCGGCCAACCTGGATCCGGGAGCCGCTCTACCTCCACGAGCCGTCCGGACAAGGCAAAGGCGACGACCGACAGCAGCGTGAGGCCACGATCTCGCGGATCCTGGATCGGCTGGGCGCCTTGGGATGGCTGGCAGGGGGCCTTTCTCCGGGGAGTGACCCGTCATGAGCAGGCCTCGGACGCCGATCGTCTCGGTCGTGGGTGACTCCTCGCTGCCTGGGAGTGATCCGCGGCTTCGCCTGGCCGAAGAGGTTGGACAGGCCATTGTGGACGCGGGGTACCTTCTGATGACCGGCGGTCTTGGGGGTGTGATGGAGAGCGCGTGCAGAGGGGCACGACGCTCGCTTCGGTGGCACGCCGGGTGCATCATCGCCGTTCTTCCCGGGACGGACCCACGAGAAGCATGTGAGCTGGCGGACATCGTCCTGCCAACCGGGCTGGACGCCGGGAGGAACCTGGTGCTGGCACAAGCTGATGCCGTGGTCGCAATCGGCGGCGGCGCCGGTACGCTTGCCGAGATGGCTCTGGCGTGGGCCATGTACCGGCTGGTGATCGCACTCCGAACCGACGGTTGGAGCGGGGAGCTGGCAGATCGAAGAATCGACGAGCGAGTGCGGTATGCGGACATCGACGACGATCGGGTCTACGGCGCGAGCGACGCGGGGGAAGTCGTCGAGTTGCTCGGAAGGCTCCTGCCTCGGTACGCGCGCCGGCATCACGGTATTCGCAGGCCGGGGTGACAGCCGCGATTCAGGGCAGGTCAGACGATGGCCCGTCGCGCGGGGGGATGTCGAAGCGATCGGCGAGGCGGTCCGGGCCGCCGCGGCGCTGAGGCTCTCACTCGATCGTGAGGACCACCAGCCCGGTGAGGCCGAGATCGAACGCCGGGGTCAGGTGATAGCGGAAGCCCTGGAAGTAGACCGTGAGGCCGATGAGCGCCGGCTGGTTGGGAACGAGCATGGGGAAACTGACGGCGCCCGTGGCATCGAGGAGGCCGGCCGCGATCGGGAGGGTCGTGGCCGGGGAGAGGAGCAGGTTGCCGTGGGGTGGGAGGGGCACGAAGCTGGGCTCGGCCGCCGCGAGCAGGCCGAAGACGTCGAACGGATCGCCGCCGCCGAGAGCGACCCACGAGGAGTTGCCCGTGACGAGCGGCGTGATGGACAGCTCGGGCGCGGGCTCGCCGGCGAGCGTGTAGCTCACCTCGAGCACGGGCGCGCCGCCCGCGGCCGAGTCGTTCCAGCCGTAGTAGCTGCCCGGAGCGAGGCTGCCCTCGGTGACCGCGAAGCCGATGCGGTTGCCGGGCTGCCAGTCGGGCCGCGTGACGATCGCCTGCACCAGTTCATGCAGTGAAGTCGTGGTGTGGGCGCTGCCGCTGCTCCACGCGACGCCCGCGGGCCAGCTCACGACCTTGGGATGCACGGGCTGGTGGGCGAGCAGGTCGATGCCCTGTCCATCGACGAACGGAGGACAGTCCGCGACGTTGAAGACGCGGATCTCCAGCGCGCCGTTCGCGTCAGGATTCTGGTACGGGCCGGCGAGGACGCGCACGGCGGCCGCGGTGATGGTCGCGAAGCGCGGCACGGCCAGCGGAAAGACGAAGCCCGCGGAATCCTGGCTGGCGTCGTTGGAGACATAGTCGTGCGGATCGGACGGAGAGAAGCCCGAGACGCGCACCACGTGCAGCACGGAGGTGGCGTCGAGCGAATCCTCCGCGACCGGCGCCGTGACGCTCGCGGCCGGGGCGGGCGTGGTCGCGGCCTCGGGCGACGGCGCTCCCTCCTGAAAAGCGTCGCGCGCGCGGACGTAGTACG
Organism: Phycisphaera mikurensis; assembly: GCA_020723465.1. Taxonomy (GTDB): domain Bacteria; phylum Planctomycetota; class B15-G4; order B15-G4; family JADJEK01; genus JACQZJ01. Next base: position 17,166 of record DYIW01000035.1, read on the forward strand.
TGTACGCCACGCCGTTCTGGACGGTGTAGTCGGTGTAGAACGTCACGGGCGGCGTCTCCGCCACCAGCTCGAAGGCGGACGACCCGGACGCACCCGGGCGCCGGTAGACGCGGTATCCGGCGAGGTCCTGTGCGCCCACCGGCGGCCAGGAGAGGTGGACCTGGTAGCCGCCAGGCGCGGCAATGAGGCTCTCCGGCGCGGCAGGCGGCCCGTCCCAGGGAGTCGCCGCTGCCTCGCTGGAGTCCCTGCTCTCCAAGGCCGCGTCGTACGACCGGACCACGTAGTAGTACATGACCCCGGGAGTGACCTGGAAGTCGACGAAGCCCGGCGCCGGCCCGACGTCGGCGAGCTGCCAGTAGGACCCGCCGCTGGCCGGGCCGCGAAACACGCGGAAGCCGGCGACATCTTGGTCCGGCGGCAGGCTCCACTTCAGGAGGACGGACTGGTTCCCTCCCAGGGCGGTGAGGGTCGGCGGCGGGTCCGGAGCGGAGTCGCTCGTTTGCGCGGCGACCACGCCGCGCGAGGGCCCCTCCATGCCGGCGCCGTTCACCGCCGTCACGTCGTAGGAGTACGTCGTGTTGGGTTCGAGGTGGGGATCGACCAGTGTCAAGACGTTCCCGTCCACCGCCTTCCACGGGACGAGCGGCCCGCCGTTGCTCGCGCGTTTCACGCGGTAGGCGGCGATGCCCGACTCGGGATCCATTGCCGGACCCCAGGCAAGGGCGACCTCCTGGCCGCTGGCCAAGGCATTGACCCAAGGCGGCGCTCCCGGAAAGGTCGGATCGTGAGTCACGAACACGAACGTCATCGCGGTGGCAGGCCGGTGCTTGCCGTCGTCGGCCACGAGCTGGAAGGCGAGCAATCCCTCCGCGGCGCTGTTGATCTGCGGCGCCGTGAACGTCGCGACCGACGTCGTGCTTCCCTGCAGGGGCACGCGCTTGCCGGCCACCTGGAACCAGCGGAACTCGAGCTGATCGTCGCTGTCGCTGCTGCCCCTGGCGTCCAGCGTGACGCTTGCCCCGGGCGCGACCACGTGGTTCAGCCCGGCGTTCGCCACGGGCGCGGCGTTGGTGCCGCCCGGCATGAGCCGCAGCGTGGCGAAGCCGCGTGCCGGCAGCGCCGCGGTCACCGTGCCGTCCGCGGGCGCGGCAGGCCCGAGGTCCCGCTCCAGCAGGTCGGTGGCGCAGGACTGCCCCACGGCGAAGCGCCCGGCGTCGAGGATGGCGCTCGCACCGGAGAGGCCGGCGTCCCAGAGGCGCACCACGTAGCCGTGCGCCGGCCCTTCCTCGGCCACCTTGAAGGCGGTGAGCAGGGCGCTGGCCGGAGACACCTCGAGGAAGGAAAGGTGATCGCCCGGCAGGTCCCCGGCCTGATTGGCGGGGAGCGCGAACACGCGCGGCCGGCGCAGGCACGTGAGCGCGTGGCGCGCGTTCTCCGGCCCGTCGAAGGAGCCAAGGTATCCCTGCACCAGGAAGCGAAAGCGGAACTGGGTCTCGTCGTCCTGGTCGCCGAGCCCGCTCAGGTCGCCGTTCGGCGGCGAGTTGTCGTAGCCGATGAAGTTCATGCGCGGCGCGGCCACCTCGGGGCTGTACCACACCGTGCTCGCGCCCAAGGACATCATGTACGTGTCCGGCGCCGCCACGCGCACGCCTCCCTCCACGCCCTTGGCGTCGGTGCCGTGCAGGTCGGCCCAGCGCTGGATGGCGAAGTAGCCCATGGTGCTGCCGGGCAGGTGATCCCCGGGCGGATTCTGCGTGGCGTAGCCGGGGCGCGTGATCGCCGCTCCCGCCTCGTAGCGGTGCTGCACCGCGCTGAAGTTCCAGGGGAAGTCGAAGCGCACCTCGTCGTTCGTGTCCGAGCCGGACGGGCGCGTCACCACGTTGTCGAACTCGACGCGGTCGACTCCGGAGTGCAGCGTGATCGTGGTCACGCAGGTTCGCGCCGCGGCGCTCACCGCGACCTCGAGCGAGGCGGACAACGGTCCCACGGCGCGCGCGTTGAGGGTCGCGGCGCCGGGATAGGCGCCCTTGGCGCAGAAGGCGTTCGCGCCCGGTGCCCCGAGCGTCTTCGAGACCAGCTCGCGGTTGCCGCGCGTCTTGTCGAGGAGCGAGGTCACCGCGCCGGTCTGCTTGCTCACGGTCACGCGGTAGTACTCGTTCTCGAGCGTGCCCGCCTGCGGGTCGACGAGCACCGCCCCCGGCGCGCCGCTCGTCCCGGGCCGCGCGCGGAACGTGCGATAGCCCACCGCGGGCAGGTCGCGCGCCAGGAAGCGCAGGGCATGCGGCGGCGCCGCGCCCAGGACCTGGGCGGGCACCTCCTCGCCGCTCGCCGCGTCGCTGACCACGTACGGTCCGGGCCCCGGCACCTCCATCTCGACCACGGCGTCGTGCGCGTACTGCGTTGTGTTCAGCACCAGCAGCGTCTCTCCCTCGAGCTGATCGCCGGTGCGGACGCGGGCGGCGATGGCCTGCTCCGCCTCGTCGAGGATGAGCTCGGCCGCTGTCTCGGCGAACTCGGCGCAGTCCTTCTTCAACTGGCCGACGGGACCGGCGTCGAACGGCGATCCCATCGGAGAGGTGTTGGCGGCCGTGTGCTCGGCCAGGATGAGGAGGCGCTTGTAGGCCTCGTTGATCAGGTCGCGGTGCGCGGCGGCGTCCGCCGGGTCGAGCGACGCGGCGACTGCCGACAGGGTCTCGGCCGAGACGAGCTGCTCGCGCGCCGCGCGCGCCTGCGCGCAGGCGCGCGCGTGATAGAGCAGCCACACCTCCCAGTCGGCGCCGAGGCAGCCCGTGTGAGCCGGGAGCTGCTTGCCGTGCGCGGCGAGCGCGTCCTCGACCGCGGTGAAGAACTGCTCGGCGCGGCTGTTCTTCAGGCGGGGGTATTCATAGCCCTGCGCCTGCATGTCCGCGTTCCAGGCGCGGATCGTGGCCGTGAGGCGCGCCGGGCCGACGGTCCAGTAGTCCCAGCCGAGCCCGTAGAACATGATCTGATCCACGGGGTAGGCGGCGCCGTAGCCCTCGAAGCGGGCGATCGCGGCGAGGATGTCCTGCTCCTGGGCGGAGGTGAGCGGGACCACGTCGCTGCCGTGCTCCCAGAGCTGGTAGCACTCGGCGTAGCCGCCGAACCACTGATTGTCCCCGCTGAACCGGTCCCACTTGAGCAGGACCGAGCTGCCGTCTGGCCCGGTCCAGCGAAACAGCGTGTCCGCGCCCAGGTTGGGGCCGCCGTTCACCTGGCCGGCGCAGTTGCAGATGCCCTTCACCGCGTACGTGGAGCCGGCCTGGGCGAGCACGGTGGCGAGGCCCCAGGCGATGGAGGAGGTTTCCATGGGAACGGCGCAGCGCACGTGCGCGCCGTATTGGCGCTCGATGGCCCGCGCCGGATAGAGGGCGCGCACCATCTCCTCGGTGCCCAGGCAGCCGGTCAAGAGCACCGTGTAGAGCGATCCCACGCCCAGGTGTCCGCTTCCCTCGGCGCTGGCGAGACGCGCCATCTCCTTGGGGCGCTCCAGCTCCCAGGCGTCCCACCAGATGGTCTGGTCGAAGGTGAAGTGCGTCTGCTCGTCGTGCGGGAAGGGGCCGAGCTTGTCCTGCTCGATGGCCGAGAGGAAGGCGTGCGCGAGGGCCTCCATCTTGTCGCGCGTCTGCTGCTCGCTGGCCTCCTGCCACACGTAGTCCAGGTGCTTGTCCATGACCAGGTGGACGGTCCACGGGCGGTGGATGCCCAGCGTCTTGGGCGAGAGAGACTGCGACTTGCCTGCCACGGTCAGCGTGACGGCGCCCTGCGTGTCCGGGGCGGCCGGCCAGATCCGCTTGACGTGGGCCTCGACGTCGCTGGTGCCGGCGGGCAGGGTCACGGGCGTGACCACGGTCTCGCCGCCGGCGCTGATCGAGACCGTGCCGCTCAGCGGGCCGCCGCTGTTGTTCGTGACGTTGACCAGCACGACGCCGCGCAGCGCGGTCGCGTCGTTGCGGTAGAAGACCGTCTCCGTGGCGCTGTTCACGGTGACGCCGGGGATCTGCGCGAACGCGGGCGCGGCGAACAAGAGGATGAGGAGCGCGGCGCCCGGGAAGCGGCGGAGCGCGCGCGGCCTGGCGGCGCTCATGGCGACTCCTCCGCGGGCGTTGCGCCGCCAGGCTTCCCCGCCGCGCGCGCGCGCCTGAGCTCCTGCAGCAGGCGGTCGTGGAACACGATCTTCCACAGCCCGCTCTCCGCCCGCTCGAAGCTCGCCTCGAACACACCGTCCCGATCGCGATCGACGCGGTAGCAGTCGAAGGACCCATCGCCGTCCTGATCGAGCCGCTCGGTCTCGGCAGAGCCGTCGCCGTCCGCGTCGATGCGCTCCAATCCGACCCCGTGCTGGACGCGGTGATCGCGCTCCGTGACGTGCGGCAAGAACCGTTCGTTGGCGGGCTCCTGCCCTGTCGCGGGCGCCTGCCAGTCGCGGCCGGGACGTACGGCGGCGAGGAAGGTGGAGTCCGTGACCGGGAGGATGCCTCCGCTGCCGCACGGTTGACGGGCGATCGACCGCGGGTCGCCATGCAGGGCGTCGTGGATCACGGTCGAGCAGATCTCGCAGGCGGCGAGCGCGTGCTCCCGGCCGTCGCTGGCGAGAACGTGCTGCACCAGGGCGACCTGGCCGCGCTCCGCCCAGAGCTGGAGCGTGGCGCGCACCGGTCCTGCTTGCAGGGCGATCCCCTGCTCCACCGCGGCCCGAGCGATGCGGGCCGCGCACGCCTCGAGAGCGGCGCCGCCGGGCTTGCTCGCGAGGAAGGCGCAGACGCGGTCACGCACCTGCCAGAGGGGAGGAGGTTCGTGGGGATGGGCCCTGGCGGCGGCCGGGACGCCCACCAGCGCCAACGATGCCGCGAGAAGGGTCAGAAGGGCCGCCCCGCGGGGCTCGAGGAGCGACATGTGCCTCGCGATCTGGGCAGGTCGAGGTGTCGACACTCGGGTGCTTCGCAAACGATTCTATCGGTGAAGCAGGCGCCTCAATCAAGAACGTACCGGGGAAGAAAGCGTGAAAAGTGGGGTGCGCAGGGCTGAAACACGGCGGAGGCGGCGCCCGCGGCGCCGCTATCATCGGACGCGATGGAGCAAGACGGCACGGGCGCGCGCCGCCGCGCGACCTTCATCTTCCTGCTCGCCGCGATCCTGGCGCACGGGGCCGCGGTCTTCGGCCTGTTCGGGCCGCGCACGTTGGCGGGCGCCGATCCGGTGATCGACGGCGATCTCGCCGTGCACCAGCATCGCGTCGCCGTCCTCAGGGAAGCGGGCGCGTGGTGCACGCTGGCGTGGGACCCGAGCTACATGGGCGGCGCGCCGGTGGGCGGCGCCACGGACGCGGACAACCGTCTCGGCCAGTACGGCGCGCTGCTGCTGCGCTTCCTGCCGCCGGGCGCGGCCTGGAACTGGACCCTGCTGCTGCTCTTCGCCCTCGTGCCGCTGCTCGTGCACCGGGCCGCGCTCTGGGCCGGGTCCGGCCCGGCGGCGCGCGCCATTGCCGCGTGGCTGGCGGTACTGCTCTTCTGGTACACGCGCGCGCAGGGACAGACGTACCTGGCCTGGGGCATGTACGGCTGGGTCCTCGCCGCCGCGGCCGCGCCCCTCCTGTTCAGCGGCCTGCTGCGCGTCATCGAGCGGCCCGGCGTGAGGAGCGCCCTCGCCTACGGCGCCGCCCTCGCCTTCGCCGGAACGGCCCACGCCCTGAGCGCGCTCCTGCTGCCCCTCGTCGCGCTCCTCTTCCTGGCGCGCATCCGCCAGGTCGGTGCGCGCCAGCTCCGCGCGCTCGCCCTCGCCGCGGGCACGGCCGCACTGCTGCTCCTGCCCTCGGCCCTGCCGCTTCTCGCCACGGCCGGGGAAGTCGGCAGGAACGCCGCGGCGCTCAGCCTCTACTTCCAGTCCAACCTCGACCAAGTGGTGCTGAACCTGTGCCGGCCGGAGCGTGGCCTGGCCGTCGCCCTCCTGGCTCTGGCCGGCGCCGGCCTGATCGCGCGCGCCCTCGGCCGCGGGCAGGCGGAGCTGGCCGCGGCCGCTCTCTTGACCGCGTTCCTCGCTCTGTTCGCCTGGCTCGTGCGCTTCCCGCCCGAGCTGCAGCCCACGCGCTTCCTGCTGCCGGCGCTGTTCCTGGCCGTGCCCGCGGCGGCCGAAGTCACGGCGCGCGCGGGCCGCGGCGGCGCGGCGACCGCGGCCGCGGTGGCGCTCGGCGCCGCGCTCGCGCTGCCGCACGTGCACACCCTGGCCTCGACCGCGTGCCTGCGCCAGCCCCTGGTGACCGAGCCGAGCGCGCCGGCGCTCATGCTGGCCGAGCACCTGCGCCAGCACACCAGCGCGGAGGCCCGCATCCTGATTGAAGACGACGGCGGCGGCGGATTCGGCGGCGACCACTTCGGCGGGCCGCACTTCGTCGCCTGCCTGGCACGCCGCCTGCAGCGCCAACTCATCGGCGGGCCGCACCCGGTGACCGCCTGCCGCGTGGGCGAGGTCGGGTTCGCCAACGGCGTGCTGCTCGGCCGGCCGCTCGGCGCTTGGACCGACGCGGAGCTGCGCGAGGCGCTCGCGCTCTACAACATCGGCGCGGTGGTGACCTGGTCGCCCGGCGCGCGCGCGCGCTTCGTGCGCCTCGGCCTTTTCCCGGCCGATCTCGCCGGCGGCTTCAGCGTGTTTCCGGTGGCGGGCGCGCCGGGCTTCGCGTCGGGGGCGCCCGGCACCCGCGCCGAGGCCGCGGTGAACGAGATCCGCGTGCGGGGCGCCGCGTCCTCGCCCACGCTCCTGCGCTGGCAGCACGACCCGCGTTTCGTGTGCGAGCCGCCGCTGCCCATCAGCGCGGCGCCGAACCCGTACAGCCCGACCGGATTCATCCTGGTGGAGAACGGCGGGACGGCGGACTTCGTGCTGCGCTTCCGACCCGCTCTCCTGCCTTGAGCGGGGCGGTGCGCGCGACGCCGGCGACGAGACTCTCGAATGGCGCACCCGCCGCGGGTAGCGTGCGGGCCTCCTTTCACTTCCTGCCGGAGCGCTGCCCATGCGTCGACTGGCCGTGCTGCTGCTCTTCTTCCTGTCCGGCGCGGCCGGGCTGATCTACCAGGTGGCCTGGATGCGCCGGCTGACGCTGATCTTCGGCGTCACCGCCGAAGCGGTCAGCACGGTGCTCGCCGTGTTCATGGGCGGCCTGGCACTCGGCTCCTGGCTGCTCGGCCGGGCGGGAGACGACACACGCGCGCCGCTGCGCTTCTACGGCTGGCTGGAGCTGGGCATCGCCCTTTTCGGCTTCCAGAGCGTGATCCTGCTCGACGGGCTCATGGACTCATACGTGAGCCTGCGCCGCTCCGGCGCGCTGCCCGAGGCGTGGCTGCCGCTGGTGCGCTTCCTGCTGGCGTGCGCGGCGCTGATCGGCCCGACCACGCTCATGGGCGGCACGCTGCCCGTGCTCATCCGCGCCGCCTGCCGCGCGCGCGAGCGCGTCGCCCGCGCCGCCGGCCTCTTCTACGCGATCAACACGCTCGGTGCGGTGGCGGGGACGCTCTTCTGCGCCTTCTTCCTGGTGCGCGTCGCCGGCATCCGCAACGCCATCTTCGCCGCGGCCGCGATCAACC
>DYIW01000035.1:24772-29623 GCA_020723465.1 Phycisphaera mikurensis
GGCCGTGGGCCTGGCCGCGCTGTGGCTGGCGCGCGGGGCGGCGCCGAGCGCGGCGGCCCCGGCCGCGGCGCCGCCCGATTCCTCGCCGTTGCTCGAGCACGCGCCGGCGCCCGCGCCGGCGCCGGCGCTCGCCACGGCGGACACGGTGCGCGCCGTGGTGCTCGTCTTCGGCGTCTCCGGCTTCCTCGCGCTCGCGTACGAGGTGCTGTGGACCCGGTACCTCATCTACGTGGTGCGCGAGAACTCGGTCTACGCCTTCAGCATGATGCTCGCCGCCTTCCTCTTGGGGATCGTGGCGGGCAGCCTCATCGCCTCGTGGCTGGGCGACCGGATCAGGGACCTGGTCGCCTTCTTCGGCGGGGTGCAGGTGCTGATCGGCGCGGCCGCGTTCGCCACGATCGCGGCCATGGGCTTGATCGCGGACACGCGCGGGTGGGGCTCGGACGGCTTCTGGACCGGCAGCGCCATCCGCTTCGGCCGCTGCCTGGCCGTGCTCTTCCTGCCGTGCATGCTCTCGGGAACGACCTTCGCCATCGTCGCCAGGATCTACGCGCGGCGCGTCGACACGCTCGGCCGGGACGCCGGCGTGGCCTACGCCGTGAACACGCTTGGCGCGATCCTCGGCGCCATCGCCGGCGGCTTCCTGGTGCTGCCGCTCCTGAAGCTGCGCGCCGGCCTGATCGTGCTTGGGGCCGTGAACGTGCTCGCCGGCCTGTGGCTGCTGCTGCGCCGCCGCACCGAGGGACGCGCGCCCAAGACCGCGATCGTGACCGGGATCCTCGCGGCCGCCGGCCTGGCCTCGGTCTTCTGGGCGGGCGATCCGGCGCAGAAAGCGCTGGCGGACTGGACGGAGAAGGTCGTGTTCTACGCGGACGGGCGCGAGTCCTCGGTGGCCATCGTGCAGACCAAGGACTCGGAGGACCTGCTCCTGCTCGTGGACGGCGACGGCCAGGCCGGCACGGGCACCGGCATGCAGATCCACCTGCGCCTGCTCGGCCACCTGCCGGCCTTCTTCCACCCGAACCCGCGCGAGGCGCTGTGCGTGTGCTTCGGCGCCGGCATCTCGCTCGGCTCGCTGGCGCAACACCCGGTGGAGCACGTGGACATCGTGGAACTCTCCCGGGCGGTGATCAAGGGCTCGACGCACTTCGCACCGTTCAACCACGATCCGCTGCACGATCCCAAGGTGACCCTGACCATCGACGACGGCCGCAACTTCCTGCTGGCCTCGCAGAAGAAGTACGACGTCATCACCTCCGACCCGGTCAATCCGGACGACGCGGGTGTGACCAGCCTCTATTCCCGCGAGTACTACGAGCTGGTGCGCGACCACCTGAACGACGGCGGCGTGGCCTGCCAGTGGCTCGCCGGCTATGGCGCGGAAGAGACCAAGCTGCTCATGCGCACCTTCCAGTCGGTCTTTCCCAACGCCAGTCTCTGGTTCGGCGAGGAGATAATCCTGGTCGGACTGAAGGACGAGCCGCGCGCCACGCTTGCGAACCTGCGCGCGCGCTTCGCGCACGCGCCCGTGCGGGACAGCCTGGCGGTGATCGGCGTCACCAGCGCGGAGGAGCTGCTCGCCCTGCGCCTCCTCGGCCCCGAGGCCCTGCGCTCCTTCGTCGGCGCTGGCCCCTTGAACACCGACGACCGGCCGCTCATCGAGTACCTGGGCCCGCGCACGCGCTGGGACGAGGATGACGGCCAGGACACCTTCTGGCAGGCCCTCGGGACGCGGCGCGATCCCGACATGAGCGACTGGCTCGTGAGCTGGTCGCCCGAGGACCGGGCGGCCGTGGCTCCGGCCTGGCAGTGGACCGATTGGATCCTGGAGCTCCAGCACTTCGAGTGGGGCGGGTCGGAGTGGCGCCAGCGCGAGGAGGAGAAGGACCTTGCCGCCGAGGAGAAGGACCGGCGCTACCTGGCGCGCGAGCGGGAGCGCGCGGAGAAGCGCGCGCACTACCTGGACACGACCTGGCAGATCCTCGGCAGCCCGGTGTCGAAGGTGCACCTGGTCATGACCGGCCTCGGCCGCGACGAGCCGCGCGACGAGGCGCCGGAGGCCCGGCGCCGCTACGACGAGGAGATCGCGGCGGCCTGCGCGGCCTGGGGCGCGGGCGAGCTGGAGCGCGCGCGCGAGCGCTTCGCCGCCGCGGCCGAGGCGCGGCCGCAGGACAAGCGCGCGACCGTGATGCGGGCCGCTTGCCTGCTGCGCGGCAACGACCTCTTCGGCGCGCTCAGCGCCATGCTCTCCTTCGAGCCGCAGGGCGAGGAGCGCTGGTTCGGCGTCTCCGAGCTGCGCGCGCACCTCGTGCGCCACGTCTTCGACCGCATGGACGGCATGAGCGAGGAGGAGAAAGCGGCCGCGGGCCGCGTGCTGCTCGAGCTGACCCCACCGGACGCGGAGCGGCCCGAGTCCTCGGATGCCTATCCCTGGCTCGAGGAGGAGGAGGAGGGGCCGCGCAGCGCGAGGCCCACGGCCGAGCACGCGGGTGCGGTGGACGCGTGGCGCCTCTGGTACCGAGATGCCGCGCGCGACCTGGAGGCGAAAGACGGCGCCTTCACCTGGCGCCAGGACGAGGACGAGCAGGAGAGCGGTGGCTGACCGCGCGCACCGTCACCCGTCCAGGATGGCGCGCACGCGCGCCAGGAGGGCGTGCCGGTCGAAGGGCTTCTCGAGGAGGTGGACGCCCTCCTCCAGCACGCCGTGGCGGGCGATGACGTCCGCCGTGTAGCCCGACACGAAGAGCGTCTTCACGCCCGGCGCCGCCTGCTTCATCTCGCTGGCAAGCCTCCTGCCGTCCATGTCCGGCATGATGATGTCGGTGACCAGGAGTTGGATGGGGCGCTCGTGCGTCCGCGCAACCTCCAGTGCCTGGGAGCCGCATACCGCCTCGACGGCGGCGTAGCCGGCCTGCGCCAGCATGCGCACCATCAGCCCGCGCACGGCCGGATCGTCCTCGCACACCAGAACCGTCTCGCTGCCGCCCTGCGCCGGTTCCGGTTCGCCCTGGGCGGCGGCCGGTGCGCCGCGCGTTGCGTCAATCCTCCCAGCCGGGGCGGCCGCCGGCAGATAGACTCTGAAGGTGGAGCCGCGCCCCGGCTCGCTCTCGACCGTGACGTGGCCGCCCGACTGCTTGACGATGCCGTACACGGTGGAGAGCCCGAGGCCCGTCCCCGCACCCACGTCCTTGGTGGTGAAGAAGGGTTCGAAGGCGCGCTCCAGGGTCTCCGCGTCCATGCCGCAGCCGGTGTCGCTCACCGCCAGCATCACGTAGGGCCCGGGGCCCGCCTCCACGCGCCAGGCCAGGGTCTGCTCGTCGAGGTGCACGTTGGCCGTCTCCAGGCGCAGCGTGCCGCCTTGCGGCATGGCGTCGCGGGCGTTCAAGGCCAGGTTCATCACCACCTGTTCGATCTGCGCCGGATCGGCCAGCACGCGGCCCAGGTCGGGCGCGTAGGCGTGCTCGAGTTTGATCTGTTTGGTGATCAGCCGGCCGAGCATGCGCTCCATCTCTGCGAGCCTGCGGTTGAGGTCGAGGAGCTGGGGCCGCGAGGGCTGGCGGCGGCCGAAGGCGAGGAGCTGCCGCGTCAGGTCCGAGGCGCGCAGCGCCCCGCGTCGAATCTCCTCGATCTCCTGCTGCAGCGCGTCTCCCGGCGCCAGCCGGCCTGCCAGCTCGGCGCGTGCCAGCTCGACGTTGCCCAGGATGGAGGTCAGGATGTTGTTGAAGTCGTGGGCCACGCCGCCGGCGAGCTGGCCGACCGCCTCGAGCTTCTCGGACTGGCGCAGCCTGGTTTCGAGCGCAACCTGGCTGGTGATGTCGCGCGCCACGGCGTAGATCAAGCCCTCGGCCAGCACGGGAAACGAGTTCCACGAGACGCGCCGGAAGGAGCCGTCCCGGCAGCGGTAACGGCTCTCGAAGGAGATGATGCACTCCCCCTGGGCGAGCTGCTCCAGCGCCTTGTCCGACGCCGCGCGGTCCTCCGGATGGACGAAGTCGAGCCACGGTCGGCTCAGCATCTCGTGCGCGGTCCAGCCCAGGAGGCGCTGCCAGGCCGGGTTGAGCTGCTTGAAGTAGCCGTCGAAGCTGGCGATGCAGAACATGTCCAGGGAGAGGTCGAAGAGGCGGTCGCGTTCGCGCTCGGCGCGCTTGCGGCTGGTGATGTCGAGCGCGGTGAAGGTCACGCCGGCGGACGGATTGCCGGGCGCGAGCGGCGAGGAGCTGAGCAGCACGTCGATGATCGCGCCGTCCTTGCGCCGCCAGCGCGTCTCCACGGTGCCGATGCCGTGCTCGAGGATCTGCGCGTACTTCTCGCGGCCGACGCGCTCGAACTCCTCGTCGCTCGGATAGAGCATGCGGGCGCTCTGGCCGACGAGCTCTTCCGCCGTGTAGCCGACCATCTCGCACACGCGCTCGTTCACTTCCAGCAGGACGCGGTCGGCCACCAGACCGATGCCCACGGGCGCGGCGCGGAAGATACTCTTCAGGCGCTGCTCGCTGCGCCGCAGCTCCGCCTCGATCTCCCCGTGCCTTCCGGGCTTCTCGATGTCCCGCACCAAAACCTCCGGAGCCTCCTGTGGCGCCAAAGTCCGTGCGGAACCACGGCCCGCGAGGAAGTCGTTCTCTTCCGCGGCCAGGACCGGCGCCCCGCCGGTCGAGCATGACAACAGCGGATTGTGGCAGAGGGCGCCGCAGGCGGAGAGACGGGAAACGGGACGCGCGGCCGGCGGCGCGCGGCTCTGTTGCGTGAGTGGAACTACGGGCTGCGGCGGTTTGGTGAAGGGGAGCGATCGCGGCCGCTTCCCCGGAACTGGAGGGGAAGCGAGGTGAGGAGCGTCGCGGCCGTTTCCCTGGC
>DYIW01000416.1 GCA_020723465.1 Phycisphaera mikurensis
GTCGCAGCGCGGCGCTGCGCCGCAGATCGAATCCGGGCCGCCGGCGAACTCCATGACCGAGGCGCGCGCTCGCAGCAGCAGCCCGCCCTTCTCCGCCGCCGCCCCGAGCACGCGCTCGATCCAGCGCAGCACGCCAGGCTCCGCCGCGAACTGCCGCGGCAGGAAGGCGCGTGCGAGCTGCCGGCGCGCCTCCTCGTCCTCGTAGGCCGGCGCTCCTGGCGGCAGATTGGCCAGGAAGGATTCGACGCGGCCGGCCTCGTGCGCGGCGCGCAGGCCGGCGACGAAGGGCGCGCCCAGCGCGCGCTTGATGGCCAGCATGCGGCGCGCGTGGCCGCGCAGGCGCACGAGGCGTGCCTCAGCGCGCTCGGCGGCGCGGCGGCGGCGCGCGCCAAGACGCGCCTCGGCGCGGATCTCCTCGTCGGAGGCGGCCGCGAGCAGCTCGGGATGCAGGCCGAACATCACTTGCGGCGCGAGCTGGCCGGCGAAGACCTCGCGTGCCACGGCCTGCAGGGCCTGGCGGTCGTCCAGGGGCAGGCCGTCGCTCGCCGCCCAGGTCGCGCGCAGGCGCCACCTCGGCCGCTCGCGATCGAGCGTCGCGGCCACCGCCTCGAGGATCGCCCAGAGGCCGGCGTCCTCGGAACTGGCCGGAGCGTGAGCCATCTGCTCCCTGAGGCGGCGTCCTGCGCGCTCGCCTCCCGGCGGACGCCGGGAGCCCGAGCGTCGCGTTCCCCGCCGCTCATCATCTCAGCATTCCGCGCCGCTCTGGCCAAGGGCTCGCGCCCCGCCGCCCGCCGTTGTGGCCGCGCGGCCCGCCCCTGCAGCAGCGCGTCAGCGGCCGGAGCTGCGCCTCTCCCAGAGCTTGGCGTACTTCATGAAGACGTAGAAGGCGCCCATCCAGGCCACCAGGAACCCGCGCAGGCCGTCGCGAAAGCCGCCGCGCAGCACGTACATGCGGAAGAAGCGCGCGGGCGGCCAGAACACCAGCTTGAGCAGCGAGAAGGGCTCGCCCGCGGCCACGCGCCGCTCGGCAATGATCGACGTGTAGGCGTCAATCTTGGCCACGTGGTGCGAGAGGTCGCGATAGTTGTAGTGCACGAGCTCGCCTGGCAGCCGCTCCACCCTGCCCTCGACCCGCACGTGATCGTGAGGATCGACCCCGCTCCACGCGCCGTGGCGGCGGTCGAAGAGCCGCAGGCGCCACTCCGGCCACCAACCGCCGTGGTCGATGAAGCGCCCCAGGTAGAAGGTGTGGCGCGCGACCTCGTAGCCGCGCGCAGGCTCGTCTTCCCGGGTCAGGAGGCGCTCGATGGCCGCGGCCAGTTCGCTCGAGGCGCGCTCGTCCGCGTCCACGCAGAAGACCAGGTCATGAGAGGCAGAGTCCACGGCGAGCTGCTTCTGCCGCACGTGGCCGAGGAACTCCTGCTCGATGACGCGCGCCCCGGCGGCGCGCGCCAGGGCGGCGGTGCCGTCGCCGGAGAGGGAGTCGACCACGAGCACCTCGTCGGCGAAGGAGAGCGAGCGGATGCAGGCCTCGATGTGCCGCGCCTCGTTGCGCGTGATGATGCAGGCCGAGAGCCTGCGCCGCCGTTCCGGCCGCGATGCAACGTCATCCGTCATGGCGCCGCGGATTCTACCCGCGGCCGCGGCGCGACGCGGGCTTGCTGTTCAGGGCCTCGAGCACGGCCACGGGGATGGGCGCGAGCCGCTCCGGCAGACCCGCGGCCGCGTTCCGGCGCGTCACGCCCGCGAAGACGCGCCGGTACCAGGCGTGCTCCAGCTCGCAGCGCTCGCGCTCGACGGGGTTGAAGGAGAGGCAGACCACGGGCTTGACGCTCGCGGGCAGGGTGCAGCGGAACTCGGGCGTGAGGAACGGGCAGGTGTAGGCGCAGGCCGCGCCGCGGCCGAGGTGGAAGCGGCGCACGGCGCGCGGCAGCCTCTGGCGCCAGGCGTGCACGGCAGGGCTGCCCTGGCGCTCGATCCAGGCCGCGATCCTCTGCCCTTCGAGCGGCAGGATCTGGACGGCGTTCTTCGCCCCGGTGCAGCACAGACCGCAGCCCGCGCAGTCGCGGATGCTGCGCTGCACGGCCTTCATGTGCTGGATCAGCTCGGCGCGTGCGTCGCGCGCCCGCTGCCGCGTCATCGTTACTCTCCGGCGAGGACGGTCAGGAGCGGTCATTCTACGAGCGCGCCCCGCGCCGGCGCTGTCAGCGCTGCCCGGCGCCCAGCTTCAGGGCGATGACGACCTGGGCTTCCTCGCGCGGATGGACCGTGACCTCGGCCGCGCCCAACTCCGACTCGCTCTCCGCGTCGAGCACCACCACGTCATAGCGGCCACGCGACAGGCGCTCGAACCGGACCGCGGCGCCGCCCGGGAGGAAGTCCCCGCCATCCAGACGTATGGTCCGGCCGGCGGCGGGCCGCAGCTCGACGAACACGCAGGCTGGGTCGGCCGGCGGCGGATCGAGCCGAACGCGCAGCGAAGCGCACGGGTAGCGGCGCAACACGACTTCGCGGCCGCCTCCCGGATCGAGATCGATGACCGCCAGCTCGGGGGCGAGGTCGTTTCTCACTGTGGGCGACGTTTCCGCCTCCACCACGAAACGCCCGGCCGGGGCCTCGAACACCACCACGCCGCCGTCGACCGAGTGCGCGCGGCTGGGATAGCCGAATGGTCCTTCCGATCCGTCCTGGAGCAGATGCCTCATGCTGACCTCGGCTCCGCAGTCCGGCTCTCCGGTCACACCGTCGACGACCCAGATCTCGAGACGCGCCGGGTCCAGGTCGAAGTCGACCGTGTGAACCGTGCCCGGCTCGGTCACCAGGTCGCGGAGCGCGATCACGCAGCGCTCTCGCTCCAGCACGAGCCGCGTGTCGCCGGAGCGGAAAAGACCGGTCCGGTACCAGCCGGCCTCGTCCGTGCGCGCCCCAGCGACCTCGACTCCGGCCGCAGGCTTGCCCCGGATCCGCACGGTGCCCTCGACCGCGCAGTACGGGCTCCTGCGCAGGTCCACCCGCAGGTCGCTCTCGACGCCGGCGGCGATCTGAACCTCCAGCTCGAACGGCTCGTCGACGGCATCGTCCGGGGAACGTGCGGTGGGGAACGGTTCGGCGGGCTCGATGCGCACGACCTGCCGGCCAGGAGCAAGCGGGGCGATGCGAAACGCACCGGCGGCGTCCGACTCGCCCTCGGCGCTCAGGCCGCCGGCGTGGCGCGCGCGCAGGGTGATCCCGGACCGCGGCGCGCCGTCAACGCCGCTGACGATGCCCGCCAGCGCGCCGGCGGCCTCCCTCAGCGCGATCTCGAGATCGGTTACTCCCGAGTCGCGGCCGACCTGGACATCCTGGACCCGGACCGGCACGAGGCCGGGCGTCGACCCGGTCACGGCGTACGCGCCGGCCTCGAGCCGCTCGAAGCGGAAGGCGCCGTCTCCCGCCGTGAAGGTCCAGGCCCGCCGGTTGAGCGGTCCCGCCAGATCGACCCGGGCGCCGGGAATCCCGGCGCCGGAGCCGTCCAGCACGCGGCCGTCGATCGCGGCGCGGAACAGTCCGTCATCCGTCAACGGCGCGAGGATCCGCTCCGGCAGCCCCACCGGCTCGATACCCGCCGGCGCCCTGAGGCACACGCCGGTATCCGCGTATCCATCAGCGCGGACACGGATGGAGAACTCCTCATCCGGACTCGCGGGCACGGTGAGAACGTAGCGGCCGCCGGAGTCGGTGCGGGTCTCGTCGACGTGGAACCAGCCGCCCAAGGTATCGCCGTTGGCGAACAGCACCGCTCCGGTGCGGCGGGAGGAAGAGATCCGAGCGCCAGGCAG
>DYIW01000417.1 GCA_020723465.1 Phycisphaera mikurensis
GGTGCGCACCACCGTAGACGACCTCTCCACGAAGCAGGCGCGCCGCCAGGACGAGATGCTGCGCGAGATGCGCGCGCAGCAGGCTGAACAGGAACGGCGCGTGGACGACCTGATCCGGCGGTCCAACAGCTCGACCAAGCTCGTGGTGTTCCTGATCGCCGTGGTGATCGCCGCGCTGCTTCTGGTCGTTCAGCAGCTCTAGGTATCGGACAAGCTCGAGAGGAGGCACGGATGAGACGACGCAGGCCCAGACCGGCTCACCTCATGAATCGCCGGCGGCGGTGGTGGGGTCACGTGCGCCTCCAGGAAGAGGGGAAGGGCGAGGTCGTGGCCGCGGGCGCCCGCCGGGCGCCTCGCGCACACGCCGTGTGACGAGATCCTCCCTCGCGGAGGCCAGGCGGAAACCCTCCTCGATCTTTCCGACAACACGGATCGAAGTGGGGTGCAACTTCCTCATCCAGAGGAGCTCTCCACGAGCGCGTTGCCTTCATGTGGACAACCCGTGGATAACACCGGCCTCACGCTCTCGGGTTTTCCGTCGCGCCCGATCCAGAAAACGGATTTTCGGGGACTAACTACGGGCGGAGAAGAACGTTAGGTGTATTTGCCGGGGCGCCCGGCCGATCCGCCTCGTTTGCGCTCGTTCGCAGCGCGCAATGTGGATGGAAGCGTCCGAATCGGCTGAAATCAGCGTTCTATTGCGTTTGTCCAGGAAGTGTGCACGGAAGCGGAACCAACTACCCGCAGAGAGGCTGTGTGACCGCTCACGCGCACGCGTCCCCGGGCACGCTCCGGGTCCTGCTCCTCGTGGCCCTGCTCTCCCTGATCTGGGGCAGCACCTGGCTGGTCATCCGTGAGGGCCTCGAGGACCTGCCGCCCTTCTCCTCCGCGGCCATGCGCTTCGTGGTCGCGGCCGTGCTCATGGCCGGCGTGGCGCGCCTGCTCGCCGCGCGGGAAGGGGGCGCGAACCCGCCGCTCCGGCTCGTGCTCGTCATGGGCACCTTGAACTTCGCCACCTCGTACGGCGTCGTGTACTGGGCGGAGCGCGTGCTGCCCTCGGCCTTGGCCAGCGTGCTCTGGGCCGTCTACCCGATCCTCCAGGGCATCCTGAGCCACCTCGCGCTTCCCGGCGAGAAGCTGCGGCCGAGCCAGGGCCTGGGCTTCCTGATTGGCTTCGCGGGCGTGGTGCTCCTCTTCGTCACGGACATCCGGTCCATCGGATCGGACGCGATCACCGCCGGCCTGGTGCTCATGATCAGCCCGGCCGTGGTCGCGGTCGCCACCACGTACATCAAGCGCCGCGGCGCGGGAGTCAGCTCGTTGAAGCTGAACCGCGACGGCATGATCCTCGGCGCCGCGCTCCTGGCCGCGCTCGCGTTGTGCACGGAGCGCGGGGCGGAACTCCGCTGGACCGGGCAGGCCGTCTTCAGCGTGGCCTACCTCTCCATCGTGGGCACGGTCGTGACCTTCAGCATCTACTTCTGGCTGCTGCGCTCCGCACCGGCCTACCGGCTCGCCGTCATTCCCTACGTCACGCCGGCCGTGGCGCTGCTGCTCGGCTTCTTCGTGGCGGGCGAGCCGCTCGGCTGGGCCACGCTCGCGGGCATGGGTCTGATCCTGGGCGGAGTGGTGCTGGTCACGGGCTGGCGGCCCTGGCGGGCCGCCGGCCGCGCCTGAGCTACTTCTTGGCGCGCTCGACCTCCACGCCGCGCTGCGGGCGGTTCGTGTTGCTCGACCAGAGGTCGGCGTTCTTCAGGCGGATGTCGTCGAGCACCTGCTGCGCCTCGCGGAGCTGCTCGCCCATGCGGTCGGCCTCCTGGCGCTGGGCGCCCGCGCGCTGCTGCTTGTCGAAGTAGCCGCCCACGCCCAGCACGTCCTGCTCGCCGGCCTGGCGCTCGGCCAGGATCGCCGCGCCCTGGTAGAAGGCGTAGTGCCCCTCGCGCTCGGCGATGACCGCGACGCGGCCCGCGAGCCCGGACGCCTCGCAGATGCCGCGCAGGTCCGTGCGGCGCGTGACGAAGTCGGGGTTCTGCGAGCCGACCAGGGTGACGAGCGCGCCTTCCTGGGGCTGCCCGCCGCGCGCGCTCTGCGCGTGCACGCGCACCACGCCTCCTTCCTCGAGCACGTCGATGGCGAGGTCGCTGCGGATGGCCATGCCGCGCGCGTGCAGGTCCCCGGCGCGCGCCACCAGGAGGTAGGCGCCGGCGCCCGGCAGGTCGAGCGCCGCCTTCACCGTCTGGCTCGAGCCGTCCTGCGCGAGCGGGACGCGCTGCACCAGGGCGGGCGCGATGCCCGCCAGCTCCACGCTGGCCAGGCGGTCGAAGGCGCGGTGCTTCAGGTAGAGGAGCCGCAGGTCGACCGGGTAGACCTTGACCTCGATCGCCTCGGCGCGGCCGCGCAGCTCGAACTCGATGACGAGCGGCTCGCCGCCGGGCGCGCGCGTGATCTCGGGCATTTTCAGGCCCTGGCGCTCCAGCCAGGCGAGCGTGGCCGCCGCGTCCGGGAAGTCGGCCTTCACCTGCGCGTAGGCCTGGCGCGCCTTTTCCAGGTCGCCGCGCGCGTGGTGGATCTGCGCGGCGAGATGCCGGCCCATCGCCTTGAGGCGCGCGGCCATGGCGTCCTCGCGCCGCTCCGGCCGCGGTTCGGCCAGCTCCTCGGCGAGACGCAGGGCCTCGTCCAGGTCGCGCAAGGCGAGCGAGGCGTGGGCGCGGATGTAGCTCCACGAGGACTGGAAGCGGCTGGCCGGATAGCGCGCCGCCGCCTCGGCCGCCAGGCGCCGGCCGTCGGCGTGGCGTCCCATGTCCACCAGGACGTTGCACAGCGTCAAGGCGACCTCGTCGCCCTCCTGGGCGAAGGGATCGCCGGCGAGGTGCTCCTCGAGCGCGCGCACCGCCAGCTCGAACAGCTCGTCGCGCGACAGCCGATCGCCCTCGGCCGCCAGGACCGGATCGGTCTCGCCGGCCGCGGAATAGGCGCGCTGGCCCAGGGCGAAGAGCGTGGAGCGCACCGCGCTCGTGTCGCCGTACTCGGAGAGCAGGCGCCACATGGCGGCGTAGGCGCGGCGCGCGCGGCCGCTCTTCTCGAGCTGCCCGACCACCTGCGCCTCCTCCAGGAAGGTGGCATCCGCCACGCCCAGGAACACCTGGCGCGCCCGCTCCGCCTCGCCGAGCGCGGCGTAGGCGCGGCCCACCTCGAGCATGGTGTCGAAGGGCACGACGAAGGCGGCGTCGCGTTCCTTCAGGATCTCGAAGAAGCGCACCGTGTCGCGCTGCTCGCCCTGCGCCACGGACGAGAGCAGGAGCATGCGCGTGGTCTCGCGCGCGGCCTCGGCCTCGAGCGGCAGCAGCAGCGCGCGCGCGCGCGCCAGATCCTGGCGCTGGAAGGCGGAGCTGCCTGCCGCGTAGCGCTCGTCCGGGCTCGGCTCCACCCCGGCGTCCGGGTCGGCGCCGGCCTGGACCACGGTGAGCGCGGCCGGTCCCGCCACCGCGAGCGCGCTCTGCTCGCCGTTCCTGCCCAGGGAGTGGAGCACGCGGCCGAGGGCGTAGACGCCGGGGTAGCGCGGCGCCACGCCGTAGCTGAAGGCACGCGCGTGCGAGCGCGCGTGCGGCCGCCGCAGGCGCGCCCAGAAACCGTCTGGGGCGCGCACCACCTGGTCCGCGCCCTGCACGCCGTCTCCGGCGAGCGCGCAGCCGGCCGGCAGGGGCTCGAAGAACCAGTGGTCGCCGAGCGGCGCCTCGTGGCTGGCGCACGCACCTGGCTGGCCGCGCCGCCCGAGGACCCCGCGGCGGACCTGTCCGAGGCGACACGCATGG
>DYIW01000418.1:0-1558 GCA_020723465.1 Phycisphaera mikurensis
GGCTCAAGCTCGGCGCGCGCGGGCTCGTCCACGAGGCGCCCGGTCCCGAGTCGCTCGACCTCGAGCTCCAGACGATCGAGGCCTTCCCGACCGGGCTCTCCTGGCGCCCGGCGCGGTCCGTCTCGATCCGCGCCTCGCTGGGGCCGGTGGCGAGCCCGGTGCGGCTCGACAACGGCCAGTCCTACACGCCGGCGCCGGGCCAGCTCTACGTGCGCTACAGCCCGGACGCGAAGCACTGGTCGACCTGGCACGCGCTCGCCTCGACGACGGAGGCGAAGGGCTACCGCTTCAGCGGCCAGCTCGTCGTGCCGCGACAGGCCTCGGCGGAGTACCACGCCCTGCTCGAGAAGTTCATGAAGCTCGACGTGCCCTGGCGGAGCGACGAGGAGGCCTGCGTCCGCTGGATCCTGAAGTCGCAGCCCGGCTTCTTCGCGAAGCACCTCCCCTTCATCGGCTACCTCCAGTTCCTCTACGAGGCGAGCCTCGCCGGCGGCCAGCGCCTCGAACGGCTCGAGGTCGACGTGAGCTACGGCCTGGGCGGGCTGCACATCGCGCCCAAGGACCCCAGGGCGAGGCACGGCCGCGAGGGGCCGTGGCGCTTCCGCGCGCCCTGAGGCTGCCGCTCGCGAGCGCGGCTAGGGGAGCGAGCGCCAGGCGTGCGGCCGTTTCTCGCCGCGCGCGGCCTCGAGCTCGACGATCGTCGACTGCAGGAGCGCGACCAGGTACTGCGGGTTGTGGATCCCGCCGCTCCCGTCGCGCACCGCCATGAGGTAGTTGAAGGCCGCCTTCTCGACGAGGAGCGCGCTCGCGGGGAGGCTCACGCGCGCGCCCTTCGGCCCCGCGAGCGGCCGGCACTCGGCGTCGGCGAGGACGAGCCGCTCGTCGGCGACGGTGACGCTCGCGGCGAGCTCGCCCCCCGCGCCCCGGAGCGCGAGCCGCGCGAGCTCGCGCCCGAGCTCGGCGCGCAGCAGCTCGAGCAGCCCGGCGATCTCGTCGACGATCCCCTCGAGCCGTCCGTCGCCGTCGTAGTCGCCGCGCGCGCGCGCGTTCAGCGTGCCGAGGCGGCCGTGGCAGCGCGCGCAGGAGCCGGTCCGCGTCGAGGTGCGCAGCGGCTCGAGCTCGGGCGGCCGCGCGGTGCAGAGCACGAGCGGGCGCGTGTCGGGCCGGTCGAGCAGCTTGAAGCTGTGGCCGCCCACCGCGGAGCGGCGCGCCTCGGCGTCGTAGTGACAGCCGACGCAGGCGTCGGGCACGCCGCTGTGCGGGTAGCTCGCGCGCGGCGCGGTCGCGGCCTCGGCGGCGGTGGGGAGGCGCAGGAACTTCCCGCCGCGCCCGGTGAGGAGCTGGAACTGAGGCGCGTGGGGCGCGGCCTCGCGCTCGCGCTCCTTCGCCGTCGCGGGCTGGCCGTGCCCGCTCCCGCCGCCCGGCCGCTTCTGGCCGGGGAGGAAGGGGCGCAGCAGCGGTCCCTCGACGACGTTCACCTCGCCCGAGTGGCAGGAGATGCAGAGCGCGCCCTGCCCCGCGTCGAAGGTCTTGCCCGGGGTCTCCACCTCGCCGCAGA
>DYIW01000418.1:1568-3810 GCA_020723465.1 Phycisphaera mikurensis
GAGGGTCTGCGACCCACGATCCACGAACCACATTCCACCTCGCCGCAGAAGCGCAGCTGCCGGCGGCAGTCCTTCTCGTGCGGATCGTGGCAGACGGCGCAGGTCACGCCGGTCGGCGCCGTCGCGAGCTCGCTCCCCGGCTTCGAGGTCGAGGCGTGGCCGCGGAAGGAGCGCAGCGCCTCGCTGCCCACGTGGCAGCCCCGGCACGCGCCGCCCTCGCGGTCGAGGCTCTGTCGCTCGAGCGGGCGCTGCGCCTCGCGCATCCGGTTGAGCCGCGCCTGCGCCACGAGCGGGTAGCGCGGCGGCAGGTCGTGGCACTGCGCGCAGACGTCGTCGCCGTAGCTCACGTAGAACCAGCCCGGCCCGTGGCAGCTCTCGCACTGCACGTTCGCGCGCTCCCGGAGCGGCGGCGGCAGCTCGCGCCAGGCGCGCGGCGAGAGGCGGCGCGGGAAGAGCCAGCGCTGCTCCCGCGCGCGATCGTCGAAGCCGTCGTTCTGCACACCGACGCCCGGCTGATAGCCGACGCTGTGACAGGCGACGCAGTGCTCCTGATACTTCTCGGGGCGGCCGCCCTCGACGCGCGTGAGCTGGCCCGAGAGCCCGCGCTCGAGCACGCTCGCGTGCGCGGTGCGCTGCCAGCCTCGATGCTCGACGGGGTGGCAGTCGAAGCGGCCGCAGTCGCGATCGCCGAGCCAGACGCCGCCGCGGAGCTTGAGCTCGACCCCGTCGGGGTCCTTGAGCGTCACCCACTCGGTCGCCGAGAGGCGCGCGAGCGTGAGGTGGTCGAAGCGCGTGGCCACGAGCTCGGCGGAGCCCGGCGCGCTCCAGCCCGCGTTCTTCCCCGCGCCGCCCCGGCCCGCGAGGTAGAAGGGGACCTGGACCGCGGCGCGCGGCCAGCCCGCGCTCGGGTAGGCGGGGTGGACCTCGACGATCTGCTCCGCGCGGAGGCCGCTCGTCTCCTCCTCGGCCTCGACCCGGAGCACGATCCGCCCCGCCTCCGCCGCCGAGAGCGCGACCACGCCGTGGCCTCGCGCCGCGAGCGCGCGCTCGCGCGGCGGGGGCGGCGGCGTGAGCAGCTCGACGCTCGCCCCCTGCGCGTTCCAGGCGCGCGGCCGCGGTCCGAAGAGCTGGCTCCAGCGGTAGCGCCAGCGCTGGCCCGCCGCGGCGCCGCTCACCGCGGCCTCGAGCTTGACGGTGGCGTCGAAGCCGACGCTCTCCTTGCGCCCGCGCACCGTGATGAGCGGCGGCTCGACGACCGCCGCGGGGCGATCGCGCTCGCCGCGCGAGCACGCGTCGAGGACGGCGAGCGTGCCGAGCAGGCCGGCGACGAGGAGGTGCGGTCTCATCGCGAGCCCCCCTGCCGCAGGACGGTGAGCGCGTCGTGCAGGCTCTCGATGAAGGCGCGCGAGAGCGCGCGGCCCCAGGGCGCCATCGCGCTGCCGGCGCGGCCCTTGAGCACGGTCTCGACGAAGCGCTCGCGCGGCGGCGGCGCCTCGAGCAGCGCGGGCGGCCGGCGCGCGAGCACGACCGCCTTCGGATCGCGCAGCCCCGGCGCGCCGGGGCTCGCGCTCCTCGATCGCGTGGCGCCGTGGCAGCGCAGGCAGACGCCGCGCAGGACCTCCTCGGGCTCGGAGGGGAGCGGCGCGCGCTGGAGCGCGAGGTATTCGAGCAGGCTCGCGGTCAGGAGCGGCGGCAGCTCGAGCTCGTAGCGAGGCATGTGGCCGCCCGGGAAGCGGCGGCCCGGCTCGCGCAGCGAGAGCAGCAGCTCCTCGCCGCTCGCGTACCAGCCCACCAGGCGCAGATCGGGCACGCCGCTGTCGGCCTCGCCGAGGCGGTGGCAGCCGACGCAGCCGAGCTTGCGCGCGAAGAGCGCCCCCTGCGCCGGGCTCGCGGAGCCCTGCGCGAGGCTCTCGGGCGCGACATGATCGGCGAGGCCGGGCGGGGCCGCGGGCGCATCGCGCCGCTCCGCGCGCTGCGCGAGCAGGAAGGCGGCGAGCGCGTCGAGCTCGTGCGCCTCGCGCGAGGAGGGGGGCATCGGCGAGCCGGGGCTCTCGCGCTGCGGCTCGCGCAGCCGCGCGAGCAGCTCCTCGCGCGTCCGCCGCGCGCCGATCCCGTCGAGGGCGGGGCCGCCGGCGGTCGCGCGGTAGACACGCGCGAGGCGGTGGCAGGAGGGGCAGCCCTCCTCGAGGTAGAGGCGGAGCCCGGCCGCGACGGTGGGCACGACGCGCTCGTCGTAGGCGAG
>DYIW01000036.1 GCA_020723465.1 Phycisphaera mikurensis
GAGAGGGCTCCTGCGCCTGCTGCTCCGGAACCTCGCGCGCCGCCCCGGCCGCGCGCTGCTCACGCTTCTCGGCAGCGGGGCGGCCATCTTCCTGTTCGTGGCGATCGACAGCCTCGGCGCCGGGCTCGAGCGCGCGCTCGCTGGGGACGGCGAGGCCGCCACGCTCATCGTCTACCGCCAGAACCGCTACTGCCCGCTCACCTCGGTCCTGCCCGAGTCCTACGCCGAGCGCATCCGGCGCGTGGCGGGCGTGCGCGCCGTGCTGCCCGTGCAGGTGGCGCTCTCGAGCTGCCGCGCCAGCCTCGACTTGGTGAGCTTCGCCGGCGCTCCCGCTCAAGACCTGCTCGAGATGCGGCGCCTGGAAGTGGTCGAGGGCGACGCCGCGCGCTTCGAGCGCGAGCGGGACGCGGCCCTGGTGGGACAAGCCTTCGCCGAGCGACGCGGCCTGAAGCCGGGCGACTCGTTCCGCTTCGCCGGCATCGACGTCAAGGTCGCGGGCCTGGTGCGCTCGCCCGACCCGGTGAACGAGGGGCTGGTGTTCACCCACCTCGAGTTCCTGCAGCGCTCGAGCCGCGTGAACCGGCCGGGCTGCGTCACCCAGTTCGAGGTGCAGGTGGCGGACGCCTTGCAGGCCGAGGCCGTGGCGCGCGCGATCGACGAACAGTTCTCCACTGCCGAGGCGCCGACCTCCACGCAGGCGCGCAGCGCGCACGTCGCGCGCGCCAGCACCGAGGTGCGCGAGCTTCTGCGCTTCGCGCGCCGCTTCGGCGCGGCCTGCGTGGCCGTGCTCCTGGTGCTGGTGGCCAACACGCTGGTTCTCGCCGTGCACGAGCGCGCGCGCGAGTTCGGCATCCTCCTGGCCATGGGCTATGGCGGCGAGCACGTGGCCCTCCTGGTCGTGGGGGAGGCGCTCGCCATCGGGCTCGCGGGCGGCCTGCTGGGCTTGAGCGCGGCGCTCGTCCTGATCCTCGCCGGCAGCGTGTCGGTCGGCGTGGAGGGCGTGCCCATCCCGCTCACGATCTCGGCGGCGGTGGTGGGGCGGGGCGTGCTCGTCGCCCTCCTTGCGGCCGTGCTCGCCGCGCTCGTGCCCGCGGTGTCTGCCGCGCGCACCGAGGTGGTGCGCTCGCTGGGGGCCGCGTGATGGTCGCGCTGCGCCTCCTGCCGTTCGACTACGCGGCGCGCAACCTGCTGCGCCGGCCGCTGCGCTCGCTGCTCGGCGTGCTCGCCTGCGCGCTGGTCGCGGCGCTTCTGGTCGCGGCCGCGGCCTTCTCTCGCGCGCTTTCCCGCGGCTTCACCGGCATGGGGCGCGAGGACGTGGCGATCCTCGTGTCGGCCGCATCCGAGCGCGACGTCATGCGCTCGGCCATCAGCCCGGCGGTGGCGGAGATCGTGGCCGCGGAGGTGCCGGGCGTGCAGAAGTGCGAGGGCGTGCCCCAGGTCTCGCCCGAGATCCACCTTGCCTACGACGTCGCATTGGGCGATGCGCCCGAGCGCCACGCGGCGCTCCTGCGCGGCGTGACCAGCCGCGCCTTCCTGGTGCACGGCGCGCTCACGCTGATCGAAGGGTCGACTCCCGGGCCCGGCGAGGTCATCGCCGGTCGCCTCGCTGCCACGCGCCTGGGCGTGGCCGAGGAGCGCCTGTCGGTCGGGGCGACCCTGCGCATCGAAGGCCAGGCGTACAAGGTCTCCGGCCGCTTCGCCGCGCCCGGCACCGCCCTCGAGGGGGAGATCTGGGCGCCGCTGCACGAACTCATGGGCGTGGCGCGGCGCGACGACATCTCGTGCGTGTTCGTCGGCCTGGAGTCGCGGAAGGCCTTCACCGAGCTCGAGGTGTTCAGCCGGCGGCGCCTCGACCTGGAGCTTTCGAGCGTGCGCTCGAGCGCGTACTACGCGGACCTCGCGGCCTACTTCGGGCCGCTCAGGCGCCTGGTGGTGGCGATGTGCCTCTTGATCGCGATTGCCGGCCTCCTGACCGGAGCGAGCACGCTGCACACGGCCGTGCGCGAGCGCGCCGGCGAGCTGGCCACGCTGCGCGCGCTGGGCTTCGGCGCGCTCGCCCTGGCGCGTTCGCTGCTCGAGGAGGCGGCGACCATGGCCGCGGCCGGTGGGCTCTTCGGGCTCGTGCTCGCGCGGCTCTTCCTGCACGGCGCGTCCGTGCGCATTTCCATGAGCGCCGTGCCGCTCGCGGTGGACGGCGCGGCGATCGGCGCGGGCTTCATCGGCGTCTTGGCTCTCGGCGCGGCGGCGGCGCTGCCGGCCGTGGCCCGGGCGCTGCGCATGCAAGTGGCCGCGGCCTTGCGCGAGGATTGACACGACTGGAGGATTCTCATGTCACGACGCGTTCTGATCTCTCTGTTCCTGATCGTTCTCGCCGGCTGCGACACCGGCGAGAAGCCGGCGCCCGCGGCGGGCGCGGCGCTGCCTGAATCCATCTACCTGAGCGCCGAGCCGGAAGACGCCAAGGAGCTCTTGGCGCTGCGCGCCGAGGCAAGAGACGGCGAGGTCGTGGCCGTGCGCGCGCGCACCCGGGACTTCGTGGCCGGCGCTGCGGTGCTCACGCTCGTGGATCGCTCGCTCCCGGCCTGCGGCGAGAAGGGGCCGGATGCCTGCGCCACGCCCTGGGACTTCTGCTGCGAGGACCCGGCCGAGGTGGCGCGCGCGAGCGCCACGGTCGAGTTCCGGCAGGATGGCGGGCTGATCGACGTGGGCCTCCAGGGCTTCCACGGCCTCGACCACCTGCAGACCGTCGTCGTGACCGGGACCGCGCGGCGGGACGCGGCCGGCAACCTCACGGTGCTCGGCAGCGGCATCTGGATCGCACCGTAGCCCGGCGCGGCCGCGGCTGGGGAGCGCGGCGCGCGGGCTTCGATTTGCCTGTTCCGGCGGTTTCCGCGCCAGTAGACTCCGCGCGCGTCCGGCTGCCCCGGATGCGCCGAAACCCCCCTGTCGCGAGCGCGAGCATGGCCGACGAGAAGCACACCGCCCCGCTGGTTCCCGCCTCATCCACGATGCCCGAGTTCACGCTCAAGGCCGTACTCCTGGGCGTGGTCATGGCCGCGATCATGGGCGCGGCCAACGCCTACCTCGGTCTGACGGCCGGAATGACGATCGCCGCGACCTACACGACAGCCGTGGTCGGCATGGCCGTGATCAAGGCCATGAAGGGCACGCTCCTCGAGGAGAACGCGGCGCGCACCGTGGGCTCGATCGGCGGCAACATTGCCACGGGCGCGACCTTCACCCTGCCGGCGTTCTTCATCGCGTCCATCTGGGACCCGTTCTTCTCGCTCAAGCACGCGGTGATCTCGACCATCATCCTCATCTTCGCCGGCGTGCTCGGGATCATGTTCGTCACGATCCTGAGGCGCGTGCTGGTCGAGGACAAGGACCTGCCCTTCCCCGAGTCCATCGCCGCGGCCGAGATCCACAAGTCCGGGCAGGCGGGCGCCAGCGGCTCGGGCTTCCTGTTCGCGGGCATGGGCGCGGGCGCGTTCTTCAGCGCCCTGGTGAACTTCCACGTGGTGGCCGAGGGCTGGCACAAGCTGGTCAGCCTCACCAAGGGCAGCCTGCTCCTGCGCGCGCCCGGCATGAACCCGGCCTTCTTCGGCGTGGGCTACATCATCGGCCCGAAGCTCGGCGCGATCAACTTCAGCGGCGGCGTGCTGGCCTGGGGGCTGCTCACGCCGCTCATCGCCTACTTCCTGCACCGCGGCGATCCCGGCGCCGTGACCGACTGGAGCGCGGAGCTGACCACGGTGTGGAAGGGCACGGTGCGCTACATCGCCATCGGCGGCATGCTGGTCGGCGCCTTCTACACGCTCTATCGCATGCGCGCCAACCTGTTCACCGGCCTGCGGCGCTCGTTCACCTACGTGCGCCAGTCCGGCCAGGGCGGGGCGGACGTGCCGCGCACGGAGAAGGACATCAGCATCCGCTGGGCCATGCTCGCCATCGTGTGCATCGCCTGCGTCATGCTCTTCATCTTCAACTACTTCACCGGCCGCCTGCTGCCGGCCGGCGTCGCGGCGCTGGTGATGCTCTTCCTGGGCTTCGTCTTCGCCGCCGTGTCCGGACATCTCGTCGGCATCATCGGCGTGAGCAACAACCCGACCAGCGGGCTGACCGTGTCCGTGCTGATCGTGGTGGCGTTCCTGATGGTGGCGCTCGGCATGCACGGCGAGGCGGGTGTGGCGGCGGTGCTCGGCGTGGCCGCGTTCGCGTGCACCAGCGTGTCCGTGGCCGGTGAGATGATGCAGGACCTGAAGGCCGGGCACATCCTGGGCTGCACGCCCTGGAAGATGCAGTTCGGCGACATCTTCGGCATCATCGCCAGCGCCGTGGTCATGTTCTTCGTGCTCGCCCTGCTGCACCTCGGCGACGTGAAGGGCGCGGTGGCGGACGAGCTCGAGCGCCTCGAGGAAGCGCAGGTCGCGAGCGTGGTCTACAAGGGCGACGATCCGGCCTTCGCCGGGAAGGAGTACACGCTGGCCGAGGTCCGGGCGCTCGCGCCCGAGCAGCAGAACGAAGTGCTCGGCACGAACGCGGGCTTCGGCGGCGACCAGCTCGCGGCGCCGCAGGCGAGCCTGATGGCGGTGGTGGGCCGGAGCATCGTCGAGGCGAAGACCGAGCTGATCCTCATCGTGGCCGGCATCTTCATGGGGCTGGCCTTCATCCTCATGCAGGTGAAGAGCCCGATGCTGATCAGCGTCGGCATGTACCTGCCGATCGAGACATCTTTCGCGATCTTCGCGGGCGGCCTGATGAAGGGGCTGCTGGAGCGGACGCTGGACAAGCGCCAGGCGACGGCGCAGGTCAAGGAGAGGGTCGGCAACATCGGCGTGCTGATCGCCTCCGGCATGATCGCCGGCGAGGCGCTGCTCGGCCTGCTCTTCGCCGGGCTGGCCTTCGCCGAGGTGCGCACCCCGCACCTGTTCGAGGCGCCGTCCTATCTGCTGAGCCTCTGCTGCATCCTCGTGCTCGGCCTGATGCTCTACCGCCTGCCGCTCAACCAGGCGAAGTAGCGGGCGCGGTCACTCGTCCCGCGGCAGGAAGGCGAGGACGGCCACGATGAAGCGCGGGTAGAGGTCGAGCGCCTGGCGGAGCGAGGCGAGGACGACGCCGTCGTCGATCTGCTCGTACTCGTGGATCAGGCGGTTCCGCAGCCCGGCCGAGGGCGCCAGGCGCCGGGCCAGCTCCGGGTCGAGGACGCCGAGCTCGGCGAGCCCGAGGAAGCTCGAGTAGAGATCATCGGGCGCCGCGCGGCCGCTCTCGACCAGAAGGTGAGCGTTCACGTCGGCCGCAGCCTCGACCACTTCCTGGAGCAGCTTCTCGGCCGCCTTCCTGCGATACACGTCCGCGGCGTACGCGGCCGCGTCGAGGCGCGCGAGCGGCTCGAGCAGGCGCAGGTTTTCGCGGATGCGCTCGAGCTTACGCCGCACCACGCCCCGCTCCACAGCGCTCATGGTCCCTTCTCCCGCACGCCGCGCGCGTAGCGACGCAGCGACTCCTCGCGCAAGCGGCGGAACTTCCTCGTGTCCTCGAAGCGGCGGAGCGCCAGGGACACGAAGGACGCGAAAGAGCCTGGCGGGTTCTGGTGCAGCGGGATGCCGTGGCGCGCAGCGGCCATGGCCAGGAGCGGCGTGGCGCGCGCCAGGTCCACCACGTGCACGCGGTCCGTGCCGAGCAGTCGGATCACCTCGGGAACGAGCGCGTCGACTCCGCCGGCTGCGATGATCCCGAGGTCCACGTCGCTCCCCGCCGTGGCCTGGCCGCGCGCCACGGAGCCGAAGAGCACGATCAGGCGGACCTCGGGCCTCGCACAAAGCGGCGCGAGGCGCGTCTTGACGTCGTCGCGCTCCGGGATCATGGTTTCACCTGCGGGCCAGGGTAGCGTTTGACGCGACGCGGCGGAAGGATCGCTGCACGCGGCGCGGCGCCGGTTCACGCCTCGTTGCGCCGCAACCGTCCGCTAGAATGCCCAGGCTCTCTTCCGCATGCTGCGTCGCCAGGCGGCCGGGGCGAGACCTCTCCGGCGCGCGGCGGCCGCGATCACTGTCCAAAGGAGAACCAGGATGACCTTCACGCTCGGGCCCCGGCGCGGAATCCACATCGACATCCAGTCCGAGATGGGAAAGGCCCCGCTCTCCGCGAGCGAGCTGGCGCAGTTCGAAGCCTACGACCTGGTCTACCGCAGCACCTGCGGGCTGCTCTACAACTATGTGCCCATGTCCGGCCACCCGGGCGGGTCGATCTCCTCGGGCAGGATCGTGGAAGCGCTGCTCTTCGACGGCATGGACTACGACCTCAAGGACCCGGACCGCGAGGACGCCGACCTGATTTCCTACGCCGCCGGGCACAAGGCGCTCGGCCTGTACGTGATGTGGGCGCTGCGCGACGAGCTGGCGCGCGCCGCCGCCCCGGCGCTCCTGCCCGCGGACGAGCAGCTGCGCCTGCGCCTCGAGGACCTGCTCGGCTTCCGGCGCAACCCGGTCACGCGCACGCCGCTGTTCCTCAAGTTCAAGGCCAAGGCGCTGGACGGGCACCCGACCCCGGCCACGCCCTTCCTGCGCCTCTCCACCGGCGCGTCCGGCGTGGGCGTCACGACGTCGCTCGGGCTCGCGCTCGGCGCGCGCGATTACTACGGCAAGAACGCGCCGCGCGTGCACATCATCGAGGGCGAGGGCGGGTTGACGCCCGGCCGCGTGGCCGAGGCCCTGGCGGCCGCCGGCACCGCGCGCCTGGACAACGCCGTCGTCCACCTCGACTGGAACCAGGCGTCGATCGACTCGAACCGCGTGTGCCGCGACGGCCGCCAGCCGGGCGACTACGTGCAGTGGGACCCGGCGGAGCTGTTCTACCTGCATGACTGGAACGTCGTGTACGTCGCGGACGGCAAGGACTTCCAGCAGGTCGTGGCCGCGCAGCGCAAGGCGGCGTCCATCGACAACGGCCAGCCGACCGCCATCGTCTATCGCACGGTCAAGGGCTGGCGCTACGGCATCGAGGGGCGCGCCTCGCACGGCGCCGGACACAAGCTCTGCTCCGAGGGCTTCTATGCCGCCATGAAGCCGCTGCTCGAAGGGAAGAGCGCAGAGCTTCCGGCCTGCTGCGACGGCAAACAGCGCTGTTCCGGCCAGGACGGCGCCGCGGTGATGGAACAGTGCTTCTTCGACGCGCTGACGCTGGTCAGGAAGGAGATCGAGGGGAACGGCGGTCTGAACAAGTTTTTCACCGCCCGGCTGGAGAAGGCGCGGCAGCGCCTCGACTCCCGCAAGCGCAAGCCGCGCGAGGGCGCGCCTGACCTCTCCGCGGCCTTCGAGCTGGCGCGGAAGAACGGCGACACGGTTCCCGCGGAGTTCGAGCTGCGGCCCGGCACCTCGACCACCCTGCGCGGCGAGCTGGGCAAGGTGCTCAACTACTACAACAAGGTGAGCAAGGGGGCGATCTTTGCCGCGGCCGCGGACCTGCTCGATTCGACCAGCGTGTCGGGCGCGGCGGCGGGCTTCCCGGACGGGTACTACAACGCGGGCGACAACCCGGACGCGCGGCGCCTGGCGGCCGGCGGGATCTGCGAGGACGCCATGGCCGGCATCGCCTCGGGGCTGGCGGCGTTCGGCCGGCACATGGGCGCGGCCTCGTCGTATGCGGCGTTCATCGCGCCGCTCGGGCACATCGCCGCGCGCCTGCACTGCATCGGCAGCCAGTCGCGCCAGGCGATCAAGCAGGAGCCGTACCGGCCGATGATCCTGGTGTGCGCGCACGCGGGCGTGAAGACCGGCGAGGACGGCCCGACGCACGCGGATCCGCAGCCGCTGCAGCTCCTGCAGGAGAACTTCCCGGCGGGCACGGCGGTGACGCTCACGCCCTGGGATCCGCAGGAGCTCTGGCCGCTGTTCACCGCGGCGCTCGCCCGGCGCTTTGCTCTCATTGCGCCCTTCGTCACGCGGCCGAACGAGACCGTGCCGGACCGCCGCGCGCTCAGGCTGGCGCCGGCCGCGGACGCGGCGCGCGGCGTGTACCGGCTGCGCAAGGCGAGGAACCAGGCGGAGGGGTCGCTCGTGCTGCAGGGCAGCGAGGTGGCCATGGCCTTCGTCGAGCAGGCGCTGCCGCAGCTCGACAAGAAGGGCGTGGAGCTGGACGTCTACTACGTGGCGAGCGCGGAGCTGTTCGACGCGCTGCCGGCCGGGGAGCGCGCGCGCATCTTCCCGGAGGAGGCGGCAGAGAGCGCGGTCGGCATCACCGGTTTCACCTTGCCGACCATGTACCGCTGGATCCGCTCGGACCTCGGCCGGTCGCTGACCATGCACCCCTTCCAGAAGGGACACTTCCTGGGCAGCGGCCAGGCGCAGCACGTGCTGAAGGAGGCGGGCCTGGACGGCGACGAGCAGTGCCGGACCGTGCTCGAGTTCCTGGCGCGGAGGAAGCGCAAGGCGTAGCGGCGGGGAGCGCCGCAGGCGCCGCGGTCAGCCGCCGCCCTTTTCGACGCGCTCGATCAGTGCCGGAAACTCGGGCGTCTGGCGCAGCCGCTCGTAGCAGGGATCGGCGCGCAAGGAGGCGGCATCGGTGAAGCCCCGCTCGGCCGCGAGCTGCAGCAGCTCGAGGGCGCGTGCGGCGCAGCGCGCGGCGAGCCCAGCGGCAGCGTCTCCCTCCTGGCGCGCGGCCTCGTCTGCGCAGCAGAGCAGGAGCTGCGCGGCCGCGACGTGCTCCTCGAAGGACTCGGGAGAGTCGAGCAGCAGGCCGGCCGCTTGCCGCAGACTCTCGAGCGCGCGCTCGCGCTGCGCTTCGGCGCGCAGGCGTGCGGCGCGCTCCATCAGGCCGAAGCCGATCGCGCCGCCGGCAACGAGCAGCAGGAGCAGCAGGCCCAGCACCCAGCGCGCCGGACCGCGGAGCGCCAGGCGCCGCGCGCGGCCGAGCGCGCCCCCGCGCCGCGCCTCGAGCGGACGGAGATCGAGGGCGTTGCCGAGGTCGCGCGCGAAGTCGGCCGCGCTGCCGTAGCGCCGCGCCGCGGTCCCGTCCATGGCCTTGGCGCAGACCGCCTCGGCCTCCCGGGAGACCGCGGGGTTCCGCCGCCGCAGCGGCTGCGGTTTTCCCTCCTGGATGGCCTGGAAGACCTCGGCCGCGGACTCGCCCGCGAAGGCGGACCGCAGCGCCAGCAGCTCGTACAGGGTGGCGCCGAGCGAGTAGACGTCGCTGCGCGCGTCCAGCCGATCGAACTCGCCGCGCGCCTGCTCGGGCGACATGTAGAAGAGCGAGCCGAGACGCACGCCCGTGCGCGTCAGGCGCGTCACGTCCTCGCCCGTGGCCAGGCCGAAGTCGAAGAGCAACGCGCGCCCGGCCGGCGTGATCATGACGTTCGAGGGCTTGATGTCGCGGTGCAGCACGCCGCGGCCGTGGGCGTGCTCGAGCGCCTCGGCCACCTGCTGGATGGCGCGAAGAGAGCACTGCTCCCAGCTCCCGCTGAACAGGTAGGCGGCCGCGAGCTCGCGCGCGGTCCCTTCGCCGCCGCCGGCGCGCTCCGCCACGGCCGCGGCCATGTCGGCGCCGCTCAAGGTCTCGGGCTTCCTGCGGCGCAAGGAGGCGAGCACCTCGTCGAGGGTGGCGCCGCGCACGTGCTCCATAACGAAGTAGGGGATGCCTCCGTCCTCGCCCACGGTGTAGATCGGCACGATCCCCGGGTGCTTGAGCTTGGCGATGGTCTTCACCTCGCGGCGGAAGCGCTCGCGCACGTTCGGGAAGCGGAGCTGGTCCGGCTTGATGAGCTTGAGCGCCACCTGCCGGCCGAGGCCTTCCTGCTCGGCGAGATAGACCACGCCCATGCCGCCGCCGCCCAGCTTGGACAGCAGGCGGAACTCGCCGAGCTTCTCCGGGATGCGGATCTCGCCCTGCGCGGCCGGAGCCGCGGCCGCGTCGTCGAGGAGCCCGACCTCCTGCAGCTTGGCAAGCTTCCGGCGGATCGCGGCCGCGTGCTCGGGATGCTCGCGGCACACGTCGTCGATCGCCTTGAGGCCCTGCGCCTCCAGGCGGTCCAGGCACTCCATCACGAGGTCCTGGACGATGCTCGGCTCGGGCGTGTTGCTGTCAGGAGTGTCGGGGCTCATGGTGGGTATTGGAAGTCCCGGGGAAGCCGGCCGCAAGGAGCGTGTCGCGCCGCGCCCACGCGGCACCCGCTGGCTCAAGGCGCGGGCGCGGCCTCGCCCTGCGGCAGGGCGACAGGCGGCACCTCCGGCGCCGGCCAGCCGATCAGCTCGTGGCAGCGGAACACCAGGTCGATCCAGGTGGATGCAAGACAGTCCGGACGACCCGTCTCCGCGCCGTTCTCGAGCTGGCGCGCGGCGCAGGCGAGGAGCAGATCGCGCAGGTCCTCGGCGCGCAGGTCGTGGTTCTCGCAGCGGGTGAGCAAGGTGGCGAACGCGCAGGCGATCACGCTTACGGCCTCAGGAGACAGCCGCCCGAGCCAGGCGCGGTCTTTGTCCAGCAGGCGGTTGAGGGAGCGGGCGTAGCGGAGGTCGTCCGGAGCGAGCCCGGTGAAGAACGGGTGGAAGGCGTCGCTCTCCTCGCCGCCAACCGGCGCGCCGTCCTCGGCACGCACCGCGCGGAAGCGGCCGTCCCAGTCGTCCCAGAGCGCTTCGAGCGCCGCAGCCTGCACTGCCTCGGCGATCGCGGACATGGCCTGGGCCTCGCCGGCATCTCCCAGCTCCTCGAACATGGCCTGGAGCGCGCGCGCGTCGCCGTAGAGGAAGGCCGCGTCGCCGGGCCGCTCGAGCGCGCCCCCGGCGTCCCCCGGGCTCTCGGGCAGGCAATCGCCGTCCGCGTCGCCGTGTTCGAGCACGGCGCGCACCGCGCGCGCCAGGGTCGGAACGATCTCGGCCAGGAAGGCGCGATCGGGATGCACTTGATGCAGCTCCCAGGCGGCGAGGGCGACACCATCGGGCCGCGGTGGGCCTCCGCTCTCCGCGCCCGCGAGGTGCGCGCGGATCCGGTCCTGCGCCGGCCGCGGGTCGGCGAGCCAGCGCGCCTCCAACACCACGAACAGGGTGTCGAGGGCGCCGGGCCGCGCCGGCCGCGCGAGGCTCCGTCGCAGCAGGAACCAACGGTGCCACCAGAGCCGCTCGAGGCGCGCGTCGTCGCACTGGAAGCGCGGGCAGTTCCGCTCGAACCACGAGTGGTAGGCCGTGCGCTGCCCTCGCAGCGGATCTTGCACCGCGAGCGCCGCGTCCGCGCGCGCGGCGGCCTCGCCTGGCGCGGCCAGGGCATGGGCGGCGCGCAGCTCCGCCTGGCCGCCCGGCGCGAGGTCGATGATCCCCTCCAGGCGCAGCGCCGGCCGGTTCCACTCCCTGATGCGCAGGCGCGCCATGCCGCTCTCCCCGCGGATCTCGCCGAGCAGAGCGTGCTCGGCCACGGCGCCGCCCCAGGCCGCCCGCCCCGCGAGGGCAGAGGCCGCGCCCGCGGGGTGCGGCAGCTCGGCCGTGAGCGCGAAGAGCAGCGGAGCGAACGCCTCGTTCGCCGCCTCGAAACGCACGAAGCGCACCGCCCGCGCCGGGTTCAAGGAGATGGTCAGCACGAAGCGCCCGTCGCGGCCGCGCGCCTGCGGCAGGCCGCCAACCTGGCCGAACCACGCCGCGTTCCGGCCAAGGCAGAGCGCGTGCGTGAGCGGCGCCCCGTCCTCGTAGAAGATCTGGTAGAGCCCGACGATCTCGTCCTCCTCGAGCGGGCCGAGCGCCTCGCCCACCTGCCCGAGGAAATGCAGGCGCGCGGCCTTCATGTTGACCGGGATCTCGAGCGCCCGCGGCAGCTCGAAGCGCGGGTCGCCCGGGCTGCCGCCCTGCAGGCCAAGCACGGCGCGGCCGCCGTTTCCGCGCGCGTCGGGCAGGCGGAAGGGAACGCCCTCGACCTCGATCGCGGCCACGCTCGGGACATCCTGCCCATGCAGCGGAGCGCGGTTCGCGAGCACCGACAGATCGACCGGGACCATGTCGGCGCGGCGGAAGGCCGCGCCCGTAGCGTGGTCGCTCTCCACGCTCACGCCGAAGCGCCGCTCAGCCGTGCCCGCGTTGGTGAAGCGCATGAGCACGACCGCCACGTCGTCTTGGGTGATGAACTTCGACTCGCGCACGAGCACGTCCCCGAGGTGGAAGGAGGTCTCGTGGAAGGACGGATACCAGGTCTCGGTGAAACCGCCGGCCAGGACCTCTTCCTCGCCCGGCGCGGTGAAGGAGACACGCACCAGGTCGCCGAGGTCCTCGCCGTCGTGGACGGTGCCGAAGCGGCCGCGAAGACCTGGAGCGGACTCGAGCGTCTCGGCGAACAGGTGTTGGCCCGCGGGCCCGAGCGTGCCGTGGCGCGAGCCGGGCCAGGCGAGCAGGTCGTCGAGGAAGAACGGATCGCGCGCGAAGGGATCGGCCGGGGCGGGCGGCACCTCGACGAACAGGCCCTCCAGGGCGGCGCAGCCCGCGAGAGCGAGGCCGAGCAGGACAAGGGCGGCGCGGTGCATCGATGGGCCTCCCGGCTTGCGGTGGGGGCGCGCGGCAGCGCGCCCTTCCGGTAGATTGTGGCGATGCGCACCATCCTGAGCGAATCCGAAGTTCGTGAACGCCTGCCGCTCTTCGAGAAGACCGCCGACCTGGTCGATCAGCTCATCGACCTGATGCTGAACTACCGCCAGAGCGGGCATCCGGGCGGCTCGCGCTCCAAGGTCCACTTGTTCCTGGCCACGCTGCTCTCGGGCGCCATGCGCTTCGACCTCAGGCGGCCGGCCCTGCCGCTCGCCGACCGCTTCGTGCTCGGAGCCGGGCACTGCACTCCGCTGCTCTACTCCGTGATCGCCCTCTTCAACGAGGCCCTGCGCGCCGCGCGCGACCTCACGGGCGACGAGCGCTGCGCGCTGGATCCGCGCCGCGAACGCGTGCTGCTCGCCGAGGACCTGCTGGCCTTCCGCCGCCGCGGCGGCCTGCCTGGCCACGCCGAGATGGAAGGGAAGACCCTGTTCGTCAAGGCGAACACGGGGCCCTCGGGCCACGGCCTGCCTGCGGCCGCGGGCCAGGCGCTCGCGCTCCTGCACGCGGGCGCGCGCGATTCCTGCGTCTTCGCCCTGGAGGGAGAAGGCGGCCTGTCCACGGGCGCGGCGCACGAGACGCAGAACTCGGCGCACGGGCTCGGCCTCGAGAACTTCATCGTGCTGCTCGACTGGAACGACTACGGCATCGATCCGCAGCGCGTCTCGTCGGTGGTGCACGGCGTGCCGCAGGAGTGGTTCCAGGCGCACGGCTGGCGCACGGCCGGCGCCGAAAGCGGGACCAACTTCCTGGCGCTCGTGGCCGCGCTCCGCGCCGTGCTCGATGATCCGCAGAAGGCCGGCCGGCCAGCCCTGGTCTGGTCCCGAAACGTCAAGGGCCGCGGGCTCGGCGACATGGAGGGCTACAAGAGCCACGGCGCCCCGCACAAGCCCAACTCCGAGGGTTTCTGGGCCACCAAGCGTCCCTTCCAGGAGAAGTACGGCGTCGCGTTCGAAGGCTCTGGCAAGCCCGCGCCCGCGGGCGAGGCCTTCCGCGAGCAGACGCGCGCGAACATCGGCCTCGTGCTCGACGTGCTGCGCCGCGACGAAACGCTCGTGCGCTTCCTCGCCGAGCGGCTGCTCGCCGCGGCCGCGGCCGTGCCAGAGCGACCCGTGGCCGAGTGGTTCGACACGCAGAAGGACCCGTCCCGCGACCTGCGCATCCTGGACATCGCGCGCTACCCGGCCGAGCTGTTCGCCAAGGTGGGCGAGAAGACGCCGAACCGCGCGGGTCTCGCCGCCTGGGGCGCCTACGTGAACAGCGTGGCGCGCGAGGTCGCCGGCCGGCCGCTCTTCCTGGCCTGCTCCGCCGACCTCGCCGAGTCCACGAACATCGCCGGCTTCGCCAAGGGCACGGGCGGCTTCGCCGGCTTCGGCTGGTACGAGCGCCGTGAGAACCCGCGCGGCGCGCTCCTGCCGCAGCGGATCACCGAGTTCGCCAACGCGGCCATCGCCGCGCACCTCGCCACGGTCAACTTCGCCAGCGATCCAGAAGAGCGCTTCGCCGGCTACTTCGGCGCCTGCTCGACCTACGGCTCCTTCTCGTACCTGAAGTACGGGCCCATGCGGCTGTTCGCGCAGCTCACCCAGGACACGCAGTTGAAGACCGGCAAGGTGCTCTGGGTCGCGGGCCACTCCGGGCCGGAGACGGCCGAGGACTCGCGCACGCACTTTGGCGTGTTCGCGCCGGGCGTCACGGACCTGTTCCCGCGCGGCCAGGTCATCGACCTGCATCCCTTCGATCAGAACGAGGTGCTGGTGCTCCTCGCCGCCGCTCTCAACGAGGACGCGCACATCATCGCTCTGCACCTCACGCGCCCGCCCGTGGAGGTCCCGGACCGCGTCGTGCTCGGCGCCGACTCCTACCTCGCGGCCGCGCGCGGCGCCTACGTGCTGAAGGAGTGGGACGACGCGCGCGGCCCGCGCGCCGGCACGGTCATCTTCCGCGGCGCGAGCCCGGTGGCGGCCGCCTTCCAGCTCCTGAAGGAGCGCCGCGCCGAGCTGCCGAACGTGCGTTTCCTGGCCGCGCCGAGCCGCTACCTGTTCGAGCGCCAGCCGCGCGCCTACCAGGAGCGCGTGCTGCCCTGGCGCGACTGGCAGGACTCGATGGTCGTGACCAACATGGCGCGCCGCACCCTGCACGACTGGCTCGCCAACAAGGTCTGCGAGGAGTACACCCTCTCGCCCGACTTCGACGACCGCTGGCGCACGGGCGGCAGCCTCGACGAGGTGCTGGACGAGTCGCACCTCACCTGGCAGTGGGTGCTCGAAGGCATCCGCCGCTTCGCCGCCGATCACGAGCAGAGGATGGCGCGGCTGCGCTGACTTGGCGTTTCAGCACGTCTGGGACCAGGGGAGGGGCGAGAAGCGCACGGCCTCGCGCGGCACGCGCGCGAGATCGAAGCGCTCCACGAGCGCGGCGGCCGAAAGCGCAGCGGGCGCCTCCGGGAAGCCGGAGCAGCGCGCGAGCAGGGCGATCACCTCGCGCGGGTCGATGCCGCGCGTGCGAAGAAAGGCGATCTCGGTGTCGCCCTTGCGTTTGGCCATACGCGCTCCGCATTCGTCCAGCACCAGTGGCAGATGCGTGAAGCGCGGCGGCGCCAGGCCGAGGGTGCGGTAGAGGAGCAGTTGGCGCGGCGTGGAGGCCACGAGGTCGTCGCCGCGCACCACCTCGTTGATGCCCATGGCCGCATCGTCCACGGTCACCGCGAGCTGGTAAGCGAAGGCGCCGTCCACCGAGCGCACCACGAAGTCGCCGCCG
This sequence comes from Phycisphaera mikurensis, assembly GCA_020723465.1. GTDB lineage: Bacteria > Planctomycetota > B15-G4 > B15-G4 > JADJEK01 > JACQZJ01. Next base: position 15,312 of record DYIW01000036.1, read on the forward strand.
GCCTGCGCCGGGTCGAGGGCGACGCGGCCGAGGAAGCGGTCGTCGAAGGCGATCTCGCCAGCCGGCACGCGGAAGCGCCAGGCCGGCGGCCGCCCCTTGAACGCCCGCGCCTCTTCCCAGCTCGCGAAGCGGCCGCGGCAGGTTCCCGGGTAGGTCGACTCCTCGTCCTCGGCGTGCGGGGCGTTCACCGCGGCGCGGATCTCCTTCCGCGAGCACACGCAGGGGTAGCAGTGCCCGCCCTCGATGAGGCTGCGGAGAGCCGCCTCGTAGAGCGCGACGCGCTCCGATTGCAGGATCGGTCCCTCGTCCCAGTCGAGGCCGAGCCAGCGCAGGTCCTCGATGACGCGCTCGACCAGGCCCGGCTTCACGCGCGCGCGGTCCAGGTCCTCGAGCCGGAGCAGGACCTCGCCGCCCGCCTGGCGCGCTAGCCACCAGGTGATCAGGAACGTGCGCGCGTTCCCGAGGTGCATGGAGCCCGTGGGGCTCGGCGCCAGGCGCGTGCGGAAGGCGGCCATTCCCGCGCAGGATACCGCGCCCCGTACGCGCCTCGCCCGGCGGAAGGCGTTACTCCGGCAGGCGAGCGGGGTATTCCTGGCACGCACACGACACGGGCTGCCCCAGCCCTGTCACCCAGCCTCTCTTCTGCCAGCGCACGCCCCAGCAGCGCTGAAGGAGGAGCCGTGTACGCCGATTATCCTCTGGATTCTTCCGACATGCGGCTCATCGAGCTCGAGGGCCGCCTCCTCGCCGACCTGCTCCCGGACGGCCGGTCTGTGCCCGAGTTCCTCCTGCCGCGCCTCTTCGAGCTGCATCCCCGCCTCTACCAGGAGCTGTGCGAGCGCTCGCGCGATCCCCTGGACGCGCTCAAGGGCAGCCTGCCGCTCGACCTCGGCGGCCGCCGCGGGATCCTCGCCTGGTCCTGCCTGCCCGAGGCCGCGGCCGCGCGCTTTTCGAACTGAGCAGCAGGGCGCGCCCCGGCGCCTCGGCCTGGCCGCGGGCTCCTCGAGTCTGGCGCAGCCGTCCCATTTGAGCTATCTCTAGCGCTCCGCCCGCACGGGGCATGATCGAGCGGCTCAGGAGGTTCGCGAAGTGGTGGCAGGGGATTCCGGATCCGGGCAAGGCAGCCCGGAGGCGGAGATCAGGACTTGACCGTTCTTGTAACAGGAGCCACCGGTTCGATCGGCCCGGCGCTGGTCGAGCGCCTGTGCGGTTCGCGCCGCCTGCGGCTGCTCGTGCGCAGGAAGGACGGAGCATCCGGCCGCGAGCGGTTGGAGGGGATCCTGCAGGGCGGCGCGGCGCTCCAGGCCCTGCGGCGCGGCGCGATCGACGTGTTCGATGGGGACGCCGCCCTGCCCGGCCTGGGCCTGGATGACGACCAACGCGCGCGCCTCGCCCGCGGCCTCGAGGTCGTGCTGCACGCCGCGGCGCGCACGGATTTCTCGGGCGAGCGCCTCGAGGACTACCGGCCGATCAACGTGGGCGGCGCGCTGAGCGCCGTGGAGCTGGCGGCAGAGGCGCGCTGCCCGCTGATTCACGTGTCGACCGCCTACGTGTCCGGGGACCATCACGGCATCTTCGCCGAGGACGACCTCGACAAGGGACAGGGGCACCACAACCCGTACGAACGATCCAAGCGCGAGGCGGAAGAAGTGGTCACGCGGGCGGCGCGCGACCTCGGCGTGCCGCTCTGGATCTTCCGCCCCGGCATCGTGCTGGCCGACGCGCCCCGGCCGGGCGCTCCTCCCGGGCCGGGGCCGCTCGTCTACCTGAAGTACCTCGCCGGCCTCGAGGGCACGAGGGCCGCGGCCGAGCGCGAGCTGCGCTGCGCCGGCGACGCGCGTGCCGTGCTCAACCTCGTGCCTCTCGAGTTCGTCGCCCGCATCCTGGCCGAGGCGCTGGCGCGGCCGATCCAGGGGCAAAGGACCTTCCACCTGACCGCCGGCCGGCCGGCCTCCATCGCCGAGATCGAGGCGGCCGCGAACGAGCTGCTCCAGGGCCTTCGCGCGCGCCTCGTGCCCGCCGAGGACCTCGTCGACGCGGACCGCTACGAGCGGATCCTGGCCCGGCGCTGCCGTCCCTATGAGCCCTACCTCTTCCTGCACACGCTCCACGACCGCCGCCGCCTGCTCGCCGAGTTCGACGGCGAGGACGGCGCGAACCCGGCCTGGCTGCGCCGCGTGTTCGCCGCGCACCTCCGCGCCTGGCGGCAGGAGGCGCTGCCGCGAGGCGCGGTGAACGGCCAGGCCGCGCGCGTGCGCGAGTACTTCGAGCGCTTTCTCGCAGCCCGCACCGGCGTGCTGCTGGTCGCGGGCCTGAAGAGCCTCTGCGCCGACTTCACGGTGAGCGTGGCGCAGGCCGGCTGCTTCCGCCTGCAGATCGCCGCCGGCGTCCTCGAGTCGGTCGCGCCGGCGGAGGCGCCGAGCGCGCGCTTCGACTTCGCGGTCGACGCCGAGTCCTTTCTCGCCGCGGTCTCGGGCCGCGTGAAGCCGGCCGAGCTGTTCTTCGAGCAGAAAGCGCGCATTCGCGGCGATCTGCATCACGCGCTCGCCACCGCGGCGGCGCTCGAGGACTTCTTCGCGCTGCATCCCTTCCCCGGCGGCGCGCAGGCAGGAGAGACATGACCACCGCCACCCTGGACCTCGTGCGCCTGCGGGACGTGCCGGACCTCGATCAGGAGACGCTGCTGCGCTGGCACTCCGCCCACCTGAACCCGGCGCTCATCACGCTCATGCGGCTCGGCGGCTACGACGAGGTGCGGATCGAGCGCGCGCAGGGGCCGTACCTGTACACGAGCGACGGGCGGCGGCTGCTCGACCTGGTCTCGTCCTACGGCGCGCTGAACCACGGCCACAACCATCCGCGCATGGTCGAGGCGGCGCGCTGGTTCGACGAGCGCGCGGCGGCCGATCTGTTGAAGGAGTTCCCCTCGCCCTACGCGGCCGCGCTGGCCGAGAACCTGAGCCGAGTGGCGCCGCCCGGCCTGGACGCGGTGTTCTTCTGCAACTCCGGGACGGAAGCGGTGGAGGGCGCCTTGAAGCTGGCCCTGCGCGTCTTCGCCGGCGCGCGTGACCGATTCGTCTACGCCGAGGAGTCGCTGCACGGGAAGACCTTGGGCACGCTGCAGGTCACGGGCCGCGAGAAGTACCGCCGTCACGTGCCGCTCTTGCCCGGCTGGCCGATGGTCCCCTTCGGCGACGTGCAGGCGCTCGAGGCCGTGTTCGCCGCCGATCGCGAGCGCCGCATCGCCGGCCTGGTGCTCGAGCCGATCCAGGGGGAAGGGGGCGTGGTCGTGCCGCCCGCGGGCTACTTGCGCGCCGCGGCCGAGCTGGCGCGGCGCCACGGCGCGCTCCTCATCCTCGACGAGGTGCAGACCGGCTTCGGGCGCACCGGCACGCTCTTCCGCTGCGCGGCCGAGGACGTGGTTCCGGACGTGCTGTGCGTGGCCAAGAGCCTGGGCGGCGGCCTGGCGTCGATCGGCGCGACCATCACGCGCGCACGCCTGCAGCGCCAGGCCTACGGCCGCATCAACGACTGCCTGGTGCACACCTCGACCTTCGGCGGCCGCGCGCGCAGCGCCGCGCTCGCGCTCGAGGCGCTGGCCGTGACCCTCGACGAGGACTTCGCCGGCCGCGCCGCCGAGCTGGGCGCGTGGCTGAAGGGAGAGCTCGAGGCCGTGCGCGCCAGGTATCCGGACGTGGTGCGCGCCGTACGCGGCTGCGGCCTCATGCTCGGCCTCGAGTTCCACCCGGTCAGGCTGCAGGGCCTGGCGAGCCCGCTCGGCGCGGCCGGGCTGAACCGCATCGTCGACTCCTACTTCCCCGGCATCTTCGGCGCTGAGCTGCTCGCGCGCCACGACATGGTCGCCTCCTTCATGCTCAACAACCCGCGCGTGCTGCGCATCTATCCCGCGCTCGTGGCCACGCGCGCCGACCTCGCGCCCGTGCCGCGCGCCATCGACGCCGTGCTCGCGCGCGGCGTCTCGCGCCTGGTCGGCGAGCGCTTCGCGGGCGCGGTGCGGCGCGCCGGGCTCAAGACCATCCGGGAGTGGCTGAAGGACTGGTAGGCCGGTGAAGGGCTTCGCGCGCATCCCGCTCGAGCACCCGCGCCTCGTGGCGCTCCTGGCGCTCGCCGTGACCGCCGCGTTCGGCGCGGTGCTGGCGCGCGGCCTCTGCACCGACAACTCGATCGCCGCCTTCCTGCCCGCGGAAGACGCGGAGCTCGCGCGCTATGCCGAGTTCCGCGCCGTGTTCGGCGAGGACAGCCTCCTGGCCGTGGCCCTGTGCGGCGTCGACCTCGACGACGCGGCGCAGGCCGCGGCGGCCGCGCGCCTGCAGTCCGAACTGGAGAAGCTGCCGGACGTGGCGCGCGTGCTTGGGCCGTTCGAGCAGGATAGTGCGGGCACGCCGCGCCTGCGCGCGGGCAGCGATCTCGCGAGCCGCCTGGCCGCGCCCGAGAAGAAGGCTCTCGCCTTCCTGGTCGAGCCGCGTGCGGATCTCGACCCGAGCGCGCAGGCGCTGCTGTTCGCGCGCATCGAACCGCTCGCCGCCTCCGCCGGCCTGAGCGAGCAGCTCCGCGTGGCCGGGCCCGAGGCGATCAACCACCACCTCGACATCGCCTCGAGCCGCTCCTTCTCGCGTCTCTTCCCGGCCGTGGTCCTGATCATCGGGCTGGTGTTGTGGGCCGCCCTCGGCCAGATGCGCGCGGCGCTTTTCGTGCTGCTCGTGGCCGGCGCGGCGTCGGTCTGGACCTGCGGCGTGCTGGTCCTCTCAGGCCGTTCCTTCAACATGGTCGTGTCCATCGTGCCGGCCCTGCTCGTGGTCATCGGTCCGGCCTACGCGCTGCATCTTGCCGCCGCGCACCGGGCCGCGATCGCGCCCGCGAACGCCGAGCGCTGGCAACGCGCCATCGAGGACACCTTCCGGCCGTGCCTCATGACCGCGGCCACGACCGCGGCCGGGTTCCTCGCCCTCTCCTGCGCGGACCTCCTGCCGGTGCGCGACCTCGGCCTCTTCGCCGCGCTCGGCGTGGCGCTCAGCTTCCTGCTCGTGTTCTCGCTGCTGCCGGCGCTCGATCTGCTCTTCCCGGGCCGCGCGGCGCCTGGCCGCGAGAGCGAGCGCGCGGCGGGGGCGGCGCCGGCGCGGGCCGCGGCGGCCATTCGCCGCGCGCGCTGGCCCATCCTCGGCGGCTCCCTGCTCGTGGCCGCGGCCGCGTCCTTCGGCCTCTCGCGCCTGGTCGTCGAGTCGCACATCCTCTCCTACTTTCCCGCGGATCATCCGCTGGTCACGGCGACCGCGGCCATCGAGGAGTCGATCACCGGCCTCACGCCCATCGAGGTCTGGGTGAGCGGAGCGCGCGCGGAGCTGCTCTCCGCCGACATGCTGGAAGAGGCGGGCCGCCTGCAGCGCGTCATCAGCGCGCAGCCGGACGTGACCGGCGTGTTCGGGCCGCGGCTCGGCGAGCGGCCGCGGGACGACGGACGGATCGACCTGCGCTGGACGGTCGCCTCGCGCACGACCTCCATCGAGCAGAGCGCGGCGCTCATGGCGCTCATCGAGCAGGAGGCGCGAAGCCGCCTGCCTCCCGCGGCCACGGCCTGCGTCACGGGCGCCGTGCCGCTGCTGGTGCGCATGCAGGCGCTGCTCCTGCGCACGCAGATCCGCACCTTTGCGTTCTCCTTGGCCATCGTCACCGTGCTGCTCGCCGTCGCCTTCCGCTCGCTGCGCCTGGCGCTGCTCGCCCTGATCCCGAACCTCCTGCCCATCCTGCTGACCTTGGGCCTGATGGGTTTTCTCGGCATCCCGCTGAACGTGGCCACGGTCATGGTCGCGAGCATCGCCTTCGGCCTGGTGGTCGACGACACGATCCACATCCTCGACCGCTACGCGCGCGGGAGCGGCGCACCGGCGCTGGCGCGGCTGGAACAGGTCCTGCGTGCGGTCGGCCGCCCGGTCGTCTTTACCTCGGCTGCCACCGCGCTCGGCTTCGCCGCGTTCACCGCCGCCTCCTTCCGGCCGACCCTCCACTTCGGTCTCTTGATCGCGGCGACCGCCGTGTTCGCCCTGGCCTGCGATCTGCTCGTCCTGCCCGCGCTCTTGCTGGTGCGCCGATGACGGCCGCGTCGGACCAGGCGAACGCCGCACTGCGACGCGCCGTGGCGCGCCACTTCGATCCGCGGAGCGGTACGCCCTTCTGGCTGGAGCGCGAGCGCGCGCTGGGGCTTGACGCACGCGCCGAGATCAGGGAGGCGGCCGACCTGGCGCGCTTCGGCCCCTTCGAGCGCGAGGAGCTGCTGCGGCGACCGCTCCAGGACTTCGTGCCGCGTTCGCTCTGGCCGGAGCGCGCCGGCCTGGTGCTCGCGGAATCGGGCGGCACCACGGGCCGGCCCACGCGCTCTGTGTTCACCCCGAGCGAGTTCGAGGAGGCCTTCGGCGCGCCGTTTCTGGCGGCGGGCGTGGCGCGCGGCTTCCCGCGCGGCGGGGGCTGGCTCTTCATCGGTCCGTCCGGGCCGCACGTCATCGGCCAGGCAGCGCGGCTCCTGGCGCGCCTGCACGGCGCGCTCGAACCCTTCTCCGTGGACCTCGATCCGCGCTGGGCGCGGGCGCAGGCGCCGGGCTCGCTCGGGGAGAAGCTCTACCGCGAGCACGTGCTCGCCCAGGCCCTGGACGTGATGGAGCGCGAAAGGCCCCAGGTGCTCTTCGCCACGCCGCCCCTCGCGCTGGCACTGGCGCGCGCTCTGCCGGAAGAGCGCCGCGCGGCCGTGCGCGGCATCCACCTCGGCGGCATGGCCGTGAGCGGCGCGGCCTACGCCGAGATCCGCGCCCTGTTCCCGCGCGCGCTCGTCCTGCCCGGTTACGGCAACTCGATGTTCGGGTTGCTTATGGAAGTGCGGGAGCCCGCGCCCGGCGAGCACGGCGCGCTGCACCTCGACTACTTCCCGCTCGCCGGCCGCCTGCTCGTGGCGGTCGTGGCGGACGGTCCCGACGGAGCCGACCTGTCGCGGCCCCTGCCCGCGGGCGGCGCGGGCCGCGTGGTCATGAGCCGCCTGGACGAGTCCTTCTTCCTGCCGAACCTGATCGAGCGCGACCGGGCCACGGCCATCGCCGCGGGCCCGGAGGCGCTGGCGCGCGGCTTCGCGCCGCTCGGCGTGCGCGATCCCGAACCGATCGCGGCCGAGCAGGCCGAGCGGGGGCTCTACTGATGGACTTGAGCCTGCACGAGACGCGCCATCTTCCCGCGCGGCCGGACGAGCGCATCGAGATCGCCTGCACCTTCCCCGAGGCCGCGCGCGGCGACGGGGCGATTCTCTGTCCTCCGCAGCCGCACCTCGGCGGCGACCTGGACAACAACGTGCTGCGCGCCCTCGCCCGCGCCCTGGCCGGCGCGGGCTTCCCGGTGCTGCGCTTCAACTACCGCTCGGTGGGAGGGAGCCGCGCCGCCCTGCCCGGAGTGCAGCGCTGGGAGTACTGGCGGGGCGTGACCGAGCGGGGAGAGCACGAAGGCGCGCTCGCGGACGCGGTTGAGGCGCACGCGCGGGCCGCGCGCCTCTTCGTTCCGGCGCTGCTCGGCGGGTACAGCTACGGCGCCTTCGTGGCGCTCTGCCTGGCCGAACGTCTCGGCCTCGACCTGCCGCTCGTGCTGGTGGCGCCGCCGCTCGGGCGGCTCGACTTCGCGCCGCTCAGCGCGCGGAAGGGCCCGTGCCTCATCGTCCTCGCGGGCGAGGACGCCCTCGACCCGGCGCCGGCGCAAGGCGAGCTCGCGCGCCTCTTCCCGGGCGCGCACGTCGCGGTGCTCGAGCGCGCGGACCACTTCTTCCTGGGATGCGAGGACGCGTGCGCGGCCGCGGCGCTCGACTTCCTCCGCGAAATCGGCTGCCTGGAGCGACCCCCATGATGCGCATCGTCATGCCCACCTCCTTCGAGGACGTCTTGCTCGAGCAGCTGCAACAGGCCAACGAGGACGCGCGCGGCCGCGCCATCCAGGTCGCGGAGCTGTACGGCTCTCTGCCCGTTTCGCCCACCGGCTGCGGCCGGCCGCGCCAGAGCCTGCCGCAGGTGGAGCGCGCGGCCTTCGCCCGCCACGTGGCCGCGGCGCGCGCGCGCGGCTTCGGCTTCAACTGCCTGCTGAACTCGAGCTGCACCGGCAATCGCGAGTTCGATCTAGCCGAGCGCCGGCGCTTCATCGACGAGCTCTTCTTCGCCCGGGACGTTGGCTGCACCGCCCTCGTCCTGGCCAGCCCGTACCTCATCGACCTGGCGGCGCGCCACGCCCCCGAGCTCCGCATCCACGTCTCGTCGGTCGCCTTCACCCGCTCCACGCGCGAGGCGCTGCACTACCGGCGCCGCGGCGCCGCGCGCCTGATCCTCGACCCGGACACGATCCGCGACTTCGCCTTCATCCGCCGCCTGCGACGCGAGTGCCCGGACCTGGAGCTCGAGGCGTTGTGCAATCATCCCTGCCTGCTCCATTGCCCCTACGAGACCTACTGCTACAACTCGGTGTCGCATGCGTCGGCCGACGCCGCGCCGGCGCGCTACGAGGCCTTCTCGCTGTTGAACTGCAACCTCGACAAGCTGGCGAGCCCGGTGGAGTTCGTGAAGGGCTCGTGGTTTCGCCCGCAGGACGTGCGTCACTACGAGGAGGCGGGCGTGTGCGCCATCAAGATCGCCGGGCGCGGCCGCTCGAGCGACTGGCTGGCGCGCTGCGCGCAGGCGTATCTCGCGCGCGCCTTCGACGGCGACATGATGGACCTGGTGTGGGACGCCCAGCTCGCCGCGGCCTGGCGCGCGAGCGGCGCGGCCGGGCCGCCGCCGCGGCCGGTGCGGGTCGCGGCCTCCGCCTTGGACGGCTTCGTCGAGCACTTCGCCCGGCACGATCCGGGCTGCGCCCGCGGCTGCGGCGCCTGCCGCTTCTGCGACGGCGTGGCGGCGAAGGCGCTCGACGTGGACGAGGAGGGGCGCGCGCGGCTGCAGGCGGCCCTGGGGCGCGCGACCGCGCGGCTGCTGGAGGGGGGCGATGGCTGAGGCGCGCGCGCTGCTCGCCTGTGCCGCCATCGTCATCGCCGGCTGCGTGGCCGGCGGGTACGAGCATCTGACCTTGGTGGAGGACGTGGCGCCGAGCGCCGAGCAGTGCGGCGAGTGCCACGTGGCCATCTTCGAGGAGTTCCGCGCGTCCGCGCACGCGGAAGCGTGGGTGCGGCCGGCCTTCGTCGCCGCCACGTCGGAACATCGGCTGGTGGAGTGCCTGGGCTGCCACGCGCCCGCGACCGTGTTCACCGAGGGAGTGCCGGTCCTGCGCTCGGCGCGACGCGAGGAGGGCGTGACGTGCGTGAGCTGTCACCTGCAGGACTGCGCGCACGCCGGGCCGGCGCCGGCGTCCCTGCCGGCGAGGCCGCACCCGGTGGTCCCGGAGCAGCAGATCTTCCTCGCGTCCGAGCTGTGCGGGACGTGCCACGAGGGCACCTTCGCCGAGTGGCAGCGCGCGCCTGACCTGGGCAAGCGCTCCTGCCAGGACTGCCACATGCCGCGCGTGACGCGCACGCTGACTCAGGCGACGGACGTGCTCTCCAGCGCGCTCGTCGCCCTGGAAGACGAGTTCCCGGGGCGGCGCCACACCTTCCAGCTTGACGCGGTCGCCAACTTCGAGGACGCGCTGCGCGTGGAGATCCGCAGCCGCGTGCGCGAGCGCGGCGCGGTGAGCGTGGCGCTCAGCCTGGAGAACCGCCTGCCGCACCTCATTCCGACCGGCGACTTCGGCTTCCGGCGCGTGCGCGTGACCTTCGCCGGCCTGGACCGCGCGGGCGCGGTCGTGGCCACGCGCGACTGGGAGCTGTTCAAGGAGCTGGGCGAGGCGCTGGCGCTCGGCGAGCCGCGCACGTTCACGGCCAGCTTGCCGCCGGAGGCCACGGCGCTGCGCGTGTCGGTCGCGACCGGCAAGGAGTCCGGCCCGGACGTCGTGTTCTTCCAGCAGGACTGGAGCCTGCCGTGAGCGCGAAGCGCCGCGAGGGCACCGTCCTGCGCTTCGGTCTCACGGAGCGCGTCTTCCACTGGGCGCATGCGCTCCCCTACTTCACGCTGCTGGGGAGCGGCGGGCTCTTGCTCGCCTCCCGGCGCTTCGGCGTCGCCATCGCGGGCGAGGACACGCTCGTGCTGATCCACAAGATCGCCGGCTGGACGCTGCCGGCCGCGCTCTTCCTGGTGTTTTTCGGCGGCGACACGCGCGTCCTGCTCCGGAACGCGGGCACGGCCCTGCGCTTCGGCCGGCGCGACCTCGCCTGGCTCCTGCTCGCTCCCGCCCGCGCGCTCCTGCCCGGCCGCAAGGCGCCTCCCTGCGGCAAGTTCAACCCCGGCCAGAAGGTGCACATGCTGGCCCTGATGGCCATGATCCCGCTGTTCTTCGCCACCGGCCTCATCATGTGGTACTGGCCTGGCGCGCTCCTGCCCTGGTACACCCACGTCATCTGCGCCGCTCTCGCCGTGCCGCTCCTGCTCGGGCACCTCTGCCTGGCGCTCGTCCTGCCCGCGACGCGCAAGGCCCTGCCCGTCGTGTTCACGGGCCGGGTGGACGCGCGCTACGCGCGCGAGCACCACGCGCTCGCGTACCCGCTGCCGGAAGAGCAGGGAGAGGGCCGGCCGTGAACCGCACCGTGCTGGTCCTGCTCGCCGCCGTGCTGGCCGTGCTGGGCGCGCTCCTCTATCGCTGGTGCGCGCTCGCGCCCGCGGCCGAGCCGGTGCGGCGCCTGGCGCACGATCCGCGCCTGGTGGTGGAGCCGGCGCCGCTCACGGCCGCGCATCGGAACGAAGCGGAGCTTCAAGACTGCAATGCCTGCCACGTCTTGACCGCGGCCGTGCCCTCGGCGAAGTGCCTGGCCTGCCACGAGGAGATCGCGGAGCGCTTGAGCGCCGCCTCCGGCCACCACGGCCGCGACCTCACTGGCGAGTGCGTGGCCTGCCACCCCGACCACGTCGAGTCGATCGTCGACTTCGAGCGCGAGACGTTCAACCACCTGCGCGCGCTCTTCCCGCTGCGCGGGGCGCACGCGCAGCTCCAGTGCGAGGAGTGCCACACCGGCGCGGCGGGCTTCCGCTACATCGGCATCGCCTACGGCGATTGCGGCGTGTGCCACGACGATCCGCACCGCGGCGAGCTCAGCGCCGGCGGCAGCGCCTGCGCCACCTGCCACGACGAAGAGGAGTGGGGCGGCCGCCACCTCTCCTTCGATCACGACCGCGACTCGCGCTACCCCCTGCTCGAAGCGCACGCGGCGCTCGACTGCGAGGCCTGCCACGAGCCGCCGGGGCCGGGAAAGCCGCTCGGCGCGGCGCGCTTCAAGGAGATCGGCATGGAGTGCGCGGCCTGCCACGAGGACCCGCACGCCGGGCAGTTCGGGGCCACTCCCTGCGAGCAGTGCCATACCGAGGCGGGCTTCACCGGGCGGGACGTGCTCTTCCGCCACGAGGACTTCGCTCCCTTTTCGCTTGAAGGCGCGCACGCCGAAATCGCGTGCGACGCCTGCCACCGCGGCCAGGCAGCAGGCGAGGTGCCCCTCTATCGCGGGCTGTTGCATGAGTGCGCGGCCTGCCACGAGGATCCGCACGGCGGGCAGTTCGGCGCGGACGACTGCGCTTCCTGCCACAACCTCGCGAGCTTCACCGGCCGGGACGTGCTGTTCCGGCACGAGGACTTCGCGCCCTTCCCCTTGACCGGCGCGCACCTCGCCACGCCGTGCGCGGACTGCCACGCGCCGCGGGAAGGCGCCGCGTTCGCGTCGTTCCGCGGCGTTCCCCGTGACTGCGCCGGCTGCCACGAGGACCCGCACCAGGGGAGCCTGTCCCAGGAGGACTGCGCCGCCTGCCACGTCACGGCGGACTGGAGCGTCTCGGGCGAACGGTTCTCGCACGACCGCGACACGAACTTCCCGCTCGACGGCCTGCATCGCGTGGTGGACTGCGTCGCCTGCCACGCGAGCCTGGTCTATTGTCCCGCGCCGCGAGACTGCGCCGGCTGCCACGCGGCCGAGGCCGAGTGCCTGCAAGGACGCGTGCGCGTGGGCGGCGAAGTCGAGACCTGGCCGCCGAGTCCACATGCGGGCCGCGTCGCCTGCGAGGAGTGCCACGACACGAGCGCGCCGCACCAGTCCCCGGCCTCGTACGCCGCGCGCTGCGCCGCCTGCCACTCGCCGCGCTACGCCAGCCTGCACCTCGCCCAACTGACTCTGCTTCAGGGCCTGGCCTCTGGCACGAAGGACGAGAAGATGCGCGCCTGCCTCTGGGCCGGCGGCCACAACTTCGCGGGTGCTGAAGCCAGGGCGCGGGCCCTGCTCGAGAAGCGTTGAATCCGCCGCGCGGCCATGGAGAGACCGTGAACCTCCCGCTGCTCTTCCTGATCGGGCTGCTGCTCGCCGCGGCCCTGGTGCAGTGCGCGACCAGCGGCCTCGGCGCGGGCGAAGGGCCCGCGCCGGATGCGGAGCCGTGCGGCGCCGAGCCCGAGAAGCCGTGGGTGCATCAGTTCGCCCTGCGCGAGGGCGCGGAGGACTGGCGCCGGTTGGCGCACCTGCCACTCGAGGCGGGCCCCGCGCCCGGCGTCGTGCTGGCGCCGGGCGGCGCGGCCGCGTGCCACGAGTCGCCGGTGCTCGCGGTCGCGCGCGCGTTCAATGAGGCGCTCCTCTCCTGGAACGTGGACGTGCCGCCGGGCTCCGGCTTCGTGGTCGAGATGCGCGTGGGCCGCGCGCGGACTTCCATGTGGTCGCCGTGGCTGCGGATCGGCTCGTGGGGCAGCGCGCCCCTGCCGGCGGAGGGAGCCGTGACGAGCTTCGCGGGCGGCAGGGTCGACATCGACGTGTTCCGTTCCGACGAGCGCTACGACCGCCTGCAGTACCGCGTCACGGCGCAGGGCGGCCCGCGGCCAATCGTCATTTGCCGCGTGGCCTGCTGCTTGAGCGACGGCAGCGGCCTGCCGCAGCTCCCGCCGGACCGCGCGTCGCGGGCGGCGCCGGATGTGCCGCGCGCGCCGCGGCTCGACGTGCCCTTCTTCAGCCAGACGGACGCGGACCCGGCGATCCGCAGGCGCGTGTGCTCGCCCGTGTCGGTGGCCATGGTCCTCGCCTACTACGGGAAGGAAACGGCACCGGCGCAGGTCGCGGAGCGGCTCTTCGACGCGGAGCACGGCATCTACGGCAACTGGGCGCGCGCGGTGCAGGGCGCCTACGCCTTCGGCGTGCCCGGGTTCCTGGCGCGTTTCTCCTGCTGGGACGAGGCGGAGCGCCTGATCGCGGCCGGCCGGCCGCTGATCATCACCATTGCCGCGCAGAAGGGACAGCTCAGCGGCGCGCCCTATGAGTCGACCAATGGCCACTTGCTGGTTGTGACCGGCTTCGACGCGGCCGGCAACGTGGCCGTGAACGACTCCGCGGCCGACGCGGGCGCGGGCCGGCTCGTCTACTCGAGGGAGCAGATGGAGCAGGTGTGGATGCGCCGCGGCGGCACGGCCTACGTCCTCCTGCCGCCGCGGCCCTGAAGGGCGGGGCTTCGCGGCTGATTGGCTGGGAACCGGAAGGGGAGGGGAGGGGAGTCTGCGGAGCGATCGCAGCCGTTTCCCCGCTTCCGGGGACGGATACGCGCCTTCCGGTGCATGGTGTGCGCGATGAATGATGGGTGTCCTGCCAGCGGCGGAGGCGAAGCTCGGGGGTCGGTGCGGCGAAGGAACGGGCGGCGTGGTGGAGACGGCGGCGCGGCCGTCCCCTCCACTGGGGAAACGCTGCTCCGCTTCCTCAAGCGCGCCGTCTCGATGCTCAGGGCAAGGTGGGCCTGCTCCGGGACCACATACTCAAGGTAGGCGTTCGCGGGCGGGAGAGGAGCCCGCTCCCGCCCCGGAATGAATGCACGGCGCGGGGCTTCGCGGCTTTTCGGCTCGGAACCGGAGGGGAGGGAAGGGGAGGGGAAGGGAGTGTGCGGAGCGATCGCAGCCGTTTCGCCGCTTCCGGGGACGGATACGCGCCTTCCGGTGCATGGTGTGCGCGATGAATGAT